>NZ_JANJUE010000072.1 GCF_024710765.1 Pseudoxanthomonas sp.
GTCCGGCGCAGGCGGTGCACGCCAGCGACAGCAGGATCGCCGCGCTGCGCGCGGCGTTGCGCAACAAGGACAGATTCACTGGGGAGCTCCGTCCCTGACCCGGGCGCGCAGCACGAACACCACGCGATCGTTCACCGCCAGCTTCCAGTCGTCCATGTCATAGTCGCTGCGACGCACCGCACCGGCGGCCACCACGTCGCAGTCCACCGCCGGACGCGCGCAGGTGGCCGGCGCCACGGTCAGGCTGCGCGGCCGGCTGATCCCGCGGATGCTCAGGTCGCCTTCCAGCAGGCCGCCCTCGCGCAGCAGTTGCGGCGCATAGGGCTTGGAGATGAAGGTCACCACCGGATAGCGATCCGCCTCGAAGAACTTGGCGCTGCGCGCCCACTCGGTGTAGCGCGGATAGCCGACGATCTCGACACTGCGGGTATACATGCGCAGATGGACCTGCTGGCGGCCGTCCTCCAGCACCCGCACGTATCCCTCGTACTGGGGAAACAAGCCTTCCAGGCGTTGGCCCCAACGCGTGCGCAGTTCGAAACCCAGTCGCGTATGCGCCGGATCGAACCCCTTGTCTCCTCCCGCCCGGACCGGCCAGGCGCACAACAGGCCGAGTCCCAGAACAACGCTCAGCCACCCCCTGTCAGTCAACAGCGTCATGGCCACCAGAACGAAGACAGGGTGGCGACGCCAGGTTCGATGTTGGCCTCGGCGGGCAGGGTCAGCACCACCACCGCCGCGGTCGGCATCCCGCGGTAGTCGCCGGACTGGCCGCTGTGCATCAGCGCCGCCAGGCGCTCGAAGCCGGGGTTGTGGCCGACCAGCATGAGGCGCTCCACTTCGCGGTGGGAGTCGGCCAGTTCGGCCAGCACGCCCGCGGTCGCCTCGTAGATGCCGTCCTCGAGCCGCTGCTCGACGTAACCGATGGCTTCCAGCACCGCTTCCAGGGTTTCCCGGGCTCGCCGCGCGGGCGAGCACAGCACCCGGTCCGGCACCAGCCCGTGTTCGGCCAGCCAGCGGGCAGCCGCCTCGGCCTCGGCCAGGCCCTGCGGGGAAAGCGGCCGATCGACATCGGACTGCCCGGCAACGGCGGGCTCGGCGTGCGCGTGGCGCAGCAGGATCAATTGGCGCATCGGGGCAGGGACTCCTTCCTGGTCAGGCTTTCTTGATCCACTTCATCAGCGGATCCCAATCGGATTGATGATCACGGACCTGGGCCGAACGGTAGTCGAACAGACTGCGGCCGAGCCCCGCCAGCACCACGTAGGCCTGGGTATCGCGCAACTGCGCGACCACCGGGTAGGGCCAGGTGGAGAGCATCTCCACCGCCTGCTGCGAGGCATTGGTCCAGGGTTTGCTGCGGTTGACCACCAGGCCCACCGGCAGCTTGCGCTTGTGTACCCGCGGCACCTTGGCCAAGGTGTTGAGGAAGCCGACCGTGGCCTCGATGTCCAGCGCCGAGGGCAGGATCGGCACCACCACCGCATCGGCCTTGTCCAGGAACGATTCCAGGTCGGTGGCCATCGCGCCGGCCGCCGCATCGATCACCACCCGGTCGGCATCGTCGGGCACCGCGTCGCGCCAGGCGCGCCGGCCGGTGCCGTCGACCGGCAGCACCGCGCTGTCCAGTTCGGCCCGGCGCTCGGCCCAACGGGTGGAGGATCCCTGCGGGTCCGCGTCCACCAGCACCGTGCGCTTGCCGTCGAGGGCGAAGCTTGCCGCCAGGTTCGTCGCGATGGTGCTCTTGCCTGCGCCACCCTTGGAGCTGGCGACCAGAATCGTCTTCATGCGCTCACCTCGTTGCCCGGGAAACCGCAGGGTACACCGGCCGCAGGCGGGCGGGAATCGCCGGGCGTGTCCACGTTGCGTGAATCGCTTTGCTATCTTTCGTTCCCCGAGGGAACGACCGCTTTCATGAACGAACTCCAGGATTTGACCGCGCTGATCCGGGCCAACACCCCGTTGATCGTGATCGAGACCCAGGACGAGGCCCGCGCGGTCGATCTGTTCCGCCAGACCCTCTCGCAGGTCTGGCGGGCCCTGTACCGGTGGACCATCACCGAGGGCCTGCGCCGCATCGACATGGACCGCGAGGACGAGCCGGAAGGCCCGCCCGACGCCAGCGCCGCGTTGCAGGCGATGCGCCAGGCCAGCCAGCGCGGCATCTACCTGCTGCTGGATTTCCACCCTTACCTGGGCTACGCCAGCAGCCAGCGCGCGCTGCGCGACCTGATCCAGCGCCGCCACTGCCTGCCGCACGTGATCGTGCTGGTTGGCCACAAGGTGGAGCTGCCGCCGGAGCTGGAATCGATGGCGGTGCGGTTCAGCCCGCGCCTGCCCGACGCCACCGCCCTGCAGAAGATGCTGCGCGAGGAAGCCGATGGCTACGCCCGCGAGAACGGCGGCCGGCGGGTCGAGGTGGACGGCGACGCCGCCCGCCAGATCCTGCACAACCTGCAGGGTCTGGGCCTGTCCGACGCCCGCCGCATCGCCCGCCAGCTGATCCACGCCGATGGCGCGCTCAACGCCGACGACCTGCCCCAGCTGACCCGGCTCAAGTTCGAACTGCTGAACCGCAGCGGCCACCTGCACTACGAGTACGACACCGCGCGCTTCGCCGAGGTGGCCGGCGCGCGCCGGCTGAAGCGCTGGATCGAGCAGCGCCGCGCGGTGTTCGCCGGCAGCGCGCCGCCGGGCCTGGACCCGCCGCGCGGCGTGCTGCTGCTGGGCGTGCAGGGCTGCGGCAAGTCGATGCTGGCCAAGGCCACCGCCGCCGGTTTCGGCGTTCCGCTGCTGCGGCTGGATTTCGGCACCCTGTACGACAAGTACCACGGCGAGACCGAGAAGAACCTGCGCACCGTGCTGGCCTCGGCCGAACAGCTGGCGCCCTGCGTGCTTTGGATCGACGAGATCGAGAAGGGCCTGGCCAGCGGCGGCGAGGACGGCGGGGTCTCCCGGCGCGTGCTCGGCTACCTGCTCACCTGGATGGCCGAGCGCAAGGCGCCGGTGTTCCTGGTCGCCACCGCCAACCAGGTCCAGGAACTGCCCGCCGAACTGCTGCGCAAGGGTCGCTTCGATGAAATCTTCTTCGTCGACCTGCCCGACGCCGACACCCGCGTGGAGATCCTGCGCGTGCACCTGGCCCGTCGCCATCTGCCGGTCGAGGAACTGCAACTGCCCGCGCTGGCCGCGGCGTCCGACGGCTTTTCCGGCGCGGAACTGGAACAGGCCATCGTCTCGGCGCTGTACACCGCGCATGGCGAGCAGCGCACGCTGGACACCGCATTGCTGATGGAGGAAATCCGCAACACCCGGCCGCTGTCGGTGCTGATGGCCGAACAGGTCGGCGCGCTGCGCGAATGGGCGCGCGAGCGGACGGTACCGGCGGACTGACGGATTGCCCATTGGGCCTGGGTGGCGCGTGGACATGCTGTGCCAGCCTGCTCGCGGGCTCCGTGCCCGCCCGGCCTTTGATCAGTGCCCGGCGGAACCGCTATCGCAGGCGGCGTCGAAGGGAACGCTCCGTGCATCGCGCTGCGCGCTGAGCACGGTCAGCCCCAATCCCACCGCGGTCACCGCCGCCGCCGCCACGCCCAGCACCGGATAGGCCGCGCCATGGGCCAGCAGGCTCGCGCCAATCCAGGCGCCACCGGCGTTGCCCAGGTTGAAGGCGCTCTGGTTGAGGGTCGACGCCAGCAGCGGCGCGTCCTTCGCCTGCTGCACCGACCGCGTCTGCAGGCCCGGGCCGCCGATGAAACCGATGAAGCCGATCAGGAACACGCCCGCCACCGCGACCGGCTTGAGATGCATGCCGGCGGCGAATAGCAGGAAGAACACGCACAACACCGACAAGGCGATGGTCAGCGCGCGCATCAGTTTCCAGTCGGCCAGGCGGCCGCCGAGCAGCGTGCCCAGGGTCGCGCCCAGCCCGAACAGCACCAGCACCGCGCCCACCGAATGGCTGGCCACGCCGGCTTCATCGGTGAGGATCGGCACGATGTAGGTGAACACCGTGAACACGCCCCCGAAGCCGAACACGGTCATGCCCAGCGCGAGCAGCACCTGCGGCTCGCGCAGCACGCGCAGTTCGCGGCCCAGTCGCGGCGGCGCCAGGTCATGCAGCACCGGCACGTTGCGGGCGATGGCGATCAGCGCCACCACGCCCAGCCCCACCACCGCCCAGAACGTTGCCCGCCAGCCCAGCGCCTGTCCCAGCCAGGTGCCCGCGGGCACGCCGAGGATGTTGGCGACGGTGAGGCCGGTGAACATCAGCGCGATGGCCTGCGCGCGCTTGCCGGGCGGGGCGATATGTCCGGCGACCACCGCGCCCGCGCCGAAGAAGGAACCATGCGCCAGCGCGGCGATCACGCGCGCGGCCATCAGCGTGGTGTAGTCGGGAGCCAGCGCGCACAGCAAGTTGCCGAGCACGAACACGCCCATCAGCACCAGCAACACCGCCTTGCGCGGCAAGCGCGCCGTGGCCAGCGCCAGCAGCGGCCCGCCGAACACCACGCCCAGGGCGTAGCCGGACACCAGCATGCCGGCGGAGGGAATCGAGACATCGAGGTCCTGCGCCATCTGCGGCAGCAGGCCCATCACCACGAACTCGGTGGTGCCGATGGCGAAAGCGCTCACGGCGAGCGCGATGAGGGGAAGGCGCATGCGGGCGGAAATCCCGGGAAACCGGGTATCGCGGGCGGGGGAATCAGCAATTGTGCGCCGCAGCAATGTCAACCGCAAGGCGAAACATCGAACGCTGCATTGCAGGTCCGATGGTCGCAGGCGCGCGTCCCGCCGGGGCCACGAAAGGCCCAGGGCTTATCATTGGCGCATGTCGATCCCCGATTTCCCCGCGCAGACCGCCAACCTCACCCTCCCCGGCCCGGAGGGTCCGCTGGAGGTCGCCGTCGAATGGCCGGACGGCGACGTCGCCGCGCTGCCGCTGATCGCCATCGTCTGCCATCCGCTGCCCATCGAGGGCGGCACCATGCACAACAAGGTGGTGGTGATGACCGCGCGCAGCCTGCGCGAACTGGGCGCGGTGACGGTGCGTTTCAACTTCCGCGGCACGGGCGGTTCGGCCGGCAGCTTCGATCATGGCGATGGCGAGTCCGAGGATCTGAAGGCGGTGGTCGAATGGGTGCGCGCGCAGCGGCCCGGAACGCGGCTGTGGCTGGCCGGCTTCAGCTTCGGCGCCTATGTCTCGCTGCGCTGCGCGGACACGCTCAGGCCCGATGCGCTGATTTCAATCGCGCCGCCGGCCGGCCGCTGGGACTTCGCGGCGATCGTGCCGCCGTCCTGTCCGTGGCTGGTGATCCAGGGCGAGCAGGACGAGATTGTCGAACCGCAGGCGGTCTACGACTGGATTGATTCGCTCAAGGATCCGCCCGAGCTGATCCGCATGCCGGAGACCAGCCACTTCTTCCACCGCAAGCTGATGGACCTGCGCGGCGCGATCAAGCACGCGATGAAGGCCTGGTTGCCGGAGGCATGATGGCGGATGGCGACACCCCGGCGCCCCTGACGCCGTCGCAGGCTTATGCGCGTGGCGTCGCCGAAGGCCGCTGGCGCGACGATCCCGCCCAGCACGAGGCGCTCGGCGAACTGGACCGCATCCACCTGGCGCTGCTGGAGGACCCGCAGGATGGCTGGCTGGATCGGCTGTCCGCGTTCTGGAAGAAGCCCGAACCGGTGCGCGGCCTGTACCTGTGGGGCGGCGTCGGGCGCGGCAAGACCTTCCTGATCGATCTGTTCTACGACGGCCTGCCGCTGGAGCCGTTCCATCCGGATTCGCCGCGCACGCGTGGCGATGGGGGCGGCAAGTACCGCACCCACTTCCACCGTTTCATGCGCGGCGTGCATGAGCGCCTGCGCGAGCACGCCGGCCAGAGCGACCCGCTGGCGAAGATCGCCCAGGAGTGGCGCGACCGCCTGCGCGTGCTGGTGCTGGATGAATTCTTCGTCACCGACATCGGCGACGCGATGCTGCTCGGGCGCCTGCTGGAACGCCTGATCGCCGAGGGCGTGACCCTGGTGACCAGTTCCAACACCGCTCCGGAAAACCTCTACAAGGATGGCCTGCAGCGCGACAGCTTCCTGCCGGCGATCGCGTTGCTGCGGAAATACTGCGTGGAGGTCCACGCGATCGGCGCGGAGGACTATCGCCTGCGCGCGCTGACCCGCTCGCCGGTCTATCGCGCCCCGCTGGACGCACAATCGGACGGCTGGCTGTGCGAACGCTGGAAGGAACTCAGCGCCGGCAGCGCCACCCGCGACGGCAACATCGTCATCGACGACCGGAGGATTCCGGTGCGCGGGCGCGGCAAGGGCATCGTCTGGTTCGATTTCGCCGCCATCTGCGAGGGACCGCGTGGCACCACCGACTACATCGAGGTGGCCCGCGAGTTCCATACCCTGCTGCTGGGCGGGATTCCGCGTTTCGACCGGCTCAACGAGGATGCCGCGCGCCGCTTCGTCAATCTCATCGACGAGATCTACGATCGCCAGGTCAACCTGGTCTGCACCGCCGACGCCGCGCCGACCGCGCTGTACACGGGCGAACGCCTGCAGGGCGCGTTCGAACGCACCGCCTCGCGGCTGATCGAGATGCAGAGCGCCGAATACCTGGGGACCGGGCACCGCGCCTAGCCATCAGCAGGACGGCGCGGCGGAACGGCGTCCGGTCAGGCTTCGATGTGGGTCGTGGCCGGCGTCGCCGTCAAGGCGGTCGAGCCCGCCGGCGTCATCATCTGGCGCCACGCGGTATACATCGCGCCCGCCAGTACCGGCGTCAGCACCGCCAGCAACACCAGTTGCCACAACAGCGCCGCGATCACCGGTCCGGCCACCAGCTGGAGTATCACCAGCAGCAACATCGAGCCAAAGGTGATCGCGAAGATCGCGATGCCGGCCAGCAGGTAGAACACCAGCATCGCGGTCCAGTTGTGCACGCAGGCGCGCAGGCTGTTGCGCATCGCGGTGAACGCATCGGTACCGGAAAACAGGATCTGCGGCGCGGCGATGAAGGTCATCCACTTGATGCCGACGAAGGTAGCCGCCACCAGCAGCAGCCACAGCAGCAGGCGGCCGGCCGGCAGATCCTTCACCAGTGACGGATCCGGCTGGCCGCCCTCGGCGGCCACGGCCTGCATCTGCATCCATACGTCGCCCAGGTGCTTGAGCTGATCCGGACCGATCATCACCAGCAGCAGCAGGCCCAACGCGAAGCAGGCGATCAGCTGCGGCAGCAAGGTGAGCAGCAAGGCCAGACCATGGCCGTCACGAATCGGCTGCAGCAGGTGCGCGGGCAGGGCCGGCCGGCCCTGGTCCACTTCCCGCGCCGCCCAGATCATGGCGCCGAAGAACAGCGGGCCGGCCAGGATCAGCAGGAACTGCGCCGCATACAGCAGCACGGTCACGCCGGTGGTGCTGGCAAGCACCATCAGCAGGGTCGAGGCCAGGCCCCACAACACCGCCAGCATGCCCAACGCCGCCGGCGCCCTGCGCAGCAGCGCGAATCCGCCCAGCAGCCATTCCGCGCCGGCGCTGGCCGGCACCTTGTTGATCATGCTCATCGGTAGTCCGTGGGAAGGAAAGCTCAGCGGGCCTGCAACCCGCGTGCGTGCGCGACGAAGCGCCGCAATAGTTTGCGGGCTTGCGGCGCCGCCGTCACGCTGCGGGCGATGCTGCCGGGGCAGCGGCCTTCGTTGCGCAGGTGTTCGGCGCGCGCGTGCACGTAGCCGCGCATGTGGTGGGTGGCGAATTCGGGGTGGAACTGCACGCCCCAGGCCCGGTCCCGCCAGCGAAAGGCATGGCATTGGTCCTGTTCGGAACGGGCCAGCACGGTCGCGCCGTCCGGCGCCCGCAGCACCGTCTGCACGTGGGTGGCGTGGGCGGCGAAACTGGCCGGGAGCCCGGCGAACAGGGGGTCGCCCTCGGCGTGCGGATGCAGATCGATGGTCACGGTGCCGGATTCGCGTCCGGCCGGGTTGTAGGCGACCTCGCCACCCAGCGCGTGCGCCAGCAGTTGGTGGCCGTAGCAGATGCCCAGCACCGGCACGCCTTCGTGGACCGCATCGCGCAGCCAGTCGGCGCTGCGTTCGCTCCAGTCGGCGCGGTCGGTGACCATCGCCGCCGAACCGCTGACGATCACCCCGGCGAATCCCTCGCGGCGTGGCAGCGCGTCGCCGCGCTCGACATTGCTCACCACGGTCTCGTCCGCCTCCAGTCCGGCCGCCACCCGGATCCAGTGCGGAAAGCCGCCATAACGCCGCATCGACGGCACCGGCTGGCCGGTTTCGACGATGAGGAAAGGCGCTTTCACGGGGACGTCCACGGTGGGCAAACGAAGGTGGGGCGGGGGCTTCCCCCGTATACTAGCCCGCTTTTCCGCAGTGCACGATAAGCCGATGGCCGCCACTTCGACCCCCGCCGTGACCTTCCAGGGGCTCATCCAGACCCTGAACCAGTATTGGGCCGCCCAGGGCTGCGTACTGATCCAGCCGCTGGACCTGGAAGTCGGCGCCGGCACCTTCCATCCCGCCACCTTCCTGCGCGCGCTCGGTCCGGAGCCGTGGAACGCCGCCTACGTGCAGCCCAGCCGCCGCCCCACCGATGGCCGCTACGGCGAAAACCCCAACCGCCTGCAGCGTTACTACCAGTACCAGGTGGTGATGAAACCCAACCCGGACAACATCCAGGAGCTGTACCTGGAGTCGCTGAAGGCGCTGGGCATCGATCCGCGCGTGCACGACCTGCGTTTCGTCGAGGACAACTGGGAATCGCCGACGCTCGGCGCCTGGGGCCTGGGCTGGGAAGTCTGGCTCAACGGCATGGAGGTCACCCAGTTCACCTACTTCCAGCAGGCCGGCGGCCTGGAGTGCCGGCCGGTGCTGGGCGAGATCACCTACGGCCTGGAACGGTTGTGCATGTACCTGCAGAACTGCGACAACGTCTATGACCTGGTGTGGACCGAAGGTCCGCAGGGCATCGTCACCTACGGCGACGTCTACCACCAGAACGAAGTCGAGCAGAGCACCTACAACTTCGAGTACGCCGACGTCGCTGAACTGTTCCACCGCTTCGACGCCTGCGAGGCCGAGGCGATGAAGCTGGTCGAGGCCGGCCTGCCGCTGCCGGCCTACGAACAGGTCTGCAAGGCCTCGCACAGTTTCAATCTGCTGGACGCGCGCCGCGCGATTTCGGTGACCGAGCGCCAGCGCTACATCCTGCGCGTGCGCAAGCTGGCCCAGGCGGTCGCCGAGGCCTACCACGCGCAGCGCGAGAAGCTCGGCTTCCCCGGACTGAAAAACCGGACCCCATGACACGCGTCCTTCCCCCGCTCGCGGGGGAAGGTACCCGCAGGGCGGATGGGGGCAAGCCCCGTGCCCTACCCACCGCTTCCAAGCGGGACAGGCAAGACACCAGGTTGCACGACATGAGCGAACAAAAATCCCTGCTGATCGAACTCGGAACCGAGGAACTGCCGGTCAAGGCGCTGCCCGGACTGGCACAGGCGTTCTTCGATGGTGTGATCGGCGCGCTGGAAAAGCGCGGCGTCGAATTCCGGCGCGGCGACGCCAAGCCGCTGTACACGCCGCGCCGCCTGGCCGTGCTGCTGCCGGGCGTTGCGGTGGAACAGCCTGAGCAGAAATCGGAAGTGCTGGGGCCGTACCTCAACATCGCGCTCGACGCCAACGGCGAACCGACCAAGGCGCTGCAGGGCTTCGCCGCCAAGGCCGGCATCGACTGGACCCAGCTGGAGCGCACCACCGACGGCAAGGGCGAGCGTTTCGTCCACCGCGCGATCAAGCCCGGCGCGAACACTGCCAGCCTGCTGCCGGACATCGTGCGCGAAGCCATCGCCGGCATGCCCATCCCCAAGCCGATGCGCTGGGGCGATCACGACTACGCCTTCGCGCGGCCGGTGCACTGGCTGGTGCTGTTGCTGGGCGGGGACGTCGTCGAAGCGGAAGTGCTGGGCGTCAGGGCCGACCGCATGAGCCGCGGCCATCGCTTCGAGCACGACAAGCCGGTCTGGATCGGCCAGCCGGGCGATTACGTCGATTCGCTGCGCGCGGCCAGGGTGCTGGTGGATGCCGACGAACGCCGCCGCCGCATCGTGGACGCGGTCAACCAGGCCGCGCAGGGCGCCGGTGGCGTCGCCCGGATCACCGACGACAACCTGGAGCAGGTGGTCTGCCTGACCGAATGGCCGGCCGCGGTGCTGTGCGGTTTCGAACCGGCGTTCCTGGCGGTACCGCAGGAAGCGCTGATCGAAACGATGGAGATCAACCAGAAGTTTTTCCCGGTGCTGGACGATGCCGGCAAGCTGACCGAACACTTCATCGGCATCGCCAACATCGAGTCGCAGAACGTGGTCGAAGTCCGCAAGGGCTACGAGCGCGTCATCCGCCCGCGCTTCTCCGACGCCAAGTTCTTCTTCGATGAGGATCTCAAGCAGGGCCTGCGTTCGATGGGCGATGGCCTGGCCTCGGTCACTTACCAGGCCAGGCTGGGCAGCGTGGCGGACAAGGTCGTGCGCGTGGCCGCGCTGGCCGAGGCGATCGCGCTGCAGGCCGGAGCCGATGCCGCCGAGGCGCGCCGCGCCGCCGAATTGTCGAAGAACGACCTGCAGTCGCGCATGGTCAACGAGTTTCCGGAACTGCAGGGCATCGCCGGGCGCCACTACGCGGTGGCCGCGGGCGAGCCGAAGGAGATCGCGCTGGCGATCGACGAGGCCTACCAGCCGCGCTTCGCCGGCGACGACATCGCGCTCTCTCCACTGGGCAAGGTGCTGGCGATCGCCGAGCGCCTGGACACGCTGGCCGGCGGTTTCGCCGCGGGCCTGAAGCCGACCGGCAACAAGGATCCCTTCGCCCTGCGCCGCAATGCGCTGGGCCTGGCGCGCACGATGATCGAATCCGGCTTCAACCTGGATCTGCCCGCCCTGCTCAATCGCGCCAACGGCGCGCTGGCCGCGCGCGGCGTGCAGGCGGAGGTGCATGAACTGCATGACTTCATCCTCGATCGCCTGCGCGGCTACTACGCCGACAAGGGCGTGCCGGCCGCGCATTTCAACGCGGTCGCCGAACTGAAGCCGGCCTCCCTGTATGACTTCGACACGCGCCTGGATGCCATCGGCACCTTCGCCAGCCTGCCCGAAGCCGAGGCGCTGGCCGCGGCCAACAAGCGCATCAACAACATCCTGAAGAAGGCCGACATCGAGATTCCGGCCACGGTCGATCGCGCGCTGCTCAACGATCCGGCCGAGGCTGCGCTGGCCGAGGCGGTCGAAGCGGCGCTGGGCGATACC
>NZ_JANJUE010000089.1 GCF_024710765.1 Pseudoxanthomonas sp.
ATACCCGCCTCATCCCGCGCACGCAGGAGCGCATTCCCGTCATCGGCATGGGCACGTCCGGCAGTTTCGAAGTGGGCGCGAGCGCGGCCGAGCAGGATCCGTTGCGGGAAGTGTTGAAGCGCTTCTTCGCCGCGGGCGCCAGCGTCATCGATACCGCCCCGACCTACGGCACCGCCGAGGACGTGCTCGGCCCGCTGCTGGCCGAACAGAAACTGCGGCCGCGGGCCTGGCTGGCAACCAAGCTTTCCGGCGTCACCGGCCGGGAAGAAGGCCTGGCCCAGTTCAACGACAGCCTGCGGCGCTTGCAAACGGACCAGGTCGAATTGCTGCAGGTCCACAACCTCGGGGATCTGAAGGCGCAGCTGGCGCTGGCGCGCGAGCTCAAGCAGCAGGGCAAGGTGCGCTACGTCGGCGTCACCCACTACGTCGAACGCGCGCAGGACGAGTTGGCCGATGTCGTCCAGGCCGAGAAGCCCGACTTCCTGCAGATCAATTACTCGGTTGTTTCCCGCGGCGCGGAGAAACGGGTGTTGCCCATGGCCCAGGATCTCGGCGTGGGCGTGATGATCAATCGCGCGTTCGAAGACGGCCGCCTGTTCGCCCCGGTGAAAGACAAGCCATTGCCCGGCTGGGCGGCCGAGGCCGGCGTCACCAGCTGGGCGCAGGCTTTCCTGAAGTTCGCCCTGAGCCATCCGGCGGTGACCGTGGTGATCCCCGCCACTGGCAAGCCGGATCGGCAGAGCGACAACCTGCACGCCGGCGTCGGTCCGGATCTCGACTCCACCCAGCGCCAGTCGCTGATCGCCCAATTCGCCTGAGTACCCGATGAGCGACGCTCCCTCGCGCCCCGGCCTGATCGCCCGCCTGTTCAACGTCGAACCCCGCGAAACCGCCGCCGTCGTCGCGGGTCTGTTGCTGTTCTTCCTGTTGTTCACTGGCTATTTCATGCTGCGTCCGGTGCGCGAGACGATGGGCGTGGCCGGCGGCGTGGACAACCTGCAGTGGCTGTTCACCGGGACGTTCGTCGCGACGCTGGCGGCGATGCCGCTGTTCGGCTGGGTCGCCGCGCGCATGCGTCGGCGGCACATCCTGCCGTGGACCTTCGGCTTCTTCGTGCTGAACCTGCTCGTCTTTGCCGCGCTGTTCGGCTCGCAGCCGGAGAACGTCTGGATCGCGCGCACCTTCTACATCTGGCTGTCGGTATTCAACCTGCTGAGCATCTCGCTGGCCTGGAGCGTGCTCGCGGACCTGTTCGTGGTGGCGCAGGCCAAGCGCCTGTTCGCGCTGATGGCCGGTGGCGCCAGCCTGGGCGGACTGTGCGGACCGGTGCTGGGCACGCTGCTGGTGGCGCCGCTGGGGCACGCCGGACTGGTGCTGCTGTCGGCCCTGTTCCTGGCCGGCAGCATCGGCGCCGCCGCGTGGCTGCAGCGCTGGCGCGACGCGCATCCGTTGCCGGCGCAGGACCAGGTGGCGCGCAGCCGCCCGCTCGGCGGCAATCCGTTCGCCGGCGCGACGGCGGTGTTCCGGTCGCCCTACCTGATCGGCATCGCCCTGTTCGTGCTGCTGCTGGCCAGCGTCAGCACCTTCCTGTACTTCGAACAGGCGCGCCTGGTGGCCGAGGTTTTCCCGGACCGCACGCGCCAGACCCAGGTGTTCGGCCTGATCGACACCATCGTGCAGAGCCTGGCGATCCTCACCCAGATTTTCATCACCGGGCAGATCGCGCGCCGGCTGGGCGTGGGCGTCCTGCTGGTAGTGGTCCCGCTCATCACCGCCGCCGGTTTCCTGTGGCTGGCGCTGGCGCCGACCTTCGCGGTGTTCGCGGTGGTGATGGTGGTGCGCCGCGCAGGCGAATACGCGCTGGTCCGGCCGGGCCGGGAAATGCTGTACACGGTGGTCGGCGCGGAAGACAAGTACAAGGCCAAGAACTTCATTGATACCGTGGTCTACCGCGGCGCCGACGCGCTGAGCGGCTGGGTGAAGCGGATGCTCGACCTGATCGCCGAACATCCCGCGCTGGCGATGATCATCGGCGCCGGCATCGCGCTGGCCTGGGCGGGCACGGGCGGCTGGCTGGGGCGGGCACAGCGCCACCGCGAGCAGGCCGGCGGCTGAGCCCGGCGGCGCCCGCCGTTCACCCGCGGTCGGCCCCCGGCCGCGCCATCCGCGTTACCATGCGCGTCCGCTCAATCCCGCTCCCGCCATGACCCGCAAGACCTCCCTGCCTGTCGCCCTGATCCAGGAAAAGAACCACGGCGATGCCGATGCCAACCTGACGGTGATCGAGGATCGCGTGGCCGAGGCCGCCCGTCGCGGCGCGCGCCTGGTGCTTCTGCAGGAATTGCACAACGGCCCGTACTTCTGCCAGCACGAGTCGGTCGGCGAGTTCGATTTAGCCGAGCCGATCCCGGGCCCGAGCACCGAACGCCTGGGCAAGCTGGCCCGGCAGCACAACGTGGTGCTGGTGAGTTCGCTGTTCGAGCGCCGCGCCACCGGCCTGTACCACAACACCGCGGTGGTGTTCGAGAAGGACGGCAGCATCGCGGGCAAGTACCGCAAGATGCACATCCCGGACGATCCCGGCTTCTACGAGAAGTTCTATTTCACCCCCGGCGACATCGGCTTCAAGCCGATCGAGACCTCGGTGGGCCGCCTGGGCGTGCTGGTGTGCTGGGATCAGTGGTATCCGGAAGCCGCGCGCCTGATGGCGCTGGCCGGTGCCGAACTGCTGCTCTACCCCACCGCGATCGGGTGGGACCCGGACGATGCGCAGGAAGAAAAGAACCGCCAGCGCGATGCATGGGTGCTCAGCCATCGTGGCCATGCCGTCGCCAACGGCCTGCCGGTGCTGAGCTGCAATCGCGTCGGCCACGAACCCTCGCCGCTGGGCACCTCCGGCATCCAGTTCTGGGGCAACAGCCACGTGCTGGGTCCGCAGGGCGAATTCCTTGCCGAGGCCGGCACCGAAGCAACCCTCCTCAACGTCGAAGTGGACATGGAGCGCAGCGAGCACGTGCGCCGGATCTGGCCATTCCTGCGCGATCGCCGCATCGACGCCTATGGCGATCTGCTCAAGCGCTACATCGACTGAGGCATCACCCGCTTGCCCCTGCACATCCGCGACGCCAGCGAGGCCGACATCCCGGCCATCACCGCCCTGTACGCCGACGAAGTCCGCGAACGCGTGGCGACCTACGAGTACGACGTGCCCGACGAAGCGGAGATGGCGCAACGCCTGCGCGCGGTGCAGGCGGCGGGTTATCCCTATCTCGTCGCCGAGCGTGACGGCCAGTTCGCCGGTTATGCCTATGCCAGCAGCTACCGCAGCCGCATCGGCTATCGCTGGACCGTGGAAGATACGGTCTATATCGCACCGGGACACCAGGGCCAGGGCATCGGCAAGGCGCTGTTGCGGCACCTGATCGACGCCTGCGAAGCGAAGGGCTACCGGCAGATGGTGGCGGTGATCGGCGAGCCGGCGAATGGCGCCTCGGTCGCGCTGCATGAAAAGCTCGGCTTCCGCACCGTCGGCGTTTTCCAGGGCCTTGGCCGCAAGCACGGCCGCTGGCTCGATACCGTGCAGATGCAGCGCGCGCTGGGCGCGGGCGACGGCACGGCCCCTTCCGATGAATGACACCATGAACGACCCCACGCCTTCCTCCGCGCTTGCCGCGCACGACCCACTGGCCGGACAGCCGCACCAGATCGTCGAACGCGACGGGGTCCGCTATACCTTGCTGGGTACCGCGCACGTCTCGCGCAGCAGCGTCGACGCGGGGCGCGCCGCCGTCGCCAGCGGCGCCTACGACAGCGTGGCGGTCGAACTCGATGCCGGTCGCCTGCAGTCGCTCACCGATCCCAACGCGCTGGCGAAGCTGGATCTCATCAAGGTGCTGCGCGAAGGCAAGACCCACCTGTTCGCCGCCAACCTCGCATTGGCCGCCTACCAGCGTCGCCTGGCCGAGCAACTGGACGTGGAACCGGGCGCGGAGCTCAAGGCCGGCGCCCTCGACGCGCGCGCGCGTGGCCTGCCGGTGCACCTGATCGACCGCGAAGTCGGACTGACCTTCAAGCGCGCCTTGAACCGGCTGAGCTGGTGGGGCCGCGCCAAGATCAGCGCCGGCATCCTGGCTGGCATGTTCGCCGACGAGGAAGTCGGCGATGCGGAAATCGAAAAACTGAAACAGGGCGACATGCTGGAATCCAGCTTCGGCGAGTTCGCCCAGGACAATCCGGCCCTGTACGAAACCGTGATCGCCGAGCGCGATCGCTACATGGCGACCCGCCTGCGCCAGGCCGGCAGCCACCAGGGCGCGGGCGAACGGCCGCACGAAATGCTGGCGGTGGTCGGCGCCGGCCATCTGCACGGATTGGCCCGCCACCTGCGCGAAGACACCGACGAGCCCGCCGCGACCCTGGCCGAGCTCGAGCACATTCCCGAGAAGAGCAGCATCCCCTGGTTCACCCTCCTGCTGACCACGTTCGTGCTTGGTGGTTTCGCCTGGGGCTTCTATCGCGGTGGCGTCGACGTCGGTTCCGATCTCATCGTGCAATGGGTATTGGCGACGGGTGTGCTCGGCGCGCTGGGTTGCGCCCTCGCCGGCGGCCATCCGCTGAGCATCGTCGCCGCCTTCATCGCGTCCCCGCTCACCCCCCTGCATCCCGCGCTGGCGTCCGGCACGGTCAGCGCGTTGGTGGAAGCGAGTTTGCGCAAGCCCACCTATGCGGATTTCATGGCACTGCGCGATGACGTGCAGACCGTGCGCGGCTGGTGGCGCAACCGGGTGGCGCGCATCCTGCTCAATTTCTTCCTGACCAGTTTCGGCACCGCCATCGGCGTCTGGACCGGCGGCCTGCGGATGCTCGGCAAGCTGTTCGGCTGATTCCGGTTCCCGAATGCACGCGCGCGCGCCGCTCGCGTCCCTGCACCGGCAGTTGCAGGCCTGGCATGACGACCGGTCGCTGCGGGTGCCTCAGGAGTGGCGCCGCCGTGGTGACGTGCTGGATCGCCTGGAAGCATCCGTTTTCCAGGCGGAGGCGGCACTGGCGGGGCCATCGGAGACCTTGCGCGGTGAACTGGAGGATATCCAGCGCGCCTTCTGTGCCGGCCTACGCGAAGCCATCCGCCGTGGCGATGGGGCCGATACGCTTTCCGCGCTCGCCATTGCGTACGATGGCGACGCATCGGGGGGTGACGACTACGACACGCTGGACGCGCTGATTGCCGAGGTGCTGGCGCCCGATGTGCCGCCGGCCGAAGCCGGCGCGCTGTTGCCGAACATGGTGTTCTACCAGCCTACCCCGGCGCGGCACCTATTCGCACTGTTGCGCCGGCTGGACCTGCGCGCGGATGACGTCCTCGTGGACCTGGGCTCGGGACTGGGCCATCTGCCCTTGTTGGCCGCCATCCTCACCCCCGCCGCCTGCCTGGGCGTCGAACTCGAGCCATCCTATATCGCCTACGCTCGTCGCAGCGCTGAATCGCTGGGGCTGCGACAGGCACGATTCACCGCCGCCGACGCATGCACCATCGACCTGGAGACCGGCACGGTGTTCTACCTGTATTCGCCCTTCACCGGCGCGATGCTCGCTGACATGCTGCGGCGCCTGGAATGGCGGGCACGGGCCAGACCCTTGCGGGTTGCCACCCTTGGGCCGTGCACGGCGGAGGTGGCGAAGATGCCCTGGCTCCGTACCGGCGACGTCCTGCGCGGCGATCTTCCGGTGGTATTCCACAGTTGCTGAAGTCGCAATTCGTCCCACGGCGTGCAGGTTGTCGGCATAAATGGGAATGACTATCATTTGCATGAATGAGCACCAACGCTGCCGGCATGGATGGTTACACCCGCGTCTTCGTTCGCGAGCGCCAGCGCATCGTCCACCTCGTCCGGCGCATCGTCGGCTGCGACAGCACCGCCGAGGACATCGCCCAGGACACCTACCTGCGGCTCAAGGGCCGCGATTTGGGGGAGGCCGATCTGAGCCTGATGTTCCGCACGGCCCAGAATCTGGCACTGGATTACCTGCGCGCGCGGCGCGTGCGCACCGAGCATGCGCGACAAAGCGCGCACGATGACACCACGCCCGCTTCGCCGGAGCAGGCGGCGGATTCGCGCACGCGTCTGGACGGACTCCTGCGGACGCTGCGAGCGCTTCCGCCTCGCACCCGCCAGATCTTCCTCATGCAGCGCGTGGACGGCTGGACCTATCCGCAGATTGGCCGGGCCCTCGGCGTATCGACCAGCACCGTGGAAAAAGAGATGATGCTGGCCATGCACCGTTGTCGTGATTTCCTGCACAGCCATGCCATGACCGAGTCAACCTTGCCCGCGGACAAACGTCGCAGCATGACGACCTGATTCGCGTTCCCCGCATTCCGCTCCCCAGGCCCCCATGTCGGCACCCCACGAGAGCTCCTCCCCGCAAGAGCAGGCCATCGCCTGGTATGTCCGCCTGCATTCCGGCGCACCGATGCAGGCGAGCGAACAGGCCCGTTTCCTGGCGTGGCTCGATGACCCTGCGCATCAGGCAGCATGGGAGGACACCCTGGACCTGTCGGAGCAACTGGAGCAGCCCGCGCGGATGCTCGCACGCGAGCGGGACGGCGTCCCCCCTCGCGCGCCGGTTGATGTCACCCACGGATCGGCGCCCTGGTGGCTGGCCGGCGCACTGGCCCTGACCTGCGCGGGCATCTACCTGTTCCTGCGCTGAGAGGCCTTCCCGTCGATTGAGTGATTCCCGTTGCCGGCGCGTTGTACGTCCGCACCCCACGCGGTGCGAACACCACGCCATCTCAGGAATCACCCCATGTCCCCCACCGTCGTTCCCACGCTTCCTTTCCGCCATCCCCTGGCGCAAGCGATCGCGCTCGCCTGCGCCCTGCTGCCGGCGTTCGCATCCGCACAGGCCTCTTCCGATGGACCGACCACGCTCGACGCCATCGAAGTCCACGGCGAGAAGGAGAACAAGAACTCCTACACCGTCCGCGAAACCAGCAGTGCCACCAAGCTGGGCCTGTCGCTGCGCGAAACCCCGCAATCGGTCACGGTGATCACCCGTCAGCGCCTGGACGACATGGGTCTTTTCAGCCTGTCCGGCGTGATGCAGCAGGTCACCGGCGTGTTCGTCCAGTACACCGATAGCGAGCGCGTCAGCTACAACTCGCGCGGCTACGCGATCAACAACATCCAGGTCGACGGCATGCTCAACACCGGCGGCTACGTGAAGGCCGACGGCGATTCGGCCGTGTACGAGCGCATCGAAGTGGTGCGTGGCGCGACCGGCCTGACCACCGGCGCCGGTGATCCGTCCGGCACCATCAACCTGATCCGCAAGCGGCCCACTTCCGAATTCGCGATGAGCACGGGGCTCACCGTGGGCCGCTGGAGCAATCATCGCTTCGAGACCGACATCAGCGGTCCCTTGGGCTGGAACGGCCGGCTGCGCGGAAGGCTGGTCGCCGCCAAACAGCAGAGCGACTCCTGGCGCGACTTCTACGCCCTGGACAAGAACGTGCTGTACGGCGTGATCGAGGCTGATCTGACACCGCGCACGCTGCTCACCGCCGGCTACGACTATCAATCGCCCGAAACCCGGGGCGCCACCTGGGGCACGGTGCCCTACTGGATGGCCGACGGCAGTCTGGCGCGCTTGCCCCGCAGCACCAACCTGTCGGCGAAGTGGAGTTCCTGGCCACGCGAGGATCGCCAGGCCTTCGCCCGGCTGGAGCAGTCCTTCGCCAACGGCTGGCTGGCCCGGCTCGCCTATACCGCCGCGGACAGCGACACCGACGGCTACATGTTCTACGGCGGCGCCGGCTTTCCGCGCGCCGACGGCAGCGGCATCACCGTATGGAACTCCTACTTCCTCGGCAGTACCCGCAGCGATGCGCTGGAGTTCAATGCCAGCGGCCCGCTGCGCCTGTTCGGCCGCGAGCACACCCTGCTGTTCGGCTACAGCACGCTGACCCAGCGCGAGTACACGCCCTACACCGAGAACGTGCTGCCGGCCGGCTATGCCAGCTGGGACGACTATCTGCGCATTCCCGACTGGCGCAACTGGGACGGCAACGTGCCCCGCTTCAGCAGCATCCGCTATGGCCATGACAGCTATCGATCGCGGGTCAAGCAGACCGCGGGCTTCTTCGCCGCGCGCCTGAACTTCACCGACGCGCTTAAGGCGGTGGTCGGCGCGCGCTACAGCAGTTGGGAAACCGCAAGCGAGGAACGCTACAACCCCGCCGGAACCCTGGAAGCGCGCAACGGCTACAAGGTCGACGACGTGCTGACGCCGTACGCGGGCGTGCTCTACGACATCAACGACAATCTGACCGCGTATGCCAGCTACACCAACATCTTCAAACCGCAGGAATACCGCGACAGGAACAACCGCTACCTGGATCCGATCGAAGGCAACAGCTACGAGCTGGGCCTGAAGGGCGAATTCTTCAATGGTGGCCTGAACGCCAGCGCCGCGGTGTTCCGCAGCGAACAGGACAACCTGGCCGAGATCGACGATTCGGTGCCGCCGCGGATCATCAATGGGTCGCCGACCTACGCCTACAAGTCCACCGGCAAGGGCAACAAGGTGGAAGGCTGGGAACTGGAGGTGCAGGGCCAGATCAACGAGGACTGGAACATCGCCGGCGGTTTCACCCACGCGAAGGCGGAGAACGCCAGCGGCGTGCGCATCAACACCATGCAGCCGGTCGACCTGTTCCGGCTTTCCACCTACTACCGCCTGCCCGGTCGCTGGAATCGCCTGAGCCTCGGCGGTGGCGTCACCTGGCAGGGCAAGCTCACCGGGACCGGCAACCGCCCGACGGGCGCATACAACCCGAACGGCACCCCCATCACCCAGCGTGCGCCGCTTGAGCAGGCGGCCTTCCATCTGCTCAATCTGTCGGCGAGCTATCGCTTCAGCGACAACGTCACCGCCAGCCTCAACATCAACAATCTGCTGGACAAGGACTACTACAGCCGGATGGGCTTCTATAACGGCGTGCATTGGGGCGAACCACGCAACATCACCCTGAATCTACGGATCCGCCTGTAATCCGGAACCGTCGCCGCGTCGCATCCACACATGATTGAGGGATGCCGGATCCTGGCCCGTTGTAGCGGGATGGACACCGGCGTCGACCGCGTCGGCCGCCGCCAGGGAAGGCGGCGCCCGGGCGGGTGGCGATGCCGCCCGCCCATTTCCCGCTTTCAGCCCGGATTGTTCGTGAACGTTCCTTCCTCCCCGTTTCCTCGACGCCTTGCCGGAGTGATCCGGCATCCGCGCGTCGGCATCGCGTCGCGCAGCCTTGCCGCCATCCTCGGCGGCTACGCGCTGGCGGCCACCACCTCCTCCTTTCTCGCCCTCGCATTGCCGATGGACCGTGCGCAGGCGGTGCTGACCGGCATGCTGGTGGCGATCGTGGCCTGCGCCTGCGCGGCGCTGTGGGCCTTCGCCGTGCGCACGGCGTGGCGCGCCTGGCTCGGCATCGGCCTGCCCGCGGTGATGATGGGCGTGGCGAGCGGATGGTTGGGGGCGCCGGCATGAAGCAGGGCTTCCGCCAATCGATGGCCTGGCTGCATACCTGGACCGGCCTGCTGGTGGGCTGGCTGTTGCTGCTGATCTTCATGGCCGGCACCGCCAGCTACTACCGCGAGGAAATCAGCCGCTGGATGCGGCCCGAGGTGCCCGCCACGCAGACGCGCGGCGGCGTGGCAGCCGATCACGCGCTGCGGTACCTGCAACGCCATGCCGCGAAGGCGGAAAGTTGGACCGTCACCCTGCCGGACGAACGCAACGGCACGCTGCGGATGTTCTGGCGCAATCCCGAATCCGCCTCGCCTCCCGAAGCGGGCAAGCATCGCGGCCGTCGCGGTGGCCGCTTCGGTGACGCCACCGTCAATCCGGACACTGGCGAGGCCATCGCTACGCGTGAAACACGGGGCGGCGACTTCTTCTATCGGCTGCATTTCGACCTGCACTACATCCCGGTGGTGTGGGCACGCTATCTGGTCGGCTTCTGCGCGATGTTCATGCTGGTGGCGATCATCACCGGGGTGATCACCCACAAGAAGATCTTCAAGGATTTCTTCACTTTCCGTCCCGGCAAGGGCCAGCGCTCGTGGCTGGATTTCCACAACGTCAGCGCGGTGATGGCGCTGCCCTACCACGCGATGATCACCTACACCGGCATCGTCACCCTGATGTTCATGTACCTGCCCTGGGGCGTGCAGGCCGCCTATCCCGGCGACGAGGACGCCTTCTTCAGCGCCGCATTCGCCCAGTTCGGGGATCCGCGCGAGGCCGCCGGCCAAGCGGCGCCCACCCATCCAGTTGTGCGCCTGCTGGAGGACGCGCAGCGGCGGTGGCAAGGACGCGAGCCCGGCGGCTTCACCGTCCATCATCCCGGCGACGCGAACGCGGTGGTGGACGTCTACCAGCGAACCGGCAAGCGTCTGTCGGTGGACACGCCGTCGCTGCGCTTCGACGGCGCCACCGGCGCGCTCCTGGATGCCAGCCCGGCGCCCGGCGGCGCCACCCGCACGCGCGGCGTGATGTACGGCCTGCATCTCGGACGCTTCGCCGATCCGCTGCTGCGCGCGCTGTTCTTCCTGTCCGGCCTGGTCGGCTGCCTGATGGTCGCCAGCGGGGTGATCCTGTGGGCGATCAAGGAACGCCCCAAGCATGCGAAGGCCGGACGCATCGGCTTCGGGCTGCGACTGGTGGACGCGCTGAACATCGGCGCCGTCGCCGGCCTGCCGATCGCCTTCGCCGCCTATTTCTGGGGCAACCGGTTGCTGCCCTTGGCGCTGGCCGATCGCCCCTCGGCGGAGGCCGATGTGTTCTTCCTCGCCTGGGCGGCGGCGCTGCTCGCCGCCTTCGCGTGGCCCCGGCGGAGCATGTGGGCGTGGCAACTCTACGTAGGCGCGCTGTCGTTCCTGCTGCTGCCGCTGCTCAACGCGTTGACCACTGACGCCCACCTGGGCGTTTCCATCGCGCGCGATGATTGGACCATGGCCGGATTCGACCTGACCCTGTTCGCGCTGGGCGCCGGCCTGGCCTGCGCGGCGCGGCGCATGCAGCGCTGGCGGCCACCGGTCAGCGCGGCGGAACGCCGCCGACAGGCGGCTGCATCCGCGGAGGGCGCCGCGTGACTCCCTTCCTGTTCCTGCTGCTGGTGACCCTCTGCTACACCGGCTTCACCGCGCTGTGTCTGTCGATGGAAAAACACCAGATGGATCTGCATGGTGCGGCGCGGGCCGGCTCGCGGCGCATGCGGGCTTGGCGCGGCCTGGGATGGACCCTGCTCGCGGCGACCCTGTTGATCGCGGCGCGGGCCGACGGCTGGGCGCGTGGCCCGGTGGCGTGGCTGGGCGCGCTGACCGCGGCTGGCCTGTTGCTGAGCCTGTGCGTATTGCCCTACCGCCCGAGATGGCTGGCGGCAGTGGCCTGGGCGCTGGGCGGCCTGACCCTGCTCTCGGCGCTGCTGCCGCGCCTGGCGTGAGCGCGCCTTTCCTTCCCCGTTCCGCTTCCGGAGTTCTTCGATGAGCCTGCATGCGATCGAACGCGTCACCCATGTTCACCACTGGAACGACAGCCTGTTCTCGTTCCGCACCACCCGTGATCCCGGCCTGCGTTTCGAGAGCGGCCATTTCGTGATGATTGGCCTGGAAGTCGAAGGCCGGCCACTGATGCGGGCCTACAGCATCGCCAGCCCTCACTGGGAAGAGCACCTGGAATTCTTCAGCATCAAGGTCCAGGACGGACAACTGACCTCCCGGCTCCAGCATCTGCGGATCGGGGATCCGGTGCTGATCAGCCGCAAGCCCACCGGAACGCTGGTCCTGCATGATCTCCACCCCGGCCGGCACCTTTACCTGCTCGGTACCGGCACCGGCCTGGCACCGTTCATGAGCATCATCCAGGATCCGGAAACCTATGAGCGCTACGAGAAGATCGTCGTCGCGCACGGCGTGCGCCACGTCAGCGACCTGGCGTACTCGGATTTCATCGAACGGGAATTGCCTGCCCATCCGTTCCTGGGTGAACAGGTGCGCGGGAAACTGATCTACCACCCCACCGTGACCCGTGAAGCCTTCCGCAATCATGGCCGCCTCACCGCGCGGATCGCCGACGGCCGTCTTGCCGCCACCAGCGGCCTGCCGCCCCTGGACCCGGCATGCGACCGCTTCATGATCTGCGGCAGCCCGTCGATGCTTGCCGAGATCCGCGCGTCGCTGGATCAACGCGGATTCCGGTGCTCGCCCCGCACCGGCCATCCCGGTGACTACGTGTTCGAACGCGCGTTCGTGGAGAAGTAAAAAGGAAGGCCGGCTGACGCCGGCCTTCCTTGTGCAGCTTCCGTCCCGCCTCAGTCCGTATGCAGGGCGGTCAGGCTGGCCGCGGCCGGCGCATCGCCCTTCCCGCGCGCGCGCCGCAGCGCCCGCACCGTCCCGCTGCGCAGATCATCGAGCAGCGCGTAGATGGTCGGCAGGAACAGCAGGCTGACGATGGTCGAGAACACCAGGCCGGCCGCGATCGCCCGCGCCATCGGGTAATACGCCGGGCCGTCGCCGCCGAGCTGCGTGCCGCCGAGGCACAGCGGAAGCATCGCCAGGACCGTGGTGCAGGTCGTCATCAGGATCGGGCGCAGGCGTTCCTGGCAGCCGTGCACGAGC
>NZ_JANJUE010000320.1 GCF_024710765.1 Pseudoxanthomonas sp.
GTGCTCTGCCTGCTGCAGGCCGCCTGGGCCGATGCGCACCATGCCGCTGGCGATGCGCTGTACGACCTGCCGCCCGCGCTGGATCCGCTGGAGGGCTGGATTGTTACCGCTTGAAACCCGTGTACCGCATGGCCTTCACGATGGTTTTGCACAATGCGCTGGCCTGAACGATGGAGCCTCTCGATGACCCGCCATTTTCTGCCTTCGGTGCAGCGCAGGGCCCTGCGCGGTAGTGCACGGGCTGCTTGCCTGCTGGTGTTGGCTGCGCTGATGGCGCTGCCACCGGTGGCCGGGGCAGGCCCCCTGCGTGACCGCCTGCAGCAGCGCGCTGCCGAACGGGCGGCCACGCAAGAGGATGGTGCCGTGGAGGGCATCGACGAAGGAGGCCTGCGTGCCTCCGGGCGGGTGGAGCTGCCACCTGGTGCGCGCCTGCTGCGCGACGTGGCCTATGGCAGCGACCGACGGCAGCGCATGGATGTCTACCTGCCCGCGCAAGTGCAGGGTGCGCCGGTGCTGCTGCTGGTGCATGGCGGTGGCTGGCGCCATGGCGACAAAGCCCATGGCCGGCTGGTGCAGAACAAGGCGGCGCACTGGGTGGGGCAGGGCGTGGTGCTGGTGTCTGTCAACTACCGCATGCTGCCCGATGCCTTGCCGGACGTGCAGGCCCGCGATGTGGCGCAGGCCCTCCCGCAGGCCCAGCAACAGGCGGCATCGTGGGGTGCTGACGCACGGCGCTTCGTGCTCATGGGGCACTCGGCGGGAGCCCACCTTGTGGCCCTGTTGGCGGCTGCACCCGAAAGCCTGCGCGCAGTGGGCGCGCAGCCGGTGCTGGGCACCGTGCTGCTCGACAGCGGCGCCATGGATGTGGTCCAGACAATGCAGGAACGCCACGCGCCGCTGTTCGATGCCGCTTTCGGATCCGACCCCGCATTCTGGCGTGCCGCGTCGCCCCAGCACCAGCTGCGGGCGGGTGCGCCACCTCTGCTGGTGGTCTGCTCCAGCCAGCGCCGCACGCCATGCCAGCAGGCGCGCGCGTTTGCTCGGCAGGCCCAGCCGCTCGGCGTGCGCGTGGAGGTGCTGCCGCAGGCGCTGTCGCACGGCGACATCAACGAACAACTGGGGCTTCCCGGCCCCTACACGGCTGCAGTGGAGGGCTTCCTGCGCTCGCTTCCAGGGTGGCTGCTGCGATGAGCGGTGGGCCCGCGCTCCGCTGGCTGCTGGTGGGCCTGGCCCTGTGCGGCGGCTTGGCCCTTGCCGCGCCCGCACCCTGGTACTACTGGCGCAGCAAGGTCGATGGCCACCGCCTGTGCGCGCAGGTGTCGCCCGGCCCGGGCTGGGAGCGCGATGGCGGCCCCTACGAAGGGCCGCTGTGCCAGCCCAGGCGCCGCGTGCTCATCGTGCCCATGCGCTAGCCTGTCGTACGCAGTGCACAATCTCCGCGCACTCCCTTTTCTTTCACGGACCCGCCATGCCCACCCTGGAAACCCTGATCGCCTTCTTTGGCGTTGCCGTCATCCTGGCCCTCACGCCCGGGCCCGACAACATCTTCGTGCTGCTGCAGTCGGCCCAGCGCGGCTGGCGAGCGGGCCTGGCCGTGGTGGTGGGCCTGTGCGCAGGCATTCTGGTGCATACGGCGGCGGTGGCGCTGGGGCTGGCGGCCCTGTTCGCCGCCTCGGCCGTGGCCTTCACGGTGTTGAAGTTCTGCGGCGCCGCCTATCTGGCCTATCTGGCCTGGGGGGCCTTGCGCGCGCCCGCGGC
>NZ_JANJUE010000341.1 GCF_024710765.1 Pseudoxanthomonas sp.
CTGCTCACGATCTACGACATGTGCAAGGCCGTGGACCGTGGCATGTCGATCCACGACGTGCGCGTGCAGGAAAAGCACGGGGGCAAGTCGGGGAGTTACGTGGCGCCAAGCCCGTAGGCCTGACGCCCGCCGCAGCGTTCAGTCGTCCACCGGGGCGGCGAAGGCCCGGTTGGCGCGAGACCAGCGATCGAAATCCTGCGGATACGCGACCCGGTAACGGCGCATGTGGAAGGCCACCTCATCATCCCGCCCCAACAGCGCCGCGCTTTCGATCAGTGGCTCGATCACGCGCGGCTCGGGGGAATAGTGCAGCAGGGCCGTGGCCAGCACATACATGCGCTGCGCGGTCTCCGGGTTGACGGGCGTGGTCGTCAGAATCGCAAAATCCACGGCATCGGCAAACAGCCAGGTGCCGGACACCTTGGTCAGGGTGTTCTCCCGCAGGGCTTCGGAGCGCAAGTGCACCGGCTTGTACACCTGGCTCACCCGCGCGTAATCCCAACTGGCGTAGCCCATGAATGCTATGGTAACGAGAGCTATCAGCGCTTTCCAGATCTGCCCTAAAGGCGCTTTTGGCACGGAGACATCACCCTGCGGAGTGCCACGCTCGGGCGCCGGCCTGCGCCAGAGAATGAAGACCGCCAGCACCGTCACCAGCTGAAACGGCCCGTACCACAGCGGAAACTCCAGCATGCTGTGCAAGCCCACCAGCGCCAGAATCCCCCAGGCCAGTTGCCGCGCAGGGTCCGTCTCGCTCCAGGGGCGCGATGCGCCGACCCAGGCCAGCACGGCAACGCACGCCAGCGCAGCCACGGGCACCCCCAGTTCCACCGCAAGATGCAGGGGCAGGTTGTGCGCGTTGTCCAGCAGCACACAGAAGCGTTCCCCGGGAAAGAGCGTGATGTAGTGGGCGTAATCCAGCTCGCCCCAGCCCCAGCCGAGCCAGGGCTTCTGCGCGATCAGGTGCAGCACGTTGGACCACAGGACGCGCCGGCTGGTGCAGCCCGGCGCATCGCCAAAACGCGCCATCAGCCCATCGGCCCGAAAGCCTGTCCATTGCAGCAGCAGATCGGGCAGCAGCCATGCCGCCACACCATAAATGACCAGCCCCACCAGCGCCAGCCCCACCGCCAGGCGCCCCAGCGAAGCGCGCCACAGCGCCAAGAGCACCCCGATCACCACCCACTGCGCCAGCCCCGTGCGCGACGCCGTGGCCGCACTTCCCACCGCCAGCAGGGCCAGGGCCCAGGCCATGAGCAGCCCCACCCACCACAGCGGCCTCGGCCGGCCCCCCCCATGCAAGGCGACCCCGGACTGCGCCGAGCCCTCCCCAACCGATGGCGCACGCAAATGCGCCTCGGTTTGCGCCACCACCCACAGCAAGGCCCACAGTCCCATGCTGAGCAGGGTGGCCTGCTGGTTGCGCTGGCGCAGGTTGCCCATGGCCTGGCCGGGTTTGGAGGCATGCACCCAGGGATCGAGACCGGTGGCAGCGCCAAAATATTGCAGCAGACCGATGGCACTGGCCAGTAGCGCAGCTAGCAAGAGGCCTGCGCCGAGCCAGGAGGTCATCTCGGTGCGGTCGGGGCCGCCCC
>NZ_JANJUE010000133.1 GCF_024710765.1 Pseudoxanthomonas sp.
CAGGCGGGCGCGTTCCTGCAGGGTCGACACGTCGCCGTCCAGATCGTCGAAGCGCTGGCCGAGGCGTGACGCCACCGACAGGAGCTCATCCTCTTCCTCATCGGCCGCGTGCCGCTGTTCGAACTGCTTGAGCACGCGGCGCATCGCGGTCAGCGGGCGATGCAGGCGGACGCTGCGATGGCGCAACGAAGCCAGGTCACGGCGTTCGTCGCCGATGGCGTCGGCGAGCACGCGGTCCTCGATCCGGTCCAGCGATTCGGACAACTCGTCCGTGGCGCGTTCGACCGAATCGGCGAAGTGTTCGGCAATGGCTTCCAGCACCCGGGCCGGGGTCGTGCAGCGTTCGCCCGCGCACAACTGCCGGCGCACGGTCTCGACCGAACGCAGCGGTTGCCGCCGCGCGGTGACCAGCAGCCCGTCGCCGATGGCGAAATGCAGCCAGCCCAGACCATCGTGCTGGCCCGGCGTACGCGGCGCGGATCCGCCGGCGCGTTGGTGCTCCCAGTCGACGAAGACCCCGTAGGCGCCTTCGTCCTGCCGCTGCAGGATGACGTGGGTGTCATGCGAGAGCAGGGCTTCGCGCGCGTCCTCGGACAGCGGCAGGCGCGTCACCGACTGCACGCTGCGGGCGTCGCTCTGGTTGAAGTGCAACCAGCGCCAGCCGGTGGCTTCCGCGGGCGCCATCGGATTGCCCGCCTCGATCGGCACGGCGTGCCCATCGACGTCGATGCGCAGTGCCCAGAGCAGGCCGGGAAACCCGTCGAACAGGACGTCGGCGTCGGAGCGGACCAGCATGGCGATGCCGCCTTCACGGCAGACGACAGTTTCGTGACCGTCAGGTTACGCGCGCCACATGCCGGTTTTGTGACAGTGGCGCGGGCCGCTCAGGACAGGGGCTGGCCTTCCGGTGCGCCGCGTTGCATGCGATCCGGTAGCGGCTCGCCTTCGCCGGTGAAATCCAGCGACACCGAGTTCAGGCAATGGCGCTCGTGGGTCGGCGGCGGTCCGTCGGGAAACACGTGGCCCAGATGGCTGCCGCAACGGGCGCAGACGATTTCGGTCCGCACCATGCCGTAGCTGCTGTCGCGGTTGCGTCCGATGTGGCGCTCGTCGAATGGCGCGAAGAAACTCGGCCAGCCGGTGCCGGAATCGAATTTGGCGCTGGAACGGAACAGCGGCAGTCCGCAGAAGCGGCAGGTGTAGGTGCCTTCGCGCTTGTTGTCCAGGAACACGCCGCAGAATGGCGCCTCGGTGCCATGATGGAGCAGGACCCGGCGTTCCTCGTCACTGAGGGCGGCCGTCAGCTGTTCGCGCTGGGCATCGGTGGGCGGGGTGAGGTCGAAGGCGCTCATGGAAGGCTCCGGGGTCGTCGAACCGGATATATGGTGGCGTCCGGCCTTTCCGCAAGCCTGCGGATACCCGGCGTCACCGGCGTGGCGGCACTCGGAAAAGAAAGAAGGCGGCCATGGGGCCGCCTTCCTTCGCGCCGGCCGGGCCGACGGTTCAGGCGTCGTCGCGCCTGAACTCGCGGTACAGCCAGTCATCCAGCATGCGCTTCTCGAAGCGCAGCGGATCGGTGTCGAGCAGCTTGCCGCCGCCCATCATGAAGGCGCTGTCGACCAGCTTGCGTTCGCCCTGGGCCAGCACCTGGCCGTTGGCGTCCTTCAGCTCGAAATTCAGTGTTACCCGCGGCGGATAGATGTCCTTGACGATGCGGATGCGATCCATGTTGAAGCCGCGGCCGGGTTCATAGCTGCCCGCGCGGCGGATGTCGGTGATGGTGATGTGCATCTGCTGGCCGGGCGCCAGGCGCTTGCCGGCCTGCTTCTGCAGGTAGGTGGCGAGATCGACCACCCAGTTGCCCTGCGCGGCTTCCCAGCGGTTGCCGCTGTAGCGCAGGTCGGTGAACTGGGCGGGGTCGGTCCAGTCGATGCTGACCGCGTTGGCGGTCGGCAGTTCGCGCGGGGTGTTGGGGTCGGTGACCGTCCTGGACTTGGCCAGCAGCGGTCCGCTCAGCGCCAAGCCCAGCACCAGGGCGGACAGGAGGGATACGCGTTTCATGGCCGGTCTCCAGAAAGTATCGGGGGACTTGGATTCTGCGCCGGCCAGAGGAGGCCAGCAACGCGCCAACCGGCTTTTCCTGTGTGCCCGTCACCCCAAGTTCATGTCCTTGAACGGCGGGCCACGCGCCGGATTCAGCTGGTACGCAGGCGCTCCACGTCGCGCACGGGCGGTGCCCCGAACATGCGGCTGTACTCGCGGCTGAACTGGGAAGGACTTTCATAGCCCACCCGGTGTCCGGCCGTCGCCGCGTCGACCACTTCGGTCAGCATCAGGCGGCGCGCCTCCTGCAGGCGCAGTTGCTTCTGGTACTGCAATGGGCTCATTGCGGTCACCGCCTTGAAGTGGTGGTGCAGCGCCGAAGGACTCATGTGCACCTGGCGGGCGATGTGATCGATGCGCAGCGGCTGGTGGAAGTTCTGCCGCAACCAGCCGATCGCGCGGGCCACGCGATGGCCCTGGCTGTCGGCCACGCCGATGTGGCGCAGCATGCCGCCCTGTTCGCTGCGCAGCAGGCGATAGTGGATTTCGCGCAGGATCAGCGGCGCCAGCAGTGGAATGTCCTGCGGTGAATCGAGCAGCCGGACCAGCCGCAGCGCGGCGTCCATCAGATCCGGATCGCACTGGCTGACCGCGATGCCGCGCGAGGGTGGGGGCAGGGGTGCGGACGCTTCCTCCGCCTGGGTCACCAGCGCGGCGATGTCGGTGGGCGGCAGCTTCAGCACGAAACACAGATAGGGCTGTTCGGCGCTGGCCTGGGTCACCTGTCCGGTGATGGGCAAATCCACCGAGGCGAGCAGATAGCGCGATGCGTCGTACTGGTAGACCTCGTCGCCCAGCAGGGTCTGCTTGCTGCCCTGGACGATCAGGCACAGGGACGGCTCCTGCAGTGCGCCCATCGGCGCGCTGGGCGCGCTCAGCCGGGAGAAGCGCAGCGCGTCGATGGCGGTGGTGTGGATGCCGTCGTGGCCGGTGAATCGTTCAATCGCCTCGGCGAGCAAGGCGCGCCGTTCCTCGATTCGGGATTCGAGGCCGGAGGACACGGGCGTCGGGATTTGCGCGGGAACGGGCGTGGTTTCCATGGCGATGGAGTCTACGCCCCGCTTCGCGTCTGGATACCGTCCACCGGGGTGCCATGCAGGATCGGGCAAGAATCGCGGAGAAACCGGATATCGAGGAACCGCCGGGCGGCACCAGACTGCGCCTCCCGCCGGCGCACCCCGCGCCGGCCATCCCGAAAGGTCATCCCCCATGTCCGGAATCGAAGGAAAAGTCATCGCCATCACCGGCGCCAGCAGCGGCATCGGCGAGGCCACCGCGCGCGAACTGGCACGCCGCGGTGCCCGCGTGGTGCTGGGCGCGCGCCGCACCGACCGCCTGGAGCGCCTGGTCGCCGAAATCACCCAGGCTGGAGGCCAGGCCCGTCATCGCGCGCTCGACGTCACCGACCTGGAAGACACCCGCGCCTTCATCGAGCACGCGCGCACCGAATTCGGCCGGGTGGACGTCATCGTCAACAACGCCGGGGTGATGCCGCTGTCGCCGCTGGAAGCGCTGAAGATCGACGAATGGAACCGCATGATCGACGTCAATATCCGCGGCGTGCTGCACGGCATCGCCGCCGGCCTGCCGGTCATGAAGGCCCAGGGCGGCGGCCAGTTCGTCAACGTGTCCTCGATCGGTGGCCACGCGGTCTATCCGACCGCTGCGGTCTACTGCGCCACCAAGTATGCGGTGCTGGCCATCTCCGAAGGCCTGCGCCAAGAGCACCAGGATCTGCGCGTCACCGTGATTTCACCGGGCGTCACCACCAGCGAACTGGCCGACACCATCACCGATCCGGGCTCGAAGGCCGGCATGGATGAATTCCGCAAGATCGCGATTCCCGCCGAGGCGATCGCGCGTGCGATCGCCTATGCCGTCGAACAGCCCGATGACGTGGACGTCAGCGAAGTGATCGTGCGCCCGACCGCCAGCGCCTACTGATCGGCATGCACCCGGGCACGCGGGGTGGAGGGCAACAATGCTTTCCACTCCGCGGCTTGCCCGGATGGGCGCGGAGGAGTGAAATGGCGGACCCTCCCCGCATCGAGCTCCCCGCCATGGAATATCGCTACCTGGGCGCCTCCGGTTTCCGCGTACCCGTCCTCAGCTTCGGCACCGGCACCTTTGGTGGCCAGGGCGCATTGTTCAGTTCCTGGGGCCAGACCGACGTCGCCGAGGCGCGCCGGCTGATCGACATCTGCCTGGACGCCGGGCTGAACATGTTCGACAGTGCCGACGTCTATTCGAAGGGCGCCGCCGAATCCATCCTCGGCGAGGCCATCAAGGGCCGGCCGCGCGATTCGCTGATCCTGTCGACCAAGGCGACCTTCCGTTTCGACGAAGGCGAAAACAGCGTCGGTTCTTCCCGCTATCACCTGATCCAGGCGGTCGATGCGGCACTGAAGCGCCTGGGCACGGACTACATCGATCTGTTCCAGTTGCATGGCTTCGATGCGCGCACGCCCGCCGAGGAAGTGCTTTCCACCCTCGACAACCTGGTCCGCGCCGGCAAGATCCGCTACCTGGGCGTGTCCAATTTCTCCGGTTGGCACCTGATGAAGTCGCTCGCCGTGGCCGATCGCCATGGCTGGTCGCGCTATGTCGCCCACCAGGCGTATTACTCGCTGGTCGGCCGCGACTACGAATGGGAGTTGATGCCGCTGGCCGCCGACCAGGGCGTGGGTGCGGTGGTGTGGAGTCCGCTTGGCTGGGGACGCCTGACCGGCAAGATCCGCCGAGGCCAACCGCTGCCGGAAACCAGCCGCCTGCAATCGCAGGCCAGCCTCGATTCCGGTCCGCCGGTGGATCCGGAACATCTGTACCGGGTCGTCGACGTGCTGGACGAAATCGCCGCCGAGACCGGCAAGACCATTCCGCAGATCGCGTTGAACTGGCTGTTGCAGCGTCCGACCGTCTCCACCCTGGTGGTGGGCGCGCGCAATGAGGAACAGTTGAAGCAGAACCTCGGCGCGGTCGGCTGGAACCTGGACGCCGCGCAGGTGGCGCGCCTGGATGCCGCCAGTGCGGTCACCAAGCCTTATCCCTACTGGCACCAGGCCGGTTTCAAGTACCGCAACCCGACGCCGGTCTGAGCCCGGCGCCGTCGCTTCGCCGCCTGCGTGCAGCCTCGCGGGCGAACACCGTTTTCCAGGAGAAATCCGCGTGAGCCAACCGGTCAAGATCGACTTCGTTTCCGACGTGGTGTGCCCGTGGTGCGCCATCGGCCTGCAATCGCTGGAGCAGGCCATTGCCCGCATTGGCGGCGATTTGCAGGTGGAACTGCATTTCCAGCCGTTCGAACTCAATCCGCAGATGCAGGCCGGCGGCGAAGACGTCATCGAGCATCTGACCCGCAAGTACGGCATGAGCGCCGAGCAGGCGCGCAGCAACAGCGAGGCGATCCGCCAGCGCGGCGAGGCATTGGGCTTCACCTTCGACATGGACCGCCGCCGCCGCATGGTCAATACCTTCGACGCCCACCGGCTGCTGCATTGGGCCGAAGGCGAGGGCCTGGACAAGCAGCGCGCGCTCAAGCACGCGCTGTTGCGTGCGTACTTCGGCGAAGGGAAGGATGTGTCCTCGCACGAGGTGCTGGCATCGGTGGCTGCATCGGTGGGCCTGGACGAAGCGCGTGCGCGGGCGATTCTCGCCTCGGACGAATACACGGGGGCGGTACGCGCGCAGCAGCGTTTCTATCAGGAACACGGCATCAGCGCGGTGCCGTCGGTGGTGTTCAACGATCGCCACCTGATCCAGGGCGGGCAACCGGTGGATGTCTTCGAACAGGCCCTGCGCCAGTTGTCCGGCATCGCCGGCTGAGGCCTTCGGCGGATGGCGGGGCCTCACAGACCCTGCGTCGCTGTGCAGCGGCCAGCAACGGCCCAGGTGTCCGCCGGCATCCAGTTACCCCGGGTCAATGCGCGCTCACACAGCGTGCCGGACGCGGAAAGCGGGAGAGGGTCCGCTCCCCGCGCCCGGCAGGCGGGCTCAGCCGTGGCGGGACACGACCACCGCCTCGCGGCCGGCCATGTCCATCACTACCGCGGTCGGGATGCCGTGGTGCTCGTACAGGGTGGCGGCCAGCATCCGGGCGCTGTCGCGGGCATCGTTCAGGGTCTGATAGCGGGAACGGCCGTGCTCGCCCTCATAGAGCTGCCAGCCTTCGTTGGCGGCGGCGATGGTGAACAGAAGACGGGGCATAGGGACCTCCAGCAAGCCAGCAGACGCGCGTTCCTGCGCAGTTACGTAGCCTGCCCGGAGGCGAGGTGTTTCACATTCAGCGGATTCCGCGACGTGGTGTAGGAAAAAACCTACATGCCGCCCCGGATCGGGGCGGTCACTTGAGCATCGGCCCCAGCACCTGCCAGACGTGGTCCCGGATCTTCGGCTGCGCCGCCGCCACCGGGTGCAGGTTGTCGGCCTGGAAATTGGCGCGGTCGCGCGCGACGGGCTCCAGCAGGAACGGCAGCAGCGGCAACTTGTACTGATCGGCCAGCGCCTTGAAGTTGGCCTCGAATCCGCGTGTGTAGTCGGGACCGTAGTTGGGTGGAATGCGCATGCCGATGAGCATCACCCGGGCGCCGGACTTCCTCGCCGCCTGGATCATCCTGTCCAGGTTGGTCCGTGTCTGCGCCAGCGAGAGACCACGCAGGCCGTCGTTGGCGCCCAGTTCGATCACCACGATGGCGGGACGATGACGCTGCAGTTCGGCCGCGATGCGCGATGCGCCGCCGGCGGTCGTCTCGCCGCTGATGCTGGCGTTGACCACCCGCCAGCCCGGTCGGGTGCGCTTGACCTGTTCGGCGGTGAGGGAAACCCAGCCCTGCGCGGCGGACAACCCGTACGCGGCGGAGAGCGAATCACCCATCACCAGGACGGTGCGCGGCGCGCCGGCGGCCGGCGTCTGCGCGGCCAGCGGCAGCGCCAGCAGCGCGGCCAATAGCAGCAGGGCGGTACTCATGGCACATTGCAGGCGGGCCCGGGCGGCCCCATACGGGATGTTCTTAAAGAACATTTAATCCATGCTCCCAATGATGGAGGGCGTCAGCATAGAGATGATCATGGCCGATTCCACTGCACCCCGCACCCTCGTGACAGATGCGCTTCAGGTAACCGGACTGGGCAAGCGCGTCGCGCTTCCGGGGGAGGATCTGACGATCCTGGACGACGTGGGTTTCCGGCTTCCGCGCGGCGCCACCGTCGCCATCGTCGGCGCTTCCGGATCCGGAAAGAGCACGCTGCTGTCGCTGTTGGCCGGACTGGACACGCCCTCCAGCGGTAGCGTGGTGCTGGAAGGCGAGCCGCTGTCTTCGCTGGACGAGGACGGTCGTGCGCGCGTACGCGGCGCGAAGGTCGGTTTCGTGTTCCAGAGCTTCCAGTTGCTGCCATCGCTGACCGCGCTGGAAAACGTGATGCTGCCGTTGGAGCTGCGCGGCGACACCGCCGTCGAGGCTGCGGCGCGCGGCATCCTGGAGAAGGTGGGATTGGGGCAACGGCTTGGGCACTACCCACGCCAGTTGTCCGGCGGCGAGCAGCAGCGCGTGGCGCTCGCGCGCGCCTTCGTCACCCGGCCGTCGCTGCTGTTTGCCGACGAGCCCACCGGCAATCTGGACACGCACACCGGACAGGCGATCATAGAGCTGCTGTTCGCGCTCAACGCCGAGGCCGGCACGACCTTGGTGCTGGTCACCCATGACGAACACCTGGCGGCGCGCTGCGGCCGGCGCCTGCGCCTGGACAGCGGCCGCCTGGTCGCGGACGACCTCGCATGAGAACGCTGAAGATGGCCTGGCGCCAGCTGCGCCGGGATCTGGCGGCCGGCGACATCCGCATCCTGTTCGCGGCACTGGTGCTTGCGGTGGTGGCGGTGACCGCCGTCGGCTTCGTCACCGATCGCGCCGAGCGTGCACTGGCGATCGAGGCGAACCGGTTGCTTGGCGGTGACGCGGTGGTGCGCGGGGATGCGCCGATCAGCGATGCGTTGCGGAGCAGTGCGCGCGAGGCCGGCCTGCGCCTGACCGAGACAATGGAATTCCAGAGCATGATCCGCGCCGGCGAGGATCTGAAGCTGGGCGAGTTGCGTGCGCTCGGCGAGGGATTCCCGTTGCGTGGCAGTTTCCGCGTCATCGATGCGCAGGGCGAGCACGATGCCCGGGGCATTCCCGCACCCGGCACCTTGTGGATGAGCCAGGCCGGCGCCGATACCCTGGGGGCACGGGAGGGTGATCTGATCGGCATCGGCAACGTGCAACTGCGGCTGGCCGCACGCGTGGTGCAGGAACCGGATGCGGCCCTGGATTACTTCAACGTGGCGCCGCGCGTGTTCATCAACAGGGCGGACGTGGCGTCGACCGGCCTGGTGCAGGAAGGCAGCCGCATCCGCTACCGGCTGGTGGTGGCGGGGGATGCGGCTGGCGTCGAGCGTTTCACCAACGCGGCGAAGACGCGGTTGGAGCGCGGACAGCGGCTGGAAACCATCCAGGACGCGCGTCCCGAGATCCGTTCGGCATTGGATCGCGCGGGCCGCTTCCTTGGCCTGGCGGCGCTGGTGTCGGTGGTGCTGGCCGCGGTGGCGGTGGCGATGGCCGCGCGCCGGCACAGCGAGCGCCATCTGTCCGGCACGGCGGTGATGCGTTGCCTCGGCGCCAGCCAGCGCACCCTGGTGGGCGTGCACGTGGGCGAACTGCTGCTGCTCGGCCTGTTCGCCTGCACGATCGGCGTGGCCATCGCGTTCGGCCTGCAATGGGCCATCGGCGGCTGGCTGGAACGCAGCCTTGCCATCTCGATTCCGCCCGCCGGCCTGATGCCGGCATGGCAGGGCTATGGCGTGGGGCTGATCGTATTGCTCGCGTTTGGCGCCCCGCCCGTGCTGGCGCTGCGGCGGGTGCCCGCGCTGCGCGTGTTGCGGCGCGATCTGGATCCCACCGAACCCAGTGCCTGGCTGGTGGCGCTGGCCGGTTTCATCGGACTCGGCGCGCTGTTGTGGTGGAAAGCCGGTTCGGCGGCGCTCGGTACCGCGATGCTGGTGGGCATTGTCGCCACGCTGGCGGTGCTGGCGTTGCTGGCCTGGGTCCTGATCCGGGTGGTCCGTCGATTGCGCGGACGCCTGCGCGGCAGCCTGCGCTATGGCCTGGCCAACGTCAGTCGCCGCGCCGGCACCAGCATCGCCCAGATCGCCGCGCTCGGCCTCGGCCTGATGGCGCTGCTGCTGCTGACCTTCGTGCGTACCGATCTGCTGGATCGCTGGCAGATGGCGCTGGCCGCCGACGCGCCCAATCGTTTCATCATCAACGTGCAGCAGGATCAGGTCGCCCCGGTCCAAGGGTTCCTGCGCGCGCAGGGACTGGGCGAAGCCGTCCTGTATCCGATGATCCGCGGACGGATGATCGAGCACAACGGCAAGCCGGCCAGTGCCGACGACTACGCCGAAGCCGACGAGCGCACCCGCCGGCGCGCCGATCGTGAGTTCAATCTGTCCGTCGCCGACCATCTCCGCGACGATAACGTGGTGACCGCCGGCAAGTTCTGGACCGGCGTGCCGGCTTCGCCCGAGTTGTCGGTGGAAGAAGACTTCGCCGAATCGCTGGGTTGGAAACTGGGCGACCGCGTGACCTTCGACATCGCCGGACAATCCTTCGAAGGACGCATCACCAGCCTGCGCAGCGTGGACTGGGAGAGCTTCCGACCCAACTTCTTCGTCATCGCATCGCCGCGCTCGCTGGACGGCTATTCCGCCAGCTACATCACCGCGGTCAGCGTGCCGCCGGCGAAGACGCGTTTCACCCGCGATCTGGTCGGCGCCTTCCCCAACCTGTCGGTGATCGACGTGGACGCGGTGCTCAAACAGGTCCGCAGCACCGCCGACCAGGTGTCGACGGTGGTGCAGGTGGTGTTCTGGTTCTCGCTGGCGGCTGGCGTGCTGGTGCTGCTGGCCGCCGTCAGTGCCAGCCAGGACGAGCGCCTGCTGGAAGGCGGCGTGATGCGGGTGCTCGGCGGCAGCCGCCGCCAGCTGCGACTGGCGCAGGCCTCCGAATTCGCCGCCATCGGCCTGCTGTCGGGCCTGGTGGCGGCCATCGCCGCCTCGGTGCTGGCGGGCGTCATCGCCACCCAGGTGTTCGACCTGCCCTGGCGCGGCAACTGGCAGCTGGCCGCCATCGGTGGCGGCATCGGATTGCTGGCGGCGCTCGGTGCTGGTCTGTTCGCCACCCGCAAGGTACTGGACGCGCCGCCTTCGGTCACCTTGCGCGAATTGCAGGGATGAATCGCGACCGGCCCGCATCGAACGCGGGCCGGTCATGAGAGCCTACGTCACAGATCAATGCAGGGAGCCGCGATCGCTTTCCATGCCGGACAGCGATGCCGGCTTGACCGGCTGCGCGTCGAAGCGGCGCGCGTAGGCGCGTTCATCCATGACCCGATCGATTTCTTCGTCGGGCAGCTCCGGTGCGCCGTAGACGGCAAAGGCGATGGAGCCATCGTCACGCTCGCCGACGAACTGCAACCGATAGCGTGGCTGGCCTCCGCCGGTGTTTTCCGGATAGTGGACGGGCGGACGACCCTCGTCCATGTCCATTTCCTTGTTGTCGATGATGCCGCCGACGAACAGTGCGCGCATGGTTGACCTCGCTTGCCACGGGAGAACCCATAGCATGCCCATGCGCATGTTCGCGGCCCATCAAGCGGATGTTTGCGGAATGCGAAGAGAACGCGCAAAGAAAAGGGGCAAGCCGAAGCTTACCCCTTGATGCAGACCACCTGGCGCAGGGTGTGGACCACCTCGACCAGATCGGACTGCGCGGCCGTCACCGCGTCGATGGACTTGTAGGCAGCCGGCGATTCGTCGATCACGCCTTCGTCCTTTCGGCATTCGACGTGCGCCGTGGCCTCGCGGTGCTGTGACAGCGTGATCCGCTGGCGCGCGGCGGTACGGCTCATGACACGGCCAGCGCCGTGGCTGCAGCTGTGGAAACTATCCGTGTTTCCCTTGCCACGCACGATGTAGCTGCGCGTGCCCATGCTGCCCGGGATGATGCCCAGCTCGCCTTCACGCGCGCTGACCGCGCCTTTTCGGGTCACCAGCAGTTCCTGCCCACCATGCGTTTCCTTCTGCACGTAGTTGTGATGGCAGTTCACCGCCAGCTTCTCCAACTGGAACTTCGGCAGGCGGTGGCGCATTTCCGCCAGCACCCGCGCCATCATCGCCTCGCGGTTCTGGCGGGCATAGTCCTGCGCCCACGACACCGCTTCCACATAGTCATCGAACAGCGGCTCCCCCTCCATGAAGAACGCCAGGTCCTTGTCCGGCAGGTGGAAGCCGAGCACGCGGTGCGCCAGCGCCTCGCGCGCGCGCTCGATGAAGTAGGTGCCGATCAGGTTGCCGGTGCCGCGGGACCCGCTGTGCAGCATCACCCACACCGTATTCGACTCGTCGAGGCAGATTTCGATGAAGTGGTTGCCGCCGCCCAGCGTCCCGAGCTGGCCGTCGAGCTTGTCGGTGCGGATCCTGCGGTGCTTCTGCTTGATCACGTCCAGGCGTTGCACCAGGCCGGACTCGACCACACGGGTCGCGATGCTGTCCGGCAGACGGCGGTGTTCGCCGCCGCGTCCATTGCCGACCGGCACGCTGCGCTCGATCGAGTTGCGCAGCTGCGCCAGGCTGTCGGGCAGATCGCGGGCGCGCAACGTGGTCCGCACCGCGGCCATGCCGCAGCCGATGTCCACGCCGACCGCTGCCGGGATGATGGCACCCCGGGTCGGAATGACCGACCCCACGGTTGCACCCTTGCCCAGGTGCACGTCCGGCATCACCGCCACCCACGGCCCGACAAACGGGATGGAGGCGATGTTGCGCAGCTGTGCGTGCGCCTCGGCTTCCAGCGGTACGCCGCGCACCCAACCCTTGATCGGCGTGGCGCTGCCTTCGGCATGCAGCAGTTCGAAGTTTGAAGTGTTCATGATCGCTTCCTTGAAGGATAAAGCCCCTGTCCGCGCGAACGGGCGAGGAGCGTCTGTTTTTGCTTCCTTCTCCCTTGGATGGAGGCGGAAGTGGGTTTGAAGCTCCTTCCCCGCGTGCGGGGGAAGGTTGGGATGGGGGCGAACGAAGACGCGGGTCGTGATTGCATCGAGCATCGCAATGTTCGATGCCCGCCTGGCCAATCAAAACCATCGGCTCCGGTCTGCCCCCACCCGCCCCCTCCCCCGGGAACGGGGGAGGGGGCGGGTTTGCCTGGAACGCCTTCCCCGCGTGCGGGGGAAGGTTGGGATGGGGGCGAACGAAGACGCGGGTCGTGGTTGCGTTGAGCATCGCAACGTTCGATGCCCGCCTGGCCAATCAAGGCCATCGGCTCCGGTCTGCCCCACCCCAGCCTCCCCCGTGACACCGGGAAGGGCAGGTTTGCCTGGAACTCCTTCCCCCGTAAGAAGCGGGGGAAGGGTGGAACGGTTGTCGCTACTGCTTCAGGCTGACCAACTGCTTCATGACGCCGTCCAGGCCGCCGAACACGGTCAGCTTGTCGATCTTCTCCGTGATCTTCTCCAGCGCCTCCAGCTCCTTGAGGCGCATCAACACCGGACTCTCCTCGATCAGCCTGGCCGTGTTGAGCAGCGAACGGGTCGCGTTCGCCTCCTCGCGGCGGCGGATCACGTTGGCCTGGGCAGACTTCTCGGCCTGCACCACGCCGTTGAGGATGTCCTTCATCTCGCCCGGCAGGATCACGTCCTTGACACCCACGCCGAGCACCTCGATGCCCAGGCCGGCGACCTGGCCGCGCACGTGGGCGAAGATGTCGGCGTCCAGCGATGCCTTGTCGCCCAGCAGTTCGTCCAGCGTCTTGGCGGAGACCGCCTTGCGCAGGCCGTACTGCAGTTCGCGGTAGACGTGATCACCGATCTTCGCCACCCGGGTGCGCGCAGCGACCACGTCGGTGACGCGGGTGCTGGCGGCCAGGTTGACGCGCAGGGACACCTTGTCGCGGGTCAGCAGTTCCTGGCCCGACACTTCGATCGCCTGCACGCGCAGGTCGACGATGTCCACGCCCACGTTCTTCTGGAAGTTCCAGAATGCGTAGGCGCCCGGCGCCAGCGTCTTCGACAGCTTGCCGTCGATGAACACCAGGCCGGCGTACTCGGCCGGCACGTCGGCGACCACCGCCAGCCTGGACAAGGTGCCCAGCTGGCGCAGTCGCCGCACGACCGCGGGTTGCACTTCCAGCGAGCCGTCCAGCGGCACGCAACGGACGTCCACCCGCGCCAGGCCCTTCCAGTACAGCTTGCGGGTGCCCGGCGGCAGCACGTCCTCCAGCTTGCCGTTCTTCGACACCAGGCCGACTTCCTGTTCGCCGATGTCGGCGAAAGTGAAGTAGGGCGCCAGCATGTCCATGCGCGCGATCAGTACTTCGGCATCGTTGCCGCCGTACTCCGGCCGCGCGATGGCGTGCACGGTGACGCTGACCTGTCCACGCAGGTCGAAGAACTTGTAGACGCCCGGCTCGAGCACCTGCTCAAGCTGACGGTTGCGATACACCAGGCCGCGCTCGCCGTCACCGATCACGACCTTCTTGGTCCAGAACATGGCACATGTCTCCTTATGTGGTTGTTGGCTCTGGTGGTCCGTTCCTGGATTTCATCCATCCACGCGGAGGAACGGTTGCCGCGTGGGATGCTGACGACGCCGCCGCACGCGGAGCCATCGGAAGAAGGTGGAAACGCCCGTGGACGCGATCGATGCGGGAGTCCGGCGCTGTGGGTGGAGATTCCGCCATGGCTGACCGGCCGGCGTCCTGCCGTCCGGCGTCGATGGGAAACGTCCGCCGCCAGGGCGAGGTTCCGGCACCGGCCACGCTGCGGTTTGCTCTTCCACGCATTCCCTTGCATGGATCGATGCGCCGCACCGGGCGTTTCCTGGGAGGGACTTGCGTCCCGATGTCATGACGTGACAGGTCATGTGTTGGAGCGGGACTCGAACCCGCGACTCTCGGATTATTCGTCCGATGCTCTACCCGACTGAGCTATCCAGTGGTGACGTACCGGAATCGAACCGGTGTACCCGGCGTTGCCGCCGATGCCTGACCATTCGGCCATCGTCATTGGAACACCCGTTTCCACGCTTCGGCATACGCCACGGCAGCGCCGCGCGCACCGGACGGGTCAAGAACCCGAGCCGCTGGAACGTGTTCCAGGATGTTCCGCATTGCCGGCTGTCGCCAACCGGCAATTCATGCGGGTGCATCGCACCCTATTCTGTTGTTCCATCCGGACGCCGCTCGCGTCGGAGCATCACCACGCAGCGCACATGCGCCGGTTGCAGCCGCGCCCCTGCCTCGGGCGCGCAATCGCGCTACCCGGATGCTCCAGGGCGGAAACCAGGGGTTTCCCTGTCGGATGGAATGAAAACCGCTCGATGCATGCGCATCCTCCGCGAACGCCAGAAACAAAACGCCCCCGGGACTTGCGACCCGAGGGCGTTCGCGTTCCTCGGGAGATCGGGGTGGCCGATCTCCCAGGGAGTCAGCCGTGACTAGGTATCCAGATGCCGCATGCCTTCGAAGCCGCGCGACGAGACGCACGCGTCCGCGCCGTGGCAAGGCCTCGGGGCAAACAGGTTCGTGTTGGCGGGAAGGCGGATCATGGAAATCGGTTCGGTGAAAAAACAGCCACGAGGGCGAAGGCCGCGCACGATACGCCGGTTGTTTTGAAGATGCAACACTTTTTTAACGCGAATTTCTTGTGCTCGACCGGTGGCATGAACGGTGCCATGGCCGGTCGGATATGGGCGACCATGCGCACGGGTAAAATCGCCGCGTTCGTTCCGCCCCAGTGACCACACGTGTCCCACCCTTATCCCGATCCCGCGCTCGATGCATTGCTGCTGCCCTTCCAGAAGGGAGATCTCTCCTGGCCGAAAGGTCCGAAGCTGTTCCTGCGCGCGCGTGATGGCTCGGCATTGCGGCAGTTCCCGCTCGAAGGAATGTCGTGCGAGCAGAGCTTCAAGCCGGCTGCGGATGCGCTGATGCGTGCCGGTCTGGATGTCGTCGAGGATGCGTCGTCGCGTGCGCGACCGGGTGGCCATGCGCTGGTGCTGGTGCTGCCGCCGCGCCAACGCGAGGAGGCGCGGGCCCTGTTCGCACGCGCCCTGTCGATGGCCGCGCCGGATGGGCTGGTCGTTGCGAGCATGCCCAACGATGAAGGCGCCAAAGCGGGCGAAGGCGATCTGAAGCGCCTGGCGACGTTGGCCGGCAGCCTCAGCAAGCATCATTGCCGGGTGTTCTGGGCGCGGGCGGGCGAACTCCGGGACGAGGCGCTGCTGGCCGAATGGCTGCGGCTGGACGCGCCGCGTCCGATCCTGGAAGGGCGCTTCACCAGTCGTCCCGGCGTATTCGCCTGGGATCGCGTCGATGCAGCCTCCGCATTGCTGGCCGCGCACCTGCCCGCCGATCTCGCCGGCCACGGCGCGGACCTGGGCGCGGGCTACGGCTATCTGTCGGCGGAAGTGCTGGAACATTGTCCCGGTGTCACCGCGCTGGATCTCCATGAAGCCGAAGCGCGCGCGCTGGCGCTGGCGCGCGACAACCTGCGCAACACTTCGGCCGCGTTGGCATTCCACTGGCACGACGTGGCCACGGGTGTTTCCGGCCCGTACGACTTCGTCGTCATGAATCCGCCCTTCCATGCGCAGGGCCGGGAAGATCGCCCCGACATCGGTCGTCGTTTCATCGAGGTCGCCGCGGGTGCGTTGAAGCCACGCGGACGGCTGTGGCTGGTCGCCAACCGCCACCTGCCCTACGAATCCGTGCTCGGTTCCGGTTTCGGCCAGGTTCGCGCGGTTGCCGAACGCAACGGGTTCAAGGTGATCGAAGCGGTGAAGGCGGCACGCGCATGAAAATCGTCAAGCACATCGCCAATCTCGGCTACGGCAGCCGCAAGCAGGTGGCGCTGATGTTCCGCGAAGGCCGGATCACCGACGCCGCCGGCGAGGTGCTGTATGCCGACGATCCGGTCGAGCACGACAACATCCGCGTCGATGGCGAACCGCTGGACCCTGCTCCGGGCCTGGCGCTGATGCTGCACAAGCCGGTGGGCTACACCTGTTCGACCAAGGATGCCGGACGGCTCATCTATGACCTGCTGCCGCCGCGTTTCCGCCAGCGTTCACCGGTGCTGTCCTCGGTGGGCCGGCTGGATCGCGAAACATCGGGGCTGCTGCTGATGACCGACGACGGTGCGCTGCTGCACCGGATCATCTCGCCGAAGTCGAACCTGCCCAAGGTCTATGAAGCGACGCTGGCGCAGGATCTGCGGGGGAATGAGGCCGACGTGTTCGCCAGTGGAACCTTGTTGCTGGAATCGGAGACGACGCCGTTGGCGCCCGCCGTCCTGGAGGCGGTCGAGCCGCGTCGCGCCCGCCTGACCCTGACCGAAGGCCGCTACCACCAGGTACGCCGGATGTTCGCCGCGGTCGGCAACCACGTCGAAACGCTGCATCGCAGCCGCATCGGTGGCCTCGCGCTGGAGGACCTGCCATCGGGCCAGTGGCGCGCGCTGGATGACGCGGATCTCGCAACGCTTTTCATCCACGCCGGATAAGTCCTGCGGGGAGCGAGGCCGGTCGCGAATCAGGATATCCCCACACACCGTCGCGCTTCTTCCCGATGGCATGGGCCCGCGCCCACGCGGATGCTGGACGTCCACGGAAGAAGGACGGCCATGGATGGCTATTCGAAGCTGAGGCGGGGACGGCTTTCGTCACCCGGACAGATTTATCTGGTGACGTTCATGACAGCGTCCAGGTATCCGCTGTTCCGGGACTCCGCGCCCGCCTGCTGCGCCTGCCGGGCGATCACGGATCCACGCCTGTGGTATCAATCCATGCTGCTCGCCTGGGTCCTGATGCCGGATCACTGGCATGGCCTGATTGAGGTGGGTGGCATGGACCATCTTTCGATGGTGGTGCAGCGACTCAAGACCAACAGCGCTCGCAGGCTTCGCGTGGAAAATCCGATGATTGCCCGCGTCTGGGAGAAGGGTTTTCATGATCGCGCACTACGTGGCGAGACCCTGTTGAAACCTGCCGCTCGCTACCTGGTAGGGAACC
>NZ_JANJUE010000340.1 GCF_024710765.1 Pseudoxanthomonas sp.
GGGCCGGCTACCTGGTGTGGCTGGCGCGCAGCCTGTACCGCCTGCGTGCCGAGCGCTCCGGCTACCGACTGGAACTGGCTCTGCTCGGCATCGTATTCGCCATCGCGGTGGCCGTTGCCCTGCTGGGGCAGTTCCATGGGCTGCTGCCCGGCAAACTGTTCTTCGCCCTCTATGCCGTGAGTATCGGCACGGCGTTCTTTCTCGTGCAGCTCACCCTGGCGTTGCGGCCGGCACTGACCGAGGAGGTGCGGCAGACGGTGCAGACGGCCTACGCCAGCACGACGCTGAACAGCGTGGATTGCGAAGCCACCTTGGCCCGGCTCCATGAGCTGATGCGTGGCGAGCGGGCCTACACCAACGCCGGCCTCAGCCTGCCGCGCCTGTCGGAAAGGCTGGGGCTGACCACGCACCAGCTCTCCGAACTCATCAACACCCGGCTGGGCAAGGGGTTTTCGCGCTACCTGCGCGAGCAGCGCGTGGACGCCGCCAAAGCCATGCTGTGCGCCGAGCCCTCGGCCTCGGTGCTGTCGGTGGGGCTGGCTGTCGGGTTCACATCGCAGTCCAATTTCTACGAGGCCTTTCGCGAGATCGAAGGCATGACGCCCGGGCAGTACCGCAAACTGCACGCTGGACGGTGCATCTGACAGCCTTTTCTCCGAAATGATCATTCCGTAACTAGAATTTGTTCCAAATTGATCTGATTGAAAACATTTTTGGCGGCAATCCAGAACACTGAAGGCTCCTGTAACGTACTGGGAGCTTTTCATGAATATCCTGCTTGCCGGGGCCGACGGCTTCCTCGGCTGTCACGTGGCCCGGATGCTGGTCGAGGAGGGCCACCGGGTGGTACCGGTATCGCGTCGCCACGGCGTGGACTTTGCGCGCATGCGCCTGCCGGCCGACTGGCGCGGCTGGCTCGCCGGTGTGGATGCCGTCATCAACTGTGTCGGCATCATCGGTGAAACCCGCTCCCAGAAGTTTGCCGCGTTGCACACGCAGGCCCCCTGCGCCCTGT
>NZ_JANJUE010000356.1 GCF_024710765.1 Pseudoxanthomonas sp.
CGTGTGCCAGCTCGCGCGCAAGCACGTCACCGTGGCCCTTTCGGGCGACGGCGGCGACGAGAGCTTCGGCGGCTACCGCCGCTACCGCATGCACCTGATGGAAGAGAAGATGCGCGCCGTGCTGCCGATGGGCGTGCGCCGGCCCGTCTTCGGCCTGCTCGGCCGCCTCTACCCCAAGGCCGACTGGGCGCCGCGCGTCTTCCGTGCCAAGACCACCTTCCAGGCCATGGCGCGCGACGCCACCGAGGCCTACTTCCACAGCGTCTCCATCCTGCGTGGCGACATGCGGCACAGGCTCTTCAGCGCCGACTTCCGCGGCAAGCTCGGCGGCTACGACGCGCTCGAGGTCTTCCGCCGCCACGCGGCCACTGCCAACACCGACGACCCGCTGGCGCTGATCCAATACCTCGACCTCAAGACCTACCTGGTGGGCGACATCAACACCAAGGTAGACCGCGCCAGCATGGCCCACTCGCTGGAAGTGCGCGAGCCGTTGATGGACCACCCGCTCGTCGAATGGCTCGCCACGCTGCCCTCCGGCCTCAAGATCCAGGGCAGCGAAGGCAAGTATCTGTTCAAGAAGGCGATGGAGCCCTTCCTGCCGAGCGACGTGCTCTATCGGCCGAAGATGGGTTTTTCGGTGCCCCTGGCGCGCTGGTTCCGCGGGCCACTCAAACAGCGCGTGCGTGACGCAGTGCTGGGCGAAACCCTGGCCGCCACCGGTATATTCAATCGCGATTACCTGCAGCACCTGGTCGACGCCCACCAGTCCGGCGCCCGCGACTACAGCTCGCCGCTGTGGACCCTGCTGATGTTCGAAGCCTTCGTCCGCAACAACGGATCAATGGGGGCAGACTCGATTGATCGCCGCGTGCCCTCCGAGGCGGCGCCGGTATGAGAATCCTCCGCTAACCATGCGCATCCTCCACATCCTCGACCACTCCATCCCGCTGCACAGCGGCTACACCTTCCGCACCGCGGCCATCCTGCGCGAGCAGCGGGCGCTGGGGTGGGAAACGTTTCACCTCACCTCGCCGAAGCAGGGCAAGGCCGTGGCCGAGGTCGAGGACGTCGACGGCCTGCGCTTCTACCGCTGCCCGGTGCCCGAGGCCGGCCCGGCGGGGATCAACGAGCTGCGCCTGATGCGCGCCACCGAAGCTCGCCTGGAACAGCTCGCCCGCGAGCTCAAGCCCGACGTGCTGCACGCCCACTCGCCGGTGCTCAACGCCATCCCGGCGATCCGCGTCGGCAAGCGCCTGGGCATCCCCGTCGTCTATGAAATCCGCGCCTTCTGGGAGGATGCCGCAGTCGACCACGGTACCACCGCCGAAGGTAGCATCCGCTACCGTGCCACGCGCGCCATGGAAACCTGGGCGCTCAAGCGTGTCGATCACGCCTTCACCATCTGCGAAGGCCTGCGCGTCGACATCGTGGCGCGCGGCATCCCTGCGGCCAAGGTC
>NZ_JANJUE010000381.1 GCF_024710765.1 Pseudoxanthomonas sp.
GCAGGCCCGGGACCTGATCCGTTCTGGCGGCGTGGTGGTGGCCTTTCGGCATGCATTGGCGCCTGGCACATTCGACCCGCCGGGGTTTCGCATCTGTGACTGCCGCACCCAGCGAAACCTGAGCGAAGAAGGGCGAGCACAGGCGCGGCGCATGGGCCAGTGGTTCCAGGCCCAGGCACTGGTGCCGGCACAGGTGCGCTCCAGCCCATGGTGCCGATGCCTCGACACCGCCCGGCTGGCCTTTGGCACGACCCAGGCTTGGGCGGCGCTGGGGTCGCCCCAAGGCGCCGCCGAGGCCACTAACGAGGCCCACCTGGGCGAACTGCGTCAGGTGCTGGCAGACGTGTCCCGCCAGCCCGGCCGCTTCGAAGTCTGGGTGACACACATGTTCGTGCTGTCGGCGCTGGTGGGCAGCGACACGGCGGTGGGCGAGGGGCTGGTTCTGCGCGGGGATGCCGCTGGCGTGCCGCGTGTGCTGGCCCGCCTGCCGTCTGGCGCCGTCTGAACGCGGCGGTGATTTGCAGGGCTGCCACCGCAATGAAAAGCGCCCACCGCCCGTTGTGCGCTCGCGCGCCGCAGGGCGGTGGGCGCCGGTCGATCCGGCGGGTGTCAGACGCTCACGGTATCGGTGTACGGTTTGGTGCCATAGAAATCGTGGATGCCTTTTTCCCAGGCCACATCGGCCATGTCGGGCCAATGGTTCTTGTCGAACCCCGGGGCGCCTTCGAGTTGTTCTTTGTTCACGCCGAGCGTGAAGCGCTTGTTCTCGGTGTCCAGCTTCAGCGCGTCCCAGGGCACGGCGAAAAGCTTCTCGCCCATGCCCAGGAAGCCGCCGAAGGACAGCACGGCGTAGCTGACGCGCCCGCTGCGCATGTCGAGCATGATCTCCTTGACGTCGCCCAGGTCTTCGCCGTCCTTGTTGTAGACGTCATTGCCGATGAGCGTGTCTGCGCCCATGAGGTGCGGACCCGGTCCATGGCGGGGGTCCGGGCCGACGCCGGGCGTGCT
>NZ_JANJUE010000392.1 GCF_024710765.1 Pseudoxanthomonas sp.
CGCACCACGCCGGCCATCCTGCTCGATCTGGACGGTCCTCCGCAGATGAAGCCCATCCAGGGCACCGGTCTCCTCTACGCCACCAATACCGACAAGGACCTGTTCCTGGAGATCGCCACGCAACGCTACTTCCTGCTCACGGCCGGTCGATGGTCGGCCACGAGTGACCTGCAGAAGGGTCCCTGGCGCTATGTGCCGCCCGACCAGTTGCCCTCCGACTTCGCCCGCATTCCCGAGGGTTCGCCCAAGGATGGCGTGCTGGCCCACGTGGCCGGCACAGCGGCCGCCCGCGAGGCCGCCCGCGACGCCTACATCCCGCAGACCGCCACGGTGGACCGCCGCACGGCCACGCTGTCGGTGATCTACGATGGCGAACCGCGCTTCGAGCGCATCGACGGCACCGATGTCTACCTCGCCGTGAACGCGAACACCACCGTGCTGCGCATCCAGGAGCACTACCACGCCTGCCACAATGCGGTGTGGTTCGATGCGCCGACCGCTGAGGGACCCTGGGTGGTGAGCACCGAGGTACCAGCCATGGTGGAGGACATCCCGCCGAGCAGTCCCGCCTACAACACGCGCTACGTGGAGATCTACGACCACGATGATGTGCAGGTCGTGACGGGCTACACCCCGGGCTACCTTGGTACCTATATCCAGCACGGCGTGGTGGTGATGGGCACAGGATTCTACTACCCCTACTGGCCGGGCCTGTGGTACCCACGGCCCTTCACCTGGGGCTTCAACATGTACTACGACCCCTGGATGGGCTGGAGCTTCGGGGCGGGGTGGGGCTGGAACTGGTTCTATCCCGGATGGCTCTACGGGCCGTGGTACGGTCCGGCGCACACCTGGTATGGCTGGGGCCCCTGGGGTTGGTGGGGGCCTTGGCACTACTGCCCGCCCTGGACGCCGAACCCGCGCCCGGCGTTCTATGGACACCGGCCCTCCCTGGCTGATGGTACATCCCCGCGGACACCCACGGCCTCTCCCATGGACCTCTACCGTGCCGAACGTCGTCCGGGGGTGAACCCCACAGAGCTGGCCCGCCCGGCGCGTCCTGCCCCCACGCAGGTCCCCCCCGCGCGGCCCACCGCCACCAAGCCCGACAGCCGGGACCACTTCACGGACCCCGCCGGCAACGTGTACCGCCGTGATGGTCAGCAATTGCAGCGCTACGAGAACGGCACGTGGAGGCCTGCCACCACACCGGCCCCACCTCCTGCGCGACCGCCGGTGATCGCCCGTCCGTCCCCGACCCCCCGCCCGCCCATGGCTCCGCAGGAGATCCAGATCCGCCGCGACCGCGGTCAGCAGCGGGTGATCGACCAGCGGCAGTACCAGCAACGCCCGCCAGCTCCGCAGCCGCGTCCGGCGGCCCCCCAGCAACGCCAGGTAGCGCCCCAGCAGCGGCAGCAGGCGCCTCCTCCGTCGCCGTCCGCTCGTCCGGCGCCTCAGCGCAAGCGTTGATCGGGGCGGAAGGTCCTCGTCCTCCCCGGCTCCCCGGTGCGGCTCCGTGCGCGCGTTGCTCCGGTGCGTACCACGACCTGTGCCGCCTCCACGACCAGTGGTCGCAGAGCCTTCCACCTGGGGTGGACGGACCGGGGAGAGGGTAGGGGAGGTGCTGGCAAGGTG
>NZ_JANJUE010000410.1 GCF_024710765.1 Pseudoxanthomonas sp.
GTTTGTTGACGCCAGCGCGGTGGTGCGGCTCACCGACCGTGAACCGGCCGATGCGCCCTCACCGCCATCACCACGCCCAGTCCGGCCAGCAGCGACACGGCCGAGGTGCCGCCGTAACTGAGCAACGGCATCGGCACGCCCACCACCGGCAGCAGGCCGGCGACCATGCCGCCGTTCACCAGCACGTACACCGAGAAGGTCATGGCCACGGTGCCGGCGAGCAGCCGCGCGTAACCGTCGCGGGCCTGGGTGGCGATCCACAGGCAGCGGCCGACGATGAACAGATACAGGGCCAGCAGCGTGACCACGCCCAGCCAGCCCCACTCCTCGCTCAGCACCGAGAAGATGAAGTCGGTGGTGTGCTCGGGCAGGAAGTCCAGGTGCGACTGGCTGCCCTGCCCCCAGCCCTTGCCGGAAAAACCGCCGGAGCCGATGGCGATCTTGGACTGGATGATGTTCCAGCCGGCGCCCATCGGATCCGACTCGGGGTCGAGGAAGGTGAGGATGCGGTCGCGCTGGTAGGGCATCAGGAAATGCCAGCCGACCGGCAGCGAGGCCAGGCCCAGCCCCGCGAACAGGCCGATGCGCCACCAGGCGATGCCGGCCAGGAACAGCGCGAACACGCCCGAGGCCGCCACCAGCATGCCGGTGCCCAGGTCGGGTTGCAGGATGATCATGCCCACCGGCAGGCCGATGATGCCCGCGCCCACCGCGAGCGTGCCCCAGCGCGGCGGCAGCGGCACCGAGTGCAGGTACCACGCCAGCATCATCGGCACCGAGAGCTTGAGCAGTTCGCCGGGCTGCAGGTAGAACACGCCCAGGTTCAGCCACAGGTTGGCGCTGCGGCCCGAGCCGAACACGAACACCAGGCCCAGCAGCACCAGGCTGGCCGCGTAGGCCGCCGGCGTCCACAGCCGCAGCTTGCCGGGCGTGACCCGCGAGAGCAGCACCATGGCGCCCAGGCCGATGCCGAAGCGCGCGCCCTGGGACATCACCAGCCGGGCGTTTTCACCCGACGCGCTGGCAAGGACCACGAGGCTGATCAGCATCACCGCCAGCAGCGCCAGCAGCAGCGGCAG
>NZ_JANJUE010000414.1 GCF_024710765.1 Pseudoxanthomonas sp.
TGTGGGGCCCCAGCCTCATTTTAGGACAAGGTCTGCTGGGGCCCCACAACCGCATTTTATGGGAGCGCTCGCAGCAGAAGCACACGTTAGGCGGACACGAGCAACCTCAAGGATGCCGATTCTTGATCCAGACGAGCTTCCAGAGCCACGCGACGGGATAGAGGCGTTTGAAGCGCTCGATTCGTTCGCGAGACTGCGGACGCTCGAGCTAGCCAAGATGTTCGAGCCAGTTGTAGCGCTCACGGATGACTACGCCTCGCTGATGTCGCGATTGGTCTGGGAGCTGCGAGACAGCCCTCCAACCGATGACCAAGACAGAGTTGTCCGAGACCTCATGGCGGACGCCTTCGACTTTCTTCTGGCGTGGCGTCGAGCCGTGCTCGAAGCTCAGCTAACTGTCGGCTATCCACTCGCGCGCCGCGCGTACGAGTCGCTTTCCCTTATGGCCGCGTGCGCGCAGGACTCGACACTAGCGGCTCAATGGCACGAAGGAAAGGAGATCAAGAACGCGAGTATCCGCAAAGCGCTTGCGGTCCTTCCGATGGCTGAGTCCGAAGGCGACCTGAAGTCGCTCTACGCATTCTTCAGCAAAGGAGCGCACCCGAATCGCGAATTGATTCCGAGCCGCTTCTTGGGTGAGGGGAACGGATTTGTGCTCGGCTCAATCGGATCCCCCAATCTCCTGCTTGTGGTCGACCATCTGTTGCATTTGGTCAGTATGTGGTTCTGGTTGGTCGCCGCCACGGGATTCCATTATCGTCGTGTCACGGATCGGAGCGGGCGAGAGTGGGGACGCGACTACCTGGCTGTCTCGGCTCGTGCGAAAGAAGTCGCAGCTTGGCTCACCGACGCGTACAACCAGCTTCTCGACATCGAACTGAAGGAACGCCCCGGAGAGAAGCTCATCAGAGAGGCAGGAACTGACAGTGCTCCGACAGGTGCCGCCTAACGACGCTTGCTGCCGACAGCCGCAGCTAGCGATGCAGTTGTGGGGCGTCCGCGTTATCGTATGGAATCGTAGGCGGCCGCCCCACAACTGCTTTTTATGGAAGCGGCTGCAGCAGAAGCACACGTTATCCCGACTCAGAGAGAATCGATGATCCCGAGGCTTTCTCGCATTGTGCTCACGATCATGGTCGTGGCCAGCGCCTGTGCTGCACCCGCTCCGGAGCTCGCACCGCTCGACACCGCGATGCTCG
>NZ_JANJUE010000422.1 GCF_024710765.1 Pseudoxanthomonas sp.
GGTGGGGATGGGTGCGCCGAGCGTGGTTTTCATGCTGGCATCCGGATCGTCGTGCAAGCCTTCACCCAACATCACGGTGGCTCCGAACCGGTAATGCGGATCCCGATAGCCGGAGACCCCGCGGAGCGCCTGGAACAGGAATCCATCCACATCCAGATACACCAGGCGGATCGGAATCAGCAGGATGCTCATCGGGGTGAACCGGTCTTTCATTTGGAAATCCATCCCGAAACCGACGCCATGGGCTGATTTCTTGCCCAGATACGAGTCGCCGAAGGTCATCGACAGCTCACCCGAGTACTTCGTGTAGTTCAACGTGAGGGTATGGCGACCCAAGGCCACATCCGCACCCAACGCCATCGAAGAAGGCAGCTGCACGGTCATGTCGTCGATAAGCGAGCTGATGTCACGACGCGTGGTGAGGTTCGGCTTGGCGGCCTGAAGGGTGTCGAGCTTCACTTTGAGATCGCCGCCGAGCACGTCGTCTCCGATGGCGAAGACCGGCAGATAGGCGTCGCCATAGGCGTTCGGATCGGTGAGGTGGAAGGTCGGCATCTTGGTGTACAAGGCCGACAAGGTGACCCTGCGCAGCATCGGCGCACGGTAGGTCAGGCCGATCGAGTATCCGTTTCCATTGTCTTTGTAATCGCCGCGGGCACGCATGTAGAGCGCGTTCGATTCGCCGTTCTCGAAATCCAGGTTCGGGTCGTCGGGGTTGTTGAAGAAGCGCTCATCCGCGCGGCTCACCACCACCATCCCGGTGAAATCGGCTTCCAGATTGCGGAAGCTCGACATCTGGTATCGGGAAAGCGAGAGTCCCAGATCGAGGTCGCCGAAGCGGCTTCCGTCGAGCACGCGAACACCCAACGCGGTGGTGAAGGCGTTCATGTTCAACGTCATGCGGGTGGCGATGGAGATGTTCATGAGCACATCGAATCGGATGCTCACATCGTCGCTGCCCTGTTCCTGGGCGATCTGCGTGTTGATGCCGGTGGCCAGCATGCCGAACTCGGCATTGATGGGCTGATGCGTGGCGAACGCCAACGTGGCCCGGTTTCCGAGCGGA
>NZ_JANJUE010000219.1 GCF_024710765.1 Pseudoxanthomonas sp.
GACCGAGACGAAGGGCTTCGACGGCCAGCATCGCGGCAACAGCGGCATCTTCCTGCAGGAAGTCTATGAGCTGCAGGTGCTGGACAGCTGGAACAACCCGACCTACGCCAACGGCCAGGCGGCCTCGATCTACAAGCAGTCGATTCCGCTGGTGAACGCTTCGCGCGCGCCGGGCCAGTGGCAGGTCTACGACGTCATCTGGAAGGCGCCGCGCTTCTCGGAAGGCGGTGGCCTGCTGTCGCCCGCGCGCATCACCGTGCTGCACAACGGCGTGCTGGTGCAGGACGACACCGTGCTGTCGGGCAAGACCGAATACATCGGCGCGCCCTCGTATCCGCCGCACGGCTGCGCGCCGATCTACCTGCAGGACCACGATTCCAGGGTCAGCTACCGCAACATCTGGGTGCGCGAGCTGTAAGCGGCCAAGCGGCCGGCGCGGAGCTGGCCTCCGCGCCTTCACGATTCATTGCTGCAGGAAGGCCGCGGAGGTCGTCGACCCACCGGTTCTGACAGATGGCCGAAGGGTGGCGTCATGCCGCCGCCCTTGCGGGTGCGTTCCTTGATCGGGTGCGGGTCCAGCCACGTGCCGACATCAATCAGCGCAGGGAATGCCTGCGCGGTTGGCGCCGTGGCGGACCGTGCAGTTCGCGGCGTGGACCCAGGCATCCGCCGCGGTGTTGTCGATGAAAGCGGCGCTGACCGCCGCCGCCAGGGCAAGCAAGGGCAGGCTGGCGACGCCGATGGATTCCGGCGTCGCCAGCCCGCGCATCACTGCGTGGCGGCGGCCGGCAGCTGTTCGCGCAGGAAATCCGCCCCGACCTTGACGACGGCGGCGGGATCGCGCGGTTCATCATGTTCGATGACGTACCACTGCACACCGGCCTTGCGGGCGGCGGGCAGGATGGCCTTCCAGTCCAGCACACCCTGGCCCAGCGCGGCGAAACCGCCTTCGTCCCTGGCCTCGCCCTTCGGTGCGTTGTCCTTGGCGTGCACCGCGAACACCCGTCCGCTGAACTTGGCCAGCATGGCGGCCGGGTCGTAACCGGCGCGCGCCACCCAGGCCAGGTCCAGCTCGGACTTGAGCGTGGGGCCGGCCGCGTCGAACAGCAGCTCCAGGCCGGTCTTGCCGCCGAAATCGACCAGCTCGAAGTCATGGTTGTGATAGGCCAGGGTCATGCCCCTGGCCTGGACCTGCTTGGAGATTTCACCCAGTTCCCGGCCCAGCGCGGTCCAGCCGGCGGCATCGGTCGGGCGCTCCTTGTCACCCAGGTACGGCACGACCAGATAGGTGTTGCCGAGGGCCTGGTTGAATGTGACCACGCTGTCGAGGTCCTTGCGCAGATCGGCCAGCTGCACATGCGTGGAGACCGCCTTGATCGCGTACTTGTCCAGCAGCTGCTTGAGCTCAGGGGCGGTGACGTTCTGGGTGCCGACCGTCTCCACCGCGTGGACGCCCGCGTCATGGACGATCTTCAGCTGTTCGTCGAGCGTGGCGACATTGCGCAGCGTGTACATCTGGACCGCGATGGGCTGGGCGTCGTGGGATACGGCGTCCCTGGCGAAGCCGGGCGCGGCGGCCAGGAGCAGCAGCGCGGCGGCCGCGATCTTGCGTGGGGTGGTGCTCATCATGGTGTCCTCCCGGGATGCTGATGACTGCGGACTGGGAAATGGAACAGGAAAGGGAAGCGCCTTCGTTCAACCGATGGAGGTCCAGGCGCGCGTCCTGGCCGAGGCGATGACGCGATCGACGATCAGCGCCGAGCGCAGGCCGTCCTCGAAGGTCGGCAGGCCTTCCGGCCGCTCGGCGACGATGGCGCGATAGGTGTCGGCGACGAAGGCTTCGAAGCAGTTGCCGTAACCCTGCGCATGGCCGGCCGGAAACACCGACAGCCGGCGCTGCTCGGCGCTGCCGGCGCCCGGACCGCGGGTGAAGATCTCCTCGCGCTGATCGGGCAGGCCGATCCATAGGCGCTCGCAATCCTCCTGGTCGAACGCGACCGCGGCCCTGGCGCCGTCGATCTCGAACCACAGGCGGTTGCGACGTCCGGCCGAGACCTGGCTGACGGTGAGCGAGGCGAGGGTGCCGTTGCCGGTCTTGAACATCGCGGCGGCGACGTCCTCGCTGGAGACCGCCTGCATCGTACCGCCCGCCGCAGGGGTGGCGAAGCTCTGCCTGGTGGCGGCGGCGCGCTCGGCGATCACCGTCTCGAAGGCGGCGCTGACGTCGACGAAGCGCTCGCCGCTGACCCATTCCACCAGGTCGCACCAGTGCGAGCCGATGTCGGCGAACACGCGCGAAGCGCCGCCCAGCGCCGGATCCACGCGCCAGTTGTTGCTGGCCGGATCCAGCAGCCAGTCCTGCAGGTAGCTGCCGTGGATCAGGCGCAGCGGGCCCAGTTCACCCTGGGCGATGCGCGCGCGTGCCTCGCGCACCACCGGGTGATAGCGGTAGACGAACGGCACCGTGGCGACCAGGCCCGTGGAGGCGGCCAGGGCCGCCAGGGCGCGGGCGTCGTCCAGCGTGGTCGCCAGCGGCTTTTCGCAGATCACGTGCTTGCCGGCTTCCAGCGCGGCTTGGGCCATCGCCCGGTGCAGATGGTTGGGCGTGCACACGTGGACGACCTGCACCTGCGGATCGGCCAGGGCTTCCTCGATATCGCGATAGGCGCACGGGAGGTCCCATGCCTGCGCGATGTCCTTCGCACGCTCCGGCGAGGAGCCGACCACGCCGCGCACGGCGGCGCCGGCCAGCAGCGCCGCGCGACGGTGCACCGCGCCGATCATTCCGGTGCCGACAATGGCGATGCCAAGCTTGCTCATCGGTGTGGATTCTCAGTGTGTGGAAGGTGCGGCGGCGGTGGCCGGCTTTTCGCGGAACAGGAACAGGAAGGCGATCAGCACGATCAGCGCGACACCGGCCGGGAACAGCCAGATCTGGCGCCAGTCCGGACCCGCCGCGGTGGTGTAGTGCTCCACGACCGCGCCGGACAGGAAGGTGCCGATCAGCATGCCGACGCCGTAGGTGGCCAGGGTGATGAAACCCTGCGCGCTGCTGCGGGTGTCGGGGCCGGCGTGCGCGTCGGTGTAGATCTGGCCGGTGACGAAGAAGAAGTCGTAGCAGATGCCATGAAGCACGATGCCGATCACCAGCAGCGGGAAGCCGCTGCCGGCGTCGCCGTAGGCGAACATGCCGTAGCGCAGCACCCAGGCCGCCATGCCGACCGCCAGCATGGTCTTGACGCCCAGCCGCACGAACAGGAACGGCATGGCCAGCATCAGCAGCACTTCGGATACCTGGCCCAGCGACTGCAGGCCGGCGGCGCCGCGCACGCCCAGATCGTTGAGATAGGGATTGGTGAAGTTGTAGTAGAACGACAGCGGCACGCAGATCGCGATCGAGGCCAGGAAGAACACCAGGTACGAACGCGACTTCAGCAGGCGCAGCGCGTCCAGTCCCAGGATCTGCCCGAGTCCGGCGTTGCGCTGCTGCGCCAGCGGCGGCGTGTGCGGCAGGGTGAGCGCATACAGGCCCAGGGCCAGCGAGGCGGCCGCCGCCATGCGGAAGGTGAGCTCAAGCCGGTGCGCCTGTTCCCAGCCCAGCCAGCCGATCAGCACGCCGGCGACGATCCAGCCGATGGTGCCGGAGACCCGCACCAGCGGGAACTGCTTTTCCGGCGACTGCATGTGCCGCATCGCGATGCTGTTGACCAGCGCCAGCGTCGGCATGAACAGCAGCATGTAGATCATCACGCAGGTCGCGAAGGTGTTGAAGCTGGTGGCCGTGGAGGCGACCCACATCAGCACCGCGCCGGCCAGGTGCAGCGCCGCCAGGATGCGCTGCGCGGCGAAGTAGCGGTCGGCGATCAGGCCGACCAGGAACGGCGCGACGATGGCGCCGATGGACTGGCTGAGGAAGGCCGTCGCCACCTGGCTCGCGCTGGCCTGCAACGGGCCCTGCACCAGGTAGGTGCCCAGGGTGACGAACCACGCACCCCAGATGAAGAACTGAAGGAACATCATCGCGCTCAGGCGCGACATGGTGAACGTCATGACTTCCCCTCCCAGGTCGGTGTTGGTTCAAATCCCCAGCATGCCGCGCAACGCTTCCGGATCCGCGCCGCTGTCGGCGAAGTCGTCGAAGGCGCGCTCGGTGACGCGGATGATGTGGTCGCGGATGAAGGGCGCGCCTTCGCGCGCGCCGTCTTCCGGATGCTTCAGGCAGCACTCCCATTCCAGCACGGCCCAGCCGGGGAAGTCGTACTGGGCGAACTTGGAGAAGATCGCCTTGAAGTCGATCTGGCCATCGCCCAGCGAGCGGAACCGGCCGGGACGATCGATCCAGTTCTGGTAGCCACCGTAGACGCCGCTGCGCGCGCTGGGGCGGTACTCGGCGTCCTTGACGTGGAAGACGCCGATACGGTCGTGGTAGCGATCGATGAAGCCGAGATAGTCCATCTGCTGCAGCAGCAGGTGGCTGGGGTCGTAGAGGATCTTCGCGCGCGGATGGTGGTCGACGACGTCGAGGAAGCGCTCGAAGGTCGCGCCGTCATGCAGATCCTCGCCCGGGTGGATTTCGTAGCACAGGTCCACGCCGCAGGCGTCGAAGACATCCAGGATCGGGCGCCAGCGGCGGCCGAGTTCGGCGAAGGCTTCCTCCACCAGGCCGGCCGGGCGCTGCGGCCAGGGATAGAAATACGGCCACGCCAGCGCGCCGGAGAAGGTGGCATGCGCGGTGAGTCCCAGGCGCTGGCTGGCCTTGGCCGCCAGCTTGACCTGCTCGACCGCCCAGGCCTGCCGGGCGGCCGGATTGCCGCGCAGTTCCGGCGGCGCGAAACCGTCGAACAGGGCGTCGTAGGCGGGGTGGACGGCGACCAGTTGTCCCTGCAGGTGGGTGGACAGCTCGGTGATCCGGATGCCGTGCCCGGCGAGCATGCCGGCGACGTCGTCGCAATAGGCCTGGCTCTGCGCGGCCTGGGCGAGATCGAAGATGTGGGGCGCGCTGGTCGGCACTTGTACGCCAGAATAGCCAAGCCCGGCGGCCCATCCGGCCAACGTGTCCAACCGATTGAAAGGAGCCTCGTCACCGATGAACTGCGCCAGGAACAGCGCTGGACCCTTGAGTGTTTTCACGGCAATCCGCCCTGATGCAATCGATTGCATTATCCTAGCATGGGCCCACCGGAACACGTGTTGTGCGCCGCATCGGGGAACCCGGGACTGACATGGCGACCATCTACGACATCGCGAAGCACGTCGGCGTCTCGGCCGGCACCGTCTCGCGCGCGCTGTCGCGGCCGGAGAAGGTCCTGCCGGCCACGCGCAAGCGCATCGAACAGGCCGCGGCCGCGCTGGGCTATGTCCCCAACACCGTGGCCCGGACGCTCAAGACCCAGCGCAGCAGCAAGATCCTGGTCACCGTCCCGGACATCGCCAATCCGTTCTTCGCCCAGATCCTGCAGGGCGCGGAAGAAGCCGCGCAGGCCGCCGACTACGCGGTCCTGCTGGGCGATACCCAGCACCAGCCGGATCGGGAGGAGCGCTACGCGCAGATGCTTCCCCGCAACGAGGCCGATGGCCTGATCGTGCTGGGGCACCGGCTGCCACCGACGGCGCAGGAACTCGTCCGGCAACTGGGCGCCAATGCGCCGGTGGTCAACGGCAGCGAATTCGATCCGGCGCTGGGCATTCCCAGTGTCCACATCGACAACGCCGCCGCTTCGCGCACGGCGATGGAACATCTCTACGGATTGGGCCACGAGCGGATCGCCGTGGTCGGTGGCCCGACCGACAATCCCCTGCACCAGCAGCGATTGGAAGGGGCCAGGCACGCGGCCCGGGCGCGCGGTCGCCTGCGCCAGCTGACGGTCGTCCCGGGCGATTTCTCGGTCGAATCCGGCTACGCGGCGGCGAAACAGCTGCTGGGCCAGGCCAACCCGCCGACCGCCGCGTTCTGCTTCAGCGACCAGATGGCGCTGGGCATGCTCGCCGCATGCCGCGACCTGGGCATTCGCGTGCCCGAGGATTTCTCGATTGTCGGCTTCGACGATCTGGCCTCCTCGCGCTATCTCAATCCGCCGCTGACCACCATCAGCCAGCCCATGCGCGAGATCGGCGTGCGCGCGGTCAAGCTGCTGCTCGCGATCATCGAAGGCGTGGACGTGCCGCACCAGCAGACCCTGGATTTCAGCCTGATGCTGCGCGGATCGACCGCCGCGCCCGCAGGGTAGGGCACGGCGACATCGGCATCTGCGTGGCAGCGGCCGAACTGCCGCTACGGCAGCCCCGCCAGGCGCAGGCCTTCCGTCAGCCTGGCGAGATCCTGCGGGCGATGGATGGGCAGCCAGTCGGCGAGGGTGGACAGGGACAGCGAGGGATCCAGGCCGCGTACATGCGCCATGGCGTGGTGGGCTGCTTCCTGTCTTCCCGCCAATGCATGGCTGGCCGCCGCGACCACCGCCGCGACCAGCAGCGAAGGCAGATTGCTGAGGGCCTTTTCCGCCGAGGCCGAGGCAGTATCGAAATCGCCGGCGAAGAAATTGGCCAGGGCGATGCCGGCCTGCATGCGGAACATTTCCGGATCCAGCGGACTCAGGCGGACTGCGTGGGAAAACAGCGTCATCGCGCTTTCGGATTCACCATGGAAGATGCGCAGGAAGCCGCCCAGGAACCAGGCAGGCGCGAAATTGGGGTTCAGCAGCACCGCCCGATCCAGCAAGGCGATGCCGCCATCCAGATCGCGGGTCAGGTGTCCCAGCGCGTGGCCGCCGCGCGTGAGCGCCACCGCATCGTCGCGTCCCCAGGTCACCGCCAGCCGCGCCAGGCGCACGCCTTCGGCGATTTCCGCCGGCCGATCGACCATCCAGCCATTGACCTTGCGCCAGACGTAGCACCAGGCCGCGGCGCCATAGGCCGATCCGTATTCCGGATCCAGCTCGATGGCGCGGTTGAACTGGCGCAACGCTTCCTCGATACGCGCGCGGCTTCCGCCGTGCAGGTTCGCCACTCCGCGAAGGTAGTAATCGTAGGCGTCAAGGCTCTGGGTCGGCTTGCGCTTGGCGCGTTCTATTTCGGCGCGTTCCAGTTGCGGCGAGATGGCGCCGACCACGTTCTCGGCCACTTCCACCTGCAGCTCGAAAATGTCGTCCAGCGTGCCTTCGAAGCGCTCCGCCCACAGGTGCGTGCCGGTGGAGGCGTCGATCAGCTGACCGGTGATCCGCACCCGGTTGCCGGCCTTGCGCACGCTGCCTTCCAGGACGTAGCGCACGCCCAGTTCGCGGCCCACCGTCCGCGGATCCACCTGCCTGTGCTGGTAGGCGAAGCTGGTGTTGCGCGCGATGACGAACAGCCAGCGCACGCGCGACAAGGCGGTGATGATGTCCTCCACCACACCGTCCGCGAAGTACGCCTGGCCGGTATCGCCACTCAGGTTCTGGAACGGCAGCACGGCGATGGAAGGCTTGTCGGGCAGGACCAGTGCCGGCAGCGCGGTGCTGCCGTCGTCGTCGCCGCCAGACGGGCCGGGCGGCAACGAGGCTGGCCGCGTGCCGCCCTCGCGGAGTTCACCCACGAAGCGGAATCCCTTGCGCGCCACGGTCCGCAGCAGGCGTTGTTGGGAGCCGGTGTCCTCGATGGCCTTGCGCACGGCGTTGATATGGCTGGCGATGGTCGACTCGGAAACGATCCGGCCGCTCCATACCGCCCGCAGGAGTTCGTCCTTGCTGACGACGCGGTCATGGTGGAGCAGCAGGTACAGCAGCAAATCGAAGACCTGCGGCCCGATGGAAACGGGCTGCCCGCGCAATGTCAGCTCGCGGCGCTCGTCATCGAGCAAGCAGTCTTCGAACGCGAATCGCACTGTCAGCGCCTTTGCCCAACCCCCGGGATCGGGTGCCCGAAGGAACCGCGCCATGGTACCCGATTGATTCGCCGCCCTTGTCCCGCGACCCATGCCGCCAGGCCGCTTCCGGCGAATCCAAGCGATTTCCAAGATTTCCTGAAGGTCGCCGCAAGGACTTCGCCGCAGGGCACGCGCATCCTGCCGCCATCGACGGTACATCCGGCCGCCGAACCCAGCGGAGAACACCCACATGAAGATCATCGTCATCGGCGGCACCGGCCTGATCGGCTCCAAGCTCGTCGCCACCTTGCGCAGTCACGGCCATGACGTATTCGCGGCCGCGCCGAGCACGGGGGTGGACACCATCACCCGCGAAGGGCTGGCCGAGGCCATGGATGGGGTGGAGGTGGTCGTCGATGTGGCGAACGCGCCGGCGTGGGACGATCAAGCGGTACTGGCGTTCTTCGAGACTTCGGGCCGGAACCTGCTGGCTGCCGCGACGGCTGCCGGCGTGCGGCACCACGTGGCGCTGTCCATCGTCGGCAGCGAGCGCAATCCGGACAACGGTTACTTCCGTGCCAAGGTGGCGCAGGAAGCATTGATCAAGGCCGCGGGCATTCCCTACACGATCGTGCGGGCCACCCAGTTCCACGAGTTCGTCGCCGGCATCGCCCAGGCGGCCGCCATCGGCGACGAGGTCCGGTTGTCGCCGGCGCTGATCCAGACCATCGCTTCCGACGACGTTGTCGCGGCGCTGGCGGACGCGGCGATGGCGGTGCCGATCAATGGCACGCTGGAAGTCGCCGGGCCCGAAGCCACGCCACTCGACGAACTGGTCAAGCGCCTGTTCGCCGCGACCGGTGACATGCGCAAGGTCGTGCCGGACGTGCATGCGCGCTACTTCGGCGGCGAACTGGATGACCAGTCGCTGACCCCCGGTCCCGGCGCGCGCCTGGGCGCGATCCGTTTCGAAGACTGGCTGGCCCGCGCGAACGCGCCCACGGCGGGCTGAATCCGGCCGATGACCGCGAACCGTGCCGACCTTTCCCGCGGGTACCCACATGCAAGCGCCTGAAGAAAACATGTCCCCCGCCGCCGCCGCCGCCGGCGACAGGGCGGTCCCGAATCCGCCGCCGCGCCGTCGCGCGCGGAAACTCGGCGTGCTGCTGTGCCTGGGCGCCATCGTGGCCGTGGGCGCGGGCTGGGCCTGGACGCGTGCGGACGCCAGCATCTCCACCGACAATGCCTACGTACGCGGGGATGTGACGTCGCTGGCGCCCAAGATCGCCGGCTACGTCAGGGAAGTGAATGTCCAGGACAACCAAGTGGTGCGCGCGGGCGAGGTGCTGTTCCGCATCGACGATCGCGACTACCGGGCGCGGCTGGCCCAGGCCGAGGCCAACGTGCAGGCCGCGCAAGCGCGGCTGGTCAACGTGGATGCCGAGGCGGCGCTGCAGCAGGCGTTGATCCGGCAGGCCACGGCGCAGCGGCATGCCCAACTGGCCGAGATGCGGCTGGCGGCGAAGGTCTCCGATCGCCGCCGCGAGCTCATCCGCGGCCGGTTCGTCAGCCAGGACCAGGTGGATGAAAGCGACGCGGCGCGGTCCCGCGCCGAGGCGGGCGTATCGGCGGCCTCGGCCTCGGTGGAGGCGCAGATGCGGAAGATTTCCGTGCTCGCCAGCCAGCGCGAAGCCGCACTTGCCGCGGTGGCGCAGGCCATCGCGCTGCGCGATCTGGCGCGGATCGATCTGGACGGCACCGCGGTCCGCGCGCCGGTGGCGGGCGTGGTCGGCAACCGCCAGGTGCGGGTCGGCCGCTTCGTCACCGCGGGCACGCCCCTGCTGGACATCGTGCCGGTCGATGCGCTGTGGCTGGTGGCGAACTTCAAGGAGACGCAACTGGCCCAGCTTCGCCCCGGCCAGCGCGTCCGCATCGAGATTGACGGTTATCCGGATGCGGATTTCCAGGGCGTGGTCGACAGTTTCGCGCCGGGCAGCGGCTCCGCCTTCAGCCTGCTGCCGGTCGACAACGCCACCGGCAACTTCGTCCGGGTGGTGCAGCGCGTGCCGGTGAAGATACGTTTCGCCGGCCATCCGTTGCCGGCGCGGCTGGTGCCGGGCCTGTCCGCCCACGTGTGGGTCGAGCGGCGGACCGGATCGTGAACCCCGCCGCAGCCGCGCCCGAGCGCGTCGCCGCCACGCCTGGCCCGTTACTGGTCGTCGGCGTGGTGATGGCGGTGCTGACCGAGGCGATTGCCGGCACCGTGTTGTCGCTCGGGCGCAACGACATCATCGGCGATACGCATGCCACGCCGGACGAGTTCGCGTGGCTGGACGTGGGTTATGCGGCCATGAAGTTCGTCGGTTTCCTGCTGGCGCCGTGGGCGATCGCGCACCTGCGAACCCGCCGCGTGATGATCGGTGCAACGCTGGCGATGGGATTGGCTTGCCTGATTGCCGCCGTCAGCGTGCGCCTGGATCTGCTGATCGCGCTCCGGGGCCTGCAGGGCCTGTCCGGCGGCCTGTTGCTGGTCACCGGGCAGACCCTGCTGTTCCTGGCCTTTCCGGCGGCTCGGCAACCGCTGTTGCAGGCCGTGTTCGCGATGGGATCGGTGGTGGCGCCTGCCACCTTGGCGCCCGCGCTGCAGGGCTGGTTGATCGACATGCAGTCCTGGACCTGGATATTTTTCGGCGTGTTTCCGCTTGCGCTGGCTGCGGCGGGCATCCTGTTGATGTCGGATGTGGCGGACGCGCCGGCAGGTGGCGGCGCCGCGCCATTCGACGGGCCGGGGTTCCTGCTGCTGGGCACCACCGCCGTGTGCCTCTCCTATGTATTGATCCAGGGCAACCGATGGGACTGGTTCCAGGAACCACGCATTGTCTGGCTCGCCGGAATCGGCGCAGCGGCGCTGCTCGGGTGGTGCGGCCGGCAACTGTGGATGGGCGGCGGCAGCCTGCCCCGTTTTTCGGTGTTCGCGAACGAGGAATTCTGTTTTGCGTTCGTCGTCAGCTTCGTGGCGGGCGCGGCGCTGTTCGGCAGCGGCTTCCTGATTCCTTCATTCGCGGTGTCGGTGCTGGGATTCACCCTGGCCGATGCCGGGCTATTGCTGCTGCCCAGCGGTGCGCTGTTCGTCATCGCGTTGCTGCTGGCGGCCTACCTGATGCAGGCGCGCTGTGTGCCGCCGGTGGCGACGGTGCCATTCGGCATCCTGATGATCATGGTGGCCATGTGGATGCTGTCGGGATCCAGCCGCGAGAGCGGAGCTGACGACATGATGGCCGCCATCCTGCTGCGCGGATTCGGGCTCGGCCTGCTGTTCCTGTCGATCACGCTGATCGCCTTCAGCCACCTGCGTCCACACCAGTTGGCCAGCGGCATCGGCCTGTTCGACAGCGGCCGCCAGGTGGGTGGCCTGGTGGGCGTGGCGGGCTTGCAGACCCTGATTGAACACGAGACCCACGCCAACGCGACGGTGCTTGGCACCCACCTGGCCAGGGGGGGCGTGGCGGTGGCCGAACGGCTGGCGGCGGTGACCGCGGTACTCGCGGACCGCGGCCTGGATCCCATCTCCGCCAGTCGCGCTTCCCTTGGCCTGGTGGGCCGGGCGATGACTGGCCAAACCCTGGCCATCGCCTTCGAAACCGCGTTCATGGCGGTGGCGCTGCTGTTCGTGGTCGCGGTGCCGGTGCTGGTTGCCACCAAGATTGTCCTGGCGAAGCATGCCGCTCGCGCAGGCTGATGCCCCGGGGCAAGGGTCTTGGCCGCGCCTGATGCTCAATAGCTTCCGAACCGGATCTGCACGCGACCACCCTCGGTGACGTTGACGACGCCGATCTCGTCGGGCGCGATCTCGTAGACGGCCGGCCAGGAGTGACGGAAGCCGATCGGCCAGGCGGGTTCGGGCAGGCGTCGCCAGTGTCCGCCCCCGTCCTCGCTCACGCTGATCTCGTTCTGGCAGGAGGTGACGAACATCGTGCCGCGGGTGGTGGTGGTGATCTGCGGCCCGCAGCGCTGATCCGCCAGCGGCGTGCCCAGGCCGGCTGGCCAGTCGCGGCCATCCGGCGAGATCTTGTACGAGACCGGGCAATGCGTGTCCTCGCCGCAGATTTCGAACACCAGTACATACCCGCCCTGCGGCCGCCGCGCCATCACCGGCATGCCCGGCCGCAACGCGCCGCCACCGGGTTGGGCGACGATCGTGGTCTTGGCTTCCCAACTGCGTCCCCCATCGCGCGAGAGGCGCTGGGACACGACCTGATTGTAGGGTGGCTGGCCGTCGGCCAGGGTTTCGTCGGCATACAGGACCGACAGCGTGCCGTCGTCGAGCAGGCCGAGCACCGGCTCCCATACCCCGCGATCATCGCGGCCGCCCGGCGCCTCGTTCCGGTCGATGACGCTCAGGAATCGCCAACTGCGGGCGCCGTCGTCGCTGGAGTAGAGATGCAGGCGGTACGAGGCACCGTCGATCAGCGAACGCATCGCCAGCAACACGCGGCCATCGGGCAGGGCAAGGACTTCGCCGTTGTCTATCTTGCGTCCGGGTTCGACGACCTCGGACCACGGCTGCCAGTCGCGCGCGCGGTCATCGCCGACGGACAGCACGAGCGTGGTCGGCCGGTCCGCGTGGAAGCGCGTGGTCACCGCCAGCCAGCGCCCATCCGCCAGCCGCGTCATGCGTCCCCAGCCCGCATCCCGTACGGCGATGGTGGCGGTGTCGGTCCAGCCGACCTCGATCGCCCAGACCGGCGCCGTGGCCAGCATCAGGCCGGTGAGCAGCATGCGCCGGAACGGTGCGCGGAAGCCCAACATGCGCATCACCAGAAGGTCGCGTACAGGGCGAGCAGGATGGCGACCACCGCCAACGAGGCCACGTTGAACGAGGGCGCGGTGGTGTAGCTGACGTCGTCGGTGCGGATGCGATCCCGGTCACCGGTCGAACGCGTCGCCAGCGCCACGCCAACGGCCAGGACCAGCGCCAGCAGGAATACCAGGCCAATGCGATCCATGAAAGGCAGCGACGGCCAGGCCAGCTTGAGCACCAGCGACAGCAGGAACGAGCCGATCGCCGCGGCCAGCGCGCCGGCTTCGTTGGCGCGCTTCCAGAACAGTCCCAGCAGGAAGATCACCACGATGCCCGGGGTGAAGAAGCCGGTGAATTCCTGGATGTACTGGAAGCCCTGGTCGAAACCGCCCAGCAGCGGACGCGCGGTCAGCACCGCCACCAGGATCGCCACGGCCGCGGTGATCCGGCCCACCCGTACCAGCTTGGCCTGCGAGGCCTCGCGATCGCGCTTGGCATAGAAATCCAGGGTGAAGATGGTCGCCACCGAATTGATCTTGGAGGCCAGCGACGCGACGATCGCCGCCACCAGCGCGGCGAACACCAGGCCCAGCACGCCGCTGGGCAGCAGTCGCATCATGGTCGGATAGGCCGCGTCCGGGCGCTCGAGCTGCGGTGCCAGCACCACCGCGGCGATGCCCGGCAGCACCACGATCACCGGCATCAGCAGCTTCAGGAACGCGGCGAAGACCACGCCCTTCTGCGCCTCGCGGATATCCTTGGCGGCGAGCGCGCGCTGGATGATGTACTGGTTGAAACCCCAGTAGCTCAGGTTGGCGATCCACATGCCGCCCAGCAGCACCGACAGGCCGGGCAGGTCCTTGTAGAAGGGATTGTCCTGGTCCAGGATCATCTCGAACTTCTCCGGCTGCTGCTGCCACAGCGTGGTGAAGCCATCGATCACGCTGCCGTGGCCGATCTGCCCCAGGGTGATGCCGGTGACCAGCAGGCCACCCAGCACCAGCAGCGACACCTGCACGATGTCGGTCAGCGCCACCGCCTTCAGGCCGCCATACAACTGGTAGGCCAGGGCGAAGGTGCCGAGCAGGATCAGGGCCAGGTTCTGGTCGATGCCCGCCACCTGCGAGACCGCGATGGATCCCAGCCACAGGATCGAGGTCAGGTTGACGAACACGTACAGGCCCAGCCAGAACACCGCCATCAGCGTGCGGATGCGGTTGCCGTACCGCTCTTCCAGGAACTGCGGCATGGTGGTGATGCCGTTGCGCAGGAAGATCGGCAGGAACCACTTGCCGACGATCAGCAGGGTCAGCGCCGCCATCCATTCGTAGGAGGCGATGGCCAGGCCGATGGCGTAGCCCGAGCCGGACATGCCGATGATCTGTTCGGCGGAAATGTTGGCGGCGATCAGCGAGGCGCCGATCGCCCACCAGGGCAGGGCGCGGCTGGCGAGGAAATAGTCCTGCGCGGATTTCTCGTGGCCCGCCTTCTCGCGCGACACCCATTGCGCGAGGATGAAGATGGCGGCCAGGTAGGCCAGCACGATGCCGACGTCGAGGGTGGAAAGGGTCATGGAATCTCCGGGCGGGAATGCGCGGCGTCAGCGGCGCGGCTTGGCGTCGGGGTCACCGGCGAACCGGGGCTCGGGCAGCCCGGCGATGCCGGGGATGAAGGCGAACACGTCGCCGGCATGGCGGTCGCGCCCGCGCGCATCCGGGTCCAGGCCGTCATGCGCGCTGGTGACGAACAGGGTGCGCAGATCGGCGCCGCCGAAAACGGGGCGGGTCGGTTGCGTGGCGGGGATGGCGACGCGGCGATCCTCGCGGCCGTCAGGCCGATAGCGCACCACCCGCGCCGCGCCCCACTGCGCGTTCCACAGGCCGCCTTCGGCGTCGACCACGCTGCCGTCCGGCTCGCCGTCCTGCGCGGTCAGATCGACGAAGGTCGACGCGGGACCGGGCACATCGCCGTAGTCGCAGCGCTGGATCGTCTTCTGCAGCGAGTCGCAGAAGTACATGGTCGCGCCATCCGGACTGAAGGCGATGCTGTTGGCGATCGCCACGCGCGGCAGCGGCAGCGCTTCCAGCGACAGATCGGCGTGCAGCCGATGGAACCCGCCCACCGCGTATTTCGGACCCCGCGCCGGTTCGTGCAGGGTGCCGAACACGAAGCGTCCCTGGCGATCGCAGGCGCCGTCGTTGGCGCGGGTCTCGGGCACGATGCCGATGCGGTGCAGTTCGCGCAGTTCGTAGCGCTGTGGGTGGAAGAACGCCAGCCGCGACGCCAGGGCCAGCAGCAGCCAGCCCTCCGCCTCGCACAGCGCGAACGAAGCCAATCGTTCCGGCAGTGGCCATTGGTCGACCGCGCCGCGCGCGGGCACGTATCGCCACAGTCGCGCGGCATGGATGTCGGTCCAGTACAGCGCCTGCTCGCGATCGCACCAGAGCACGCCCTCGCCGAGCCGGTTGCCGGCGGGCACCACCACGCCCACGTCCATGCTCATACCCAGCCGCCGTCGACGATGAAGTCCTGGCCGGTGCACATGCGGCTGTCGTCGGCGGCCAGGAACAGCGCCGCGCGGGCCAGATCGTCCGGTCGCAGATAGCCCGGCAGGCATTGCGCCCGCCGGATCTGCGCTTCGCCTTCCGCATCCAGCCACAGCCGGCGCTGCTTTTCGGTGATCACCCAGCCCGGCACCAGCGCGTTGATGCGGATGCGGTCCGCGCCGAGTTCGCGCGCCAGGCCGTTGACCAGGCCGTGCACCGCGGACTTGGCGATGGCGTACATCGGGTAGCCGGCGTTCTTGATCATCCAGCCGGTGGAGCCGAGGCAGATCACCGAGCCGCCGCCAAGCGCGCGCATGTCCGCCGCCACCGCCTGGGTGGCGAAGTATTGGTGGCGCAGGTTCACCGCCATGTTGCGCTCGAAGTCGGCCGCCGTGGTGTCGCCGAAGCCGTGCCGGCCGTCGTTGGCGGCGTTGTTGACCAGTACGGCGATGGGACCGATGTGCCCGCGCGCCCGGTCGATGGCGGCATGCAGCGCATCCAGATCGGTCACGTCGCAGCGCAGGTAGACCGGAACGTGATCGACCGGGCCGAGTGCATCCAGCAGGGCCTGCGCGCCATCGTCGTCGATGTCGAGGAAGGCGACGCGCGCACCCTGGCGGGCGAAGTGTTCGACGAAGCTGGCGCCGATGCCGGTGGCGCCGCCGGTGATCAGGACGCTGCGGCCGGCGAGGCTGGGATAGCGCGCCATCGCGCCAGTAGGCAGGGGATTCTGTTCGGTCATCGCGGTCACCATTCCGCCACGCTGCCATCGGCGTGGCGCCATACCGGATTGCGCCAGCGATGGCCTTCGGCGGCGCGTTCGTCCACGTAGGCCTGGTTGATTTCGATGCCCAGGCCGGGCCCGTCCGGGATCGCCACGTAGCCGTCGTTGTAGGCGAACGGCGCGCGGTCGGCCAGGTAATCGAGCAGGTCGTTGGCGGCGTTGTAGTGGATGCCCAGGCTCTGTTCCTGGATGAAGGCGTTGTAGCAGACCGCATCCAGTTGCAGGTTGGCGGCCAGCGCGATCGGGCCCAGCGGACAATGCAGCGCCAGCGCCACGTCGTAGGCTTCGGCCATCGCGGCGATCTTGCGGGTCTCGGTGATGCCGCCGGCGTGCGAGGGATCCGGCTGGATGATGTCGACACCGCCGGTCTGCAGCACCCGCTTGAAGTCGAAGCGCGAGTACAGGCGCTCGCCCAGCGCGATGGGCGCGGGCGAGAGCGCGGCCAGCTCGGGAATCGCTTCGAGGTGTTCGGACAGCACCGGTTCCTCGATGAACATCAATCCGAACGGCGCCAGTTCGCGCATCAGCACCTTCGCCATCGGCTTGTGCACGCGACCATGGAAGTCCACCGCCAGGCCGATCTCGCGGCCGACCGCCTCGCGCACGGCCTGCACGTTCTCCAGCACGTGGGTGACCTTCTCGTGGGAATCCACGAACTGCACCTCCTCGGTGGCGTTCATCTTGACCGCGGTGAAGCCGCGCGCCACCGCTTCCTTCGCCGCGCGCGCGGTATCGGCCGGCCGGTCGCCGCCAATCCATGAGTACACCCGGATGCGATCGCGCACCTTGCCGCCCAGCAGGGCGTGCACCGGAACGCCCAGGGCCTTGCCGTGGATGTCCCACAGCGCCTGGTCCAGGCCGGCCAGCGCGCTCATCAGCACCGGACCGCCGCGATAGAAGCCACCCCGGTACAGCACGTTCCAGTGGTCCTCGATCAAACGCGGATCCTTGCCGATGAGATAGTCGGACAGTTCTTCCACCGCGGCGGCCACGGTATGCGCGCGGCCCTCGACGATGGGTTCGCCCCAGCCGCTGATGCCCGCATCGGTGTCGATGCGGACGAACAGCCAGCGGGGCGGCACGAGGAAAGTCGTGATGGCGGTGATCTTCATGGGGTGGGGTCCCGGTTGGTCTTGTTCCATGCGTCGATGAAGGCATGCGCGCGCCGCGCCACTTCGGCGGGCGGGGTGCCGGGCGCATACAGCGCCGAGCCGATGCCGAAGCCGGCCGCGCCCGCGTCGCGGTAGGCGGCCATGCGTTCGGGGGTGATGCCGCCCACCGGCAGTACGCCGGTGCCGCGCGGCAGCACGCTGAGCCAGGCTTTCAGCACCGGCGGCGGCAGTTGCTCGGCGGGAAACAGCTTCAATGCGTCGGCGCCGGCGCGCAGTGCGGCGAAGGCCTCGGTGGGCGTGGCGACGCCCGGCGTGCAGCGCAGGCCACGCGCGTGCGCGGCGGCGATCACCTCGACGTCGGCGTGCGGCATCACGATCAGCCGGCCGCCGGCCTCCGCCACGTCCTGGACCTGGCGCGACGTGAGCACGGTGCCGGCGCCGACCAGGCATTGCCCGCCCAGCGCCCGCGCGAGCAGCGCGATGCTCTCCAGCGGTTGCGGCGAGTTGAGCGGGACTTCCAGGATCCGGAAGCCGGCCTCGGCCAGCGCCGTGCCGATGGCCGGCGCTTCCTGCGGGGTGAGCCCGCGCAGGATGGCAACCAGAGGGAGGGGTTGCATCCAGGCGGTGCTCATGGGGACTCCGTCAGCGGGTGGACTTGCGCGCGCGCCTTCGTCCCTTGATGTTGGCGCGCGAGTCCTCGATCATGCCGAGCATCGCCTCGCGCGCGGCGTCCGGCCGCTTGAGCCGGATCGCGTCGTACACGTCGAAGTGACGCGGCAACGAATACTTGAAGTCGGCCGCGGTCTGCGCCGACAGCAGGAAGTACGCACCCAGGGCCGCATCGATGACCGAGAACAGCGAACCCATCAGTTCGTTGTTGGTCGCGTCCAGCACGCACTCGTGGAAAGCCAGGTCCGCTTCGGCCCAGGCGTCCTGGTCCGTGGCCGCGGCCATCGCTTCGTAGGCCGCCTTGATCTTCGCCAGTTGTTCCGGCGAGCGCCTGCGCGAGGCGGCGGCCGCTGCGGCCGGCTCGATGATCTCGCGCATCTCCACCAGCTTCTCGACGAAATCCTCGGTCGGCATCGACGCGCAGCGCCAGGCCAGGATGTCCGGATCGAGCTGGTTCCAGTGGCGCGGTTCGCGCACCCGGGTGCCGGTCTTCTGCCTGGTTTCGATCAAGCCCTTGGAGCCAAGCACCTTCAACCCTTCGCGCAGCGCGGTGCGGCTCACCGCCATGCGCTGGGCCAGTACTTCCTCGCGGGGCAGGAGCTCGCCCGGCTTGATCTCGCCGCTGACGATCATCCGGCCGATGGCCTGGATCACCTGATCGTAAAGATTGCGTACCGCGATTTGCTTCACTGGATCCCCTTGGGTTCGGTGCGCCGCATCCGGCGGGCACTCTGATTATCCGACAATAGGGGTATAGCACGACTGGGGACATGGGATGGGAACCGTGGGGGGTCATGGCGCCACCGGGGCGATTTCGAGGTAGTCGTAGTCCAGTGGCCGGTCGCCGTTGGTCACCACGATGCGGTTGCCGCCGGCCCGCAGGGGCGCGGTGAATTCGGTTTCGCGCCAGCCAGGCCGGGGCGCGGTGGCGGGAGGGGAGGGAAGCGATTGGCCGTTCACCTGCACGCGTGGCGTGGCGGCGAAACCGGTGTCGGCATGGCGCAGGCGGATCTTGCGGTCACCGGTGCGACCGGCCTGGACCTCGAACACCAGATCGGCATCGGCGCCGCTGGCCAGCCGTACCTTGCGGCCGGCCGACGCGGTGGCGTCTTCGATCTGCGCGGCGCGGCGACGGACCGCGTTCTCGGCTTCGTACCGGCCCAGCGCCAGCGGCGCGGTGGCCTGCAGGATCTCGTTGGATTCGGCGCGCTCGGGGGCCGAGGCGACGGAAGAGGACGTGACGTGCAGCAACTGGCCGTCGGCGCGCACCAGCATGGCCTGCGTCCAGCCGGCATGGATGTTGCCGCTGGCCTTGCGCACCGGCGCTTCGACTTCCCACCAGGGACCACGGCCACCACTGTCGCTGCGGTAGAGGGTCCGGCCGCCGGCATCGCCGCCGCCGCCGGCCCGTTGCGCGGCGACCAGCAGCACGCCGTCCGCGGTTTCACCGGGCAGCCAACGGATGCTCGGGCAGGCGGCCGGCCAGGCGCCGGCGGCGGTACGCAGGGCGATGCCCGGATCCTCCGGCGCGCCCCAGTCCAGTCCGTCGGCGCTGAATTTCAGATGGACCTGGCCATTGCGCTCGCCGTCGATGTTCTCGAACACCATCGCGTAACCGCGGCCGGGAACGCGCTCGACGATGGCCATGCCGGGCCGTTCGACACCGCCCGGGAGTGCGACGTCCACGGTTTCCGATCCCCAGGTGCGGCCACCGTCGAGAGAAACCTTGTGGGCGAGCAACTGGTTGAAGCCGTCCTGCTTGTGCCGCTCGCTGGAATAGAAGGCGACCATGCGGCCGTCGTCCAGGACCACGATGTAGGGCTCCCACACGCCCTGGTTCAGGCGGTCGGAGGGCTGGCCGCCGCCCTGCACGATGCTGCCACGGTATTCCCAGTGCTGGCCGCCATCGCGGCTGGCGTAGAGCTGGAGATCCTGCGCGATCACCTGATCGTGCTCGTTGCGGCCGGTGGAATTGGCGGCGAGCAGCAGGGTGCCGGCGGGAAGATCGCCGCTGGTGCGCGCCAGTTCGCTCAGGTGCGGCTGCCAGCGCAGTTGCCAGCGGCGCGCATCGCCGTGCGGCTGATCGACGACCTCGCCCACCTGTCGCCAGTGATCACCCTCGTCGCGGCTTTCATACAGGGGGATGCCGCCCGGCGCGGAAGGCTCGAACACCAGCAGCATGCGTCCGTTGTCGCGTGCCCGCGGCTGGTGTGCCAGCTGGAGCACCGAGGCATAGCCGATGCCCGCGGCCACGCGCGTGCCACGCGGGGCCTCGTCCGTGGCCGGCGCGGCGGAGGCCGCACCGGCGCACAGCAGCGCCGGTGCCAGCCACGCCAGCCGGGGCGTCGCGCCTTTCTTCACAGCTTGAACCGCAGGCCCAGGGCGATCGTCTTGTCCTGGAAGCGGATGTCGCGCGGACGCGTGTCGCCATCGCCCCAGAACTGGTGCAGGTTGTTGCCAAGCAGGTTGGTGGCCGAGAACACCAGCGTGGTCTGCGCGGTGACGTCGTAGCTGACCGAGAAGTCCAGCGAGCTTGCCGGCTCGACCTGGTCTTCGTTGCCCGACACCGTGGGCTGGGTGAAGAAGTCGATGTAGCGGCTGCGGTAACCGTAGGCCAGGCGCGCGGACAGGGCCTGGTTCTCGTAGAACAGGACCGCGTTGTAGTTGTTCTTCGACACGTTCTGCAGCGGACGCGAGATTTCCGGTCCGCCGATGAACTGCGGCGAGCGCGTGGATCCGTCGATGTAGGTGTAGTTCAACTGCGCGCCCAGGCCGCTCCAGGCGCCCGGCAGGAAGTCGAAGGTCTGCTGGTAGGCGAGCTCGACACCCTGCAGGTGGCCGCTGCCCGCGCTCTGGGGCGAGGACAGTTCGAACGGGGCGCCGCCGATGGTCACGTTGGTGACGTAGGTCTGGATGTAGCCGTCGATGTCGCGGTAGAACACGCCGGCGCTGGCGTAGCCGACCGGCGAGAAGTACCACTCCAGCGAGGCGTCGTAGTTCATCGACTCGATCGGGCTCAGGTCCGGGTTGCCGCTGGAGGCGATGCCGGGCCGGTTGATGGTGCCGGGATTGAGCGAGATCGAGGGATTGAGCGCGCCGAAGTCGGGGTAGCTCATGGTCTTGGCCGCCACCAGGCGCAGTTGCCATTCATCGCTGAAGTGCAGGTTCATGCTGGCGTTGGGCAGCGTGTTGGTGTCGTCGGTCTGGCGGGTGATCGGGCTGTAGACGCCGGTGCCGGCATCGAAGGAGAAGGCGCTGAGATCACGCTTGACCTTTTCCATCCGCACACCTACCAGGCCGTCGACCGGCAGGCCGAACAGCTCGAAGTCGTACTTGGCCTGCAGGTAGCCGGCGGCCTTGCGCTCGCCGATGTCGAAGAAGCGGCCCGGATTCTCCGGCGCCAGGCCGGTGGGCAGCCCATAGAAGGACCGCAGCGCGTCGGCGTTGTCGATCAGGTAGTCGTAGCAAGGCACCAGGAACTTCTGGTGCAGGGCGGCATTGTCGCGCTTGCTGCAGAAGAAGCTGGACGCGGGGAACAGGCCGACGACCTGGTTGTCCGGATTCGGGTTGGCGGTGATATTGCCGGTGCCCGCGCCACCCGGCGGCGGGGTGGAGATCTCCACGCTGCCCTTGGCGCTGGCGGTGCGATCGGCATAGCGCAGGCCGAACTGGATCGAGGCGATCGGGCCATCGAGGAACTCGAAGCGGCCGTCACCGCGCCAACTGTTCTCCTCGCCGCGCGAATGCGCCCAGGTCTGGAACAGGCCGTTGAGGTAGAAGCGCGACGGATCCAGCGCCGGATCGCCGGCCAGGTACCAGTTCTGGTGGCTGCCGGAGGTGCCTTCCCAGACCGTGGTGATCGGACCGCTGAGGAAGGTGTCGATGATGAAGTTCTCGTCGCGGTAGTAGCCGGACGTGCGGGTGACCTCGGTGGACAGGTGCAACTGGTCGCCATCCCACTTCACCCCCAGCGCGTTCTGGATGTCCTGGCCGCGCTGCTTGTGCGCCTGGGTGCTGGTGGCGGCGTAGGTGTCGCCGGTCCAGGAGCCGCTGGTCGCGTCGCAGACGGTCTGGCCGGCCAGCGGTCCATCCAGCTGGTTGGCGTAGCAGTGGTTGCCGACGCCGAGCTGCGACGGGGCCACCGCGCCATTCGGGAACGAGAAATAGAACGCCTGGTCGAAGTCGTCGCGGACCCAGTCGTACAGGCCTTCCAGGTAGACCTCGGTGCGATCGTTGGGCTTCCACTGCAAGGCGTAGTTGAACGCCCCGCGCTTGCGGTCGCCCTGGTTGTACGCGGTGCCCCAGCCGTTCGGAGCGGCGATCAGGTTGCCATCCGCGGTCCGCATCGGCGTGCCGCCGGCATCGGTCACGATCTTCGGGAAATCGCCCCACACCGCGTCGTAAGCGTAGTGCTTGCCGAGGTAACCGAAATTGACCAGCGCGCCAAACTCGCCGGCATCGGTATCCCAGCGGTTGCTGAGCAGCAGGCTGGCGTTGGGATCGACCTTGCCGCCGTACTCGCTGTGCGTGCCGGTGAGGGTGCCGGCGATCTCGGCGCCGTCGAAATCGAACGGACGGCGCAGCTCGATGTCGACCAGGCCGGCGATGCCGCCGAGCGGCAGGCTGGCCTCGCTGCTCTTGTAGACCCGCAGCGTCTTTACCGCGGTGGCCGGCAGGTTCTGGAAGGCGTAGCCGCGACCGGAACCGCTGAAGATCTCGCGCCCGTTGAGGGTGCTGATCACGTTGGGCAGGCCACGGATCACCACCGAGGTCGTCTCACCCTGGCCACCCTGCGCGATCTGCACGCCGGTCACGCGCTGGAGCGCGTCGGCCACGCTGTTGTCGGGCAGCTTGCCGATGTCCTCGGCGACGATCGAATCAACCACCATGTCCGCGTCCTGCTTGATCGCCTGCGCGGTCTGCAGGCTCTGGCGCAGCGCGGTCACCACCACCGTGTCCAGGTTGGTGGCGTCTTGGGAGGACGCATTCTGATCGGCCGGCGCCTGCTGCGCACCGGCATTGGCACCGCCGTCCTGGGCCATGGCCAGGGACGGCAACATGAGGGCGGACAGGATGGAAAGCGACAGCAGCGAGCGGGGAAAACGAGTGTTCATGACATCTTCTCCGGAAAAAGGGCGTGAGCGATCCGCCGGCCGCGTCGCGGCCGGAGGAAGGTCTCGGTTCAGGGGGTGGAAACGGCGTTCCCGGGCGTGCCGGCAATCTTTCGGAACAGCTCGGCCTCACGCGCGCGGTAAGGCGTGCCGTCGGCCTTGAGCAGATCGTGGAACCACAGGGTCGGTTCCTGCAGGGTGTAGGGGCGCTGCCAGCTGTCCCACGGGAAGCGGGTCTGGATGGCGCCGTCGACGAAACCCCAGTTGATCATGCCGATGTTTTCGCGGCGCGCGATCGGCAGGATGGTGTCCACGTTGGAGCCGTTGCCGCGGGCCAGCCATTCGGTGCAGATCAGCGGACGGTCGTAGCCACGCAGCTGGGCGACGCGGGCCTCGAACGCCTCGGGCTGCTCATAGTTGTGGAAGCTGATGACGTCGGACTGCTCCAGCTGGGTGCGCTGGATGGCGGTCAGGCTCTTCGCGCCCGGCGACCAGTCATCGCCGATCCAAACGCCGCTGGTGAGCGGCTGCACCGGCTTCTTCGCGCGCGCCCATTCGAACACCTTCGGCAGCAGTTCCTCGATCCGGGCCTGCTCGCGATCCAGCTGCTTGTCCATGTAGCTGCCGCCGCCCGGATTGTCCGGCTCGTTCCACAGATCCCAGGCCAGCACGCGCTTGTCGTTGGCGAAGGCGCCGACCACGCCCTGCACGTAGGCACGGAAGTGCGCGTCGTTGGCCGGGTCGACCAGTTCGTGGCGACCCGGGCTCTGCACCCAGCCGGAGTTGTGCACGCCGGGGATCGGGCGATGCTGCGCACCGAGGACCGGGTCCGGGTCCCAGCAGCTGTCGAACAGCACCAGCATCGGACGGATGCCATGCCTGGCGGCGATCGCGAGGAACTGGTCGAGGCGCTTCAGGAAGCCTTTCTGATCCTGCTTCCACAACAGATCATGCAAGTACACGCGCATGGTGTTCATGCCGAACTTCTCGCGCGCCCAGCCGAGTTCGCGATCGATCGCCACCGGGTCGAAGGTGTCGGCCTGGAACATCTCCAGCTGGTTGATCGCGTTGGAGGTGGTGTAGTTGGCGCCCACCAGCCAGGGTTGCTGTTCGTACCAGGTCTTCGCTTCGGCCGGCGACCAGCGATCGCCGTCGGCGGCCGACGCCATCGGCGCGGCGGCGGCGAGCAGGATGGCCAGCAGGGGTTTCAGCCACTTTTGCATCGGATGCATCTCCATTACCTGAGAGGATTCGGGCATGCCTCCGGCATCCACGCCGGCCGGGGCCGTCGCGGGGGTGGCATGCGGCGCCGGAAGGCGCCGGGATCAACGGGTGTCGCTGGCGTCCTTGTCCGTGGAGAACCGGTAGACCATGCGGTTCACGTACTGCTGGCCGGGCGCGAGCCGCGCCGAACCGAAGGCAGGCTGGTTCGGCGTGTCGGGAAACAGCTGGGGTTCGAGCGCGATGGCATCGCCCTGGCGATACACGCGGCCGCTCTTGCCGACCGTGGTGCCGTCCAGGAAGTTGCCGGAATAGAACTGCAGGCCGGGCTGGGTCGACACCAGCGACATCACCCGTCCGGAACGCGGGTCGTGCACGCGCGCCACTTCGCGTGGCGCCTTGGCCGGCTCGCGGCTGATCACCCAGTTGTGGTCGTAACCACGCCCGTGCAGCAGCTGCGGTTCGGCACCGGTGCGCAGGTCCCGGCCGATCGGCTTGGGCGTGCGGAAGTCGAACACGCTGCCGGCCACCGGCCGGAACTCGCCGGTGGGAATCAGGGTCGCGTCGACCGGCGTGTACGCGTCGGCGGGAATCATCAGTTCGTGATCCATCGCCGTGCCCGAGCCTTCGCCGGACAGGTTCCAGTACGCGTGGTTGCTCAGGTTGACGATGGTCGGCGCATCGGTGCTCGCGCGGTATTCGATGGCCAGGCGGCCGTCGCCTTCCAGCGCATAGGTGGCGGTGACCGTCAGCGTGCCCGGATAGCCCTGGTCGCCGTCGGCACTGACATGGCGCAGGGTGGTGCGGTCGGGCTTGGCCTCGACCACGTCCCAGACCACCTTGTCGAAGCCGCGCGTGCCGCCGTGCAGGCTGTTGGGGCCGTCATTGGCGGGGACCGTGTATTCGCGCCCGTCGAGGCTGAACTTGCCGTGCGCGATGCGGTTGGCGAAGCGCCCGACGATGGTGCCGAAATACTGCGGCTTGGCCAGTGTGGCCTGCAGCGTCGCGTCGCCCAGCACCACGTCGGCGTACTTGCCGTCGCGATCCGGCACTTCCAGCGCGTGCAGCGCCGCGCCCAGCGTCAGCACGCGCGCCTGCATGCCGCTGCCGTCGCGCAGCAGGATGGATTCGACCTTCGTTCCGTCCGGCAGCATCCCGACGACCGTGCGCTGCTGCGCACCCGCCGTCGCGGCGACCGCGAGCGCCATCGCGCCCATGCAACCAACTGCCATCCCCTTGCCAAGCAACATCGCTCTTGACCTCTCCCAACGGCGTGGAATGCTACAAAAGCATATAATCAGACAATACGCACGTTGCGGCGCAGCACACCGGAAAAGAACCGGGTTTCCCGTGCGCCGAAGAGCGGACACCGGGGACGAAGGATGCTGCCGGGGGCCTAGCCACGCATCGCATGGAGGCCGGCGAAGCCGCGAACGACGGCATCGGCGGAGGCCACCGGCGTCGATGCGACGCCCAGCGCCGCCAGCGCGGCCTGGTACAGGGCGCACACGGGCGCCGAGCCGACCAGCGGCACGCTGGCGCCCCGCAGCTCGGGAAACAGCGCCAGCGCATCGGCGATCTCCGAGCCGATCAGCAGCCCGCGCAGGTAGGCGCTGGCATCCGCGCGCGCCAGCACGCCCCGAATCACCCGCGCGCGCACGCCGAACAGCAGCGCGCCCAGACCCAGGGTGCGCGTCGCGGCCGCGCGTACGCCCCGTTCGAAAGCCGGGCCATCGTGGCCGGGGCCTTCCACCACCGAAGCGAGCAGGCCCGTCGCGGACAGGCGATCATGGATTTCTCCCGACATCGCGGTCATGAAATCGCGTACCCGTCCATCGCGCAGGCGTACCCATTTGGTATGCGTGCCGGGCAGGGCGACCACCGGCGCGCCGCCGAGGCGGTCGGCGGCGAGCAGGCCGAACAGTTCGGTTTCCTCGCCACGCATGATGTCCGGCGCACCGTCGGCCTCGCGCACGCAGGCCAGGCCGGGGACGATGTGCAGTGGCAGGTCGCCGATCCGCGTAGGGACCAGGCTGTCGCCCAGGAGGCGCATGTCCGCCGGGCAGTCGACATATCCCGCATCCACCCAGCCGATGTTGGAGCCGATCATGCCGGCCGCGTAGACGGCGCCGGCCTGCGGCCAGCGAGCGCGTACCTGGTGCGCGGCTTCGATCATGCCTTCGCGCGAGAGCGTGGTGATGCCCGCGGTGGATTCGAGGGTATCGGCCATCCGCCCATCGGCGGCAATCAGGTAGGCCCTGAAATTGGAACTGCCCCAGTTGATTCCGACGATGGGGTCCGCGTGCGAATGGCTCATGGCAAGACTCGAATGTGGGCGGTGCGATCCAGTGCCGGGGCCCGCGCGGTGGTCGCTTGTATATTGTCGGATTATATGGTTAGTTGGACGGCCCGATGCAAACCGGTCGGATGCCATCGCTTTCCGCGGCTGCGTGAGGCGTCCGGCGGCGCTGGCTGCGACCCGATTCCCAGGAGGAAGCATGTTCCATTGGTCCGCGCGCCTGTTGCTGGCCGCAATCCTGCTGCATGCAACGGCAGCGCATGCCGGTGCGCCGCCGGCATTCCAGAATCCGCTGCTGCCCTCCGGCCCGGATCCGTGGATCGCCCGCGATGGCGACACCTATTACTACATGGGCACGCACGGTGATCGCCTGGCCATCCGCAAGACCCGCGATCTCGCGCGCCTGGCCGAGGCAACCGAAACGACCATCTGGCGACCGCCGGCGACCGGGCCGAACGCCCAGTCGATCTGGGCGCCGGAACTGCACCGCATCGACGGCAAGTGGTACGTGTACTACACCGCGGCCGCCAGCGGCCACGACGACGACGATCACCGGGGCGTATTCGTGCTGGAAAATGAAAACACCGATCCGACCACCGGCCAGTGGCAGGATCGCGGCCGGCTGGCCACCCGCCATCCCGGCATCGACGGCACCACCTTCAGCGTGGGCGAACAGCGCTACTTCGTGTACTCGCCCTACGTCGGGCCGGACAGCGTGCTGGCGATCGTGGCGATGTCCAATCCCTGGACGCTGGCTGGCGAGGAAACCATCATCGCGCGCCCGGACCAGGCCTGGGAGCGGCAAGGGGGGCGGCAGATCCTCGAAGGGCCGGAATTCCTTGCCGGACCCAAGGGCGATCTGTTCCTTTCCTACTCGGGCAGCGCCTGCTGGTCCGATGACTACGCGATCGGCCTGCTGCATGCGCGCCCGGGAAGCGATCCGCTGGATGCGGCGTCGTGGTCCAAATCGCGCGAGCCCATCCTGGCGAAGAATCCTGCGGGCAACGTGCACGCGCCCGGCCACAACGGTTTCTTCGACATGCCCGACGGCTCCATCTGGATCGTGTACCACGCCAATCCGGCGCCGGACATGAAATGCACCGCCAAGCGTTCCCCACGCATCCAGCCGGTGAACTGGCGCGAGGATGGAATGCCTTGGCTGGAGCCGCCGGTCGGTGCGGGACTGCCCGCGGCCAGATAAGGGGTGCCGCGGGCCCGGCGAAACATGGAAATGCCCGCGATGCCGACTGGCGGGTGATCGCCGGCCAACGCGATGGGTGGATGCGCGAGATCAGCCGCAATCGCCGGATGCCCGCACCCGCTGCATGAATCCACGGACGCTGTCGATGAAGGCCGACGGATTCTCCAGCGGCAGCAACTCGCCGGATTCCGGAATCGTATGTCCGACCAGGTTGAGCACGCCGCCTGCACGAAGCCCGTCCAGGTAGGCCTGCAGATCGGCATGGTCAGCGTCGCCGCGGACATAGGCGACGGGTATGTCGATGGCCACGCGTTCGCGGTTGCGATCGGCGTCTTCCGGCATGGCCCGGTACCACTCGAACCCGGCGCGCAGTGCTTCCGGCCGCCGGTAGGCGTCGGCGAACCGCTGGCGCATGTCGTCGCCGATGGCCTTGGCGTTGTCCGACAAGGCATCGATGAAGAAATCGAAGTAGATGCGCTGCCGGTCCGACACCAGCGCTTCGGGCAGCTTGGGCAACTGATGGAAGGCGAAATGCCAGATGGCCGGGTTGGCGATGACCTTTTCCCAGGGCGGCAGGCCCGGCACCACCGTGTTCATCACCATCGCGCCGGCGATGCGCTGGCCATGATCGCGGGCGGCCGAAAACGCGATCATTCCGCCGACATCGAGGCCGGCCACGACCGGGCGTGGCGCATCCAGGCGCTCGGCCGCGGCGATGGCGATGTCGGCCAGGCGGCGCTTGTCGAAGCCGGGCGGCGCGCCGCGCGAGTCGCCGATATCCGGCAGATCGATGGCGATCACCCGCGCCTGTTCGCCCAGGGCCTCCATCACGGGCCGGTAGAGCGCGCGGCAGTGCGGCCAGCCATGCAGCAGCAACAGGGGAGGCAAGTGCTCGCTGCCGGCGACCGTGGCACCGACGATCATGGCGTCAATCCGGATGGCGAGATCGCGCACGGCGCCTAGGCTCCGGACGTCCGCGTTGCCGGCGGTGGCGAACGGTGCATCACAGGCCGGGGCATCGCGCGGAACAGGCTCATTCGGCGCGGAAACGGCTCTCGGTGGCGCCAATGTCCGCCGCGCCGCCGCGCACGCGCGCGAACGGGCGGCCACGCTGGTCGTATCGCAGATCCAGCAGGTTGCTGCCGCGATCGATGGCCGGGCTTCCGCGCTGGAGCAGGTGGGTGGGGGAAGGTCCGCCGTTGTCGGCGAGTGGCGCCAGCATCGGGTCGGCGCTGATCGTGTCGGCGGGCAGCGTGGCGCTGGAAGCGCCGATCAGGTTGCGCGCCCCGATCACGCCGCCGATGTACACGGAGAGGTCGGGCGCCGCTGCGCCGGAGCACGTGTTGGCGGCGGCGATGGTGCTTTCGAGGTCGAGCTCGAATATCGAACGGATCGCACCCCGGCAGTCCAGCGTGTTCTGGTTGAATGCGATGGTGCTGTTGAGGATCCGGCTGCCTTCTCCCTGGATCAACATCGCCGCCCAGTACTCGGCCGAATTCCCGCTGAAGGTGCTGTTGACGATGATGGGACCCGAGTAGGCGCTCAGGCCGCCGGCGGCCAGCGCTTCATCGCGGGCCGGGTGCTGTGGTTCGGATGCCATGTTGCCGGCGATCGTGGTGTCCTCGATCAGCACCGCGCCCTCGGCATGCACGCCGCCGCCCACGCGCGCGCGGTTGCCGCTCACCAGCGAACGCCGGAGGGTCAGCCCGTTCGCGGCGATGCCGCCGCCGTAGTACGCGGAGCTGTCGCGGATGTCACTGTCCAGGACGGTCACCGTGCCGCCCGCGTTGACCGCACCGCCGTAGCCGAACGTCATCACATGGCCATCGGACACGATGCTGCGATCGATCAGGAGATTCCCGGCGGCGTAGATCGCGCCGCCGCGGCCTTCCTCGGTCCAGTACACGTCATCGCGCACCACCAGCAGGCAATGGTGGACCCGCGAACGGATCAGCTCGACGTTGCCCAGCGAACGGATGCATCCACCGGCATCCTGGGAGAAACCGACCTCGTCGCGCGCGTTCTCGATGGACAGGTCCTCGATGCGCAAGGTGCCCCGGCCCCAATGCTCGATGGCGCGATTGCCCATCCAGTTGCCATCGATGGACAGCCGGCTTCGGCCGGGCCCCTTGAAGGTCAGATCGTCCTGGCCGAAGTACACGGTGCCTCCGGCCAGCACGATTCGGTTGCAGGCCAGGCCGCGCAGATCGATGACGTCGCCGCCCGTGGCCGAGGCCACGGCCGCGCGCAGGCTGCCGGGACCGGCGTCGTTGCAGTTGGCCACCGTGTGGGTGGCGGCCTGCGCGTGGCCCGACACGGCCGTGGCTGCCAGCAAGCACGACGCGGAGAGGAGCAGCCCTGGAAGCGAGAGGCGCATCATGGGAAGAGTGTCCGGAGCACGGCACGGTGCCAGCGGAGCCTGCGGCCGCCCGCATGGTCCGGTCGTGAAGAGCGGTTGCTTCCGACGTACTGGCGTGCGCCTGGGCGACAGTTGGCTTCGCAGCGAACTCGACCATGGGGTGAACTCCGCTCGAAGCGTCTTCATGGTCGATCCGGCGGACGTCCGGCATGAGGGCGGAGGACGGAACGAGGATCGGGAAAGCAAGGAGCCCGCCCCCGGCTTGGCGGACACGGGATGCTTGCTTCGCGCCAGGTCGTTCGGCGGCCGGGGCAGCATTGAACGGCGGCGTGGCCGTGGCCGAATGAACAGCCCATCCCCGATGCGGGAGATTCGTCGGTGGCGCTAGCGCCAGTCCAGCCATGCTCCCGGCGCCAACGGCTGGATCTCCACGCGCCGTTCGCGCGCGGCCTTCCGCAGTTGGCCGAGCGGATCGATCACCTCCTTGTATTCCTTCATGCCGGTGATGCCGTAGTGGATCGGCACCAGGACGCGGGCACCGAGGAGGGTGGCGGCGGCCACGGCCTGTTCGGGCGTCAACACCCCGGGCAGTCCACTGACGGGCTCGCGCCAGCCGAAGCGCGCACCGTTGATGGGCAGGAATGCCACATCGAATGGTCCGAACTGGCGGCCGATACGCCACCAATGCCCGTGCCAGAGTGTGTCCCCTCCGTGGAAAATGCGTCGCCCGCCTGCGGTGACCACCCAGGACACCTGGGTGTCGCCGTAGCCATCCGACGCAGGGACGGGCGTGGCGGTGAAATCGCCCAGCAGTTGCGGCTCCCAGAGCGGGCTGGGCCTGACGCGAGCGCCGTCGGGAACGGGCAAGGGCTGGATGCCCGCCGGGTATGCCAGCACGCCGCCGTGACGCAACGCGGCGGAGGCCGCCTTGGCGTCGAAATGATCCGGGTGGGCATGGGTGATCAGCACGCTGGTTTCTCCTCCACCGTCGCCCACGGGAACGAGCCGATCCGGGAGGGCGTCGCCCCAGGCGTCCGGATTCGTCAATGGATCGATGAACAAGCTCGCATGCGGCAGTTGCAGGCGAATGCCGGCCCAGGCCATGCGCTGGGCGCGCAATGCCGGGCTGCGGCTCGACGACCCTGCCGTTCCCGCGGGCAGCGCCGCCGCCGCCGCCACTCCCGCGCAGCTGGCCAGGAAGCGTCGGCGGCTTTCGCGGCGGGATGGGTTCTCCGCGCCCTGGTTCATGCGACGCGCCTCCGCGAGGCCAAGGCCGCATCGAGCCCGAAAATCGATTGCGCCACGATGACGCCCAGGTTGTTGCCGTGCCATTCGCGCTCAAAGGGCGAGGGTTGCACCTGCGGCGCCAGGCAGTCCTCGATGCGGATGTCGGCGATGAGGGAATCGACCGTCGATGACGGGGCCTTGGCACGGAGGGAAACCACCCTGTCCCTCAGTCGAACGAGATAGTGCAGCGCGTTGTCCAGGACCGCGGCGCCAAACATGCCCATGTGGCCGCCAATGACCCTGGCCCGACCGAACCGGCGGATGCGGTCGATGGCCGCATGCAGCAGCGCCGGGTCCGACTTCGACAGATAGACGATGTTGCCGACGATGTTGTCACCCGCGCAGACCAGGTCGGCGGTCGGCACGTCCACGCTCAGGTGATCCATCGTCTTGCCGGGATTGTGGAGCAGGCGCAGCTCATGCGCTCCCCAGCGGAGGGTCATGTCGTCGAATACCAGGTCCGGTTCCCGGTAGAACGCATCGGCGCGCAGGTCCTGGGACAGGAATGCGTGGCGGTGATACCGATGGGCAAGCAACAGGGCATCCGGAAACAGCGACATCCCGGCGATGTGATCGCTCATGTAGTGCGTCGCCGCCAGGACGCGCACGGTCTTCCCCATCTGTCCGCAGATCACATCGCGCAGCCAGGCGGCATCGCGTGCGCTTGCCAGCGAATCGACCAGCAGAACCTCGTCGCCGTGGATGAATGCCGTGGCGACGGATTCGACTTCCTCGCCGACGAACATCAGTACATGGGAATCCGGTTCTTCGATGCGCATGGCGATTGCCCTCGTTGGGAGCGACATGGTCGCGAAGACGATGTGGAGCGGCAAACGAGTTGTTTTTCCCGTTCGCATTAGAAAAACTAAAGCGATACGATGCATGCCAGCTGCCGCCGACCCATGCCTCCATGAAGCCCCGCCACCCCGCACCGCTCAATGCCTTGCGCACGTTCGAGGCGGCGGCGCGCCATCTCAGCTTCAACACCGCGGCGCGACAGTTGTTCGTGACCCCGGCGGCGGTGAGCCACCAGGTCAGACACCTGGAAACCTACCTGGGCGTCGCGCTGTTCCGGCGCAACCATCGCTCGGTGGAATTGACGCCCGAAGGCCGGGCCCTTTCGGCGACGTTGGGTGAGTTGTTCGGGCAACTGGATCTGGCGCTCGACCGCACGATGGCGCGGACCGTGGCGGACCTGCGGGTATCGACCGTGGAATCGTTCGCCGCCAAATGGTTGGCGCCGCGGCTGCATCGATTTCACCACGCGCGGCCGGATATCCGCGTGCGCGTCGATACCGGCGATGTACACGCCGATCTTGTCCGCGGCGACGTCGATGTCGGCATCCGCTATGGAACCGGTGACTATCCGGGATTGCGCGTCGATCCGCTGATGAAGGCGCAGGTGTTTCCCGTCTGTTCGCCTTCGTTGCTCGCCAGTGTGGAATTCCCCCTGGCGGTGCCCGGGGATTTGCGCCACTACACGCTGCTGCATGACGAGAGTTCCGCGGGGCGCCCCGGTGTACCGGACTGGTCCGGCTGGCTGCGCGCGACGGGGGCGGTGGACGTGGATGCCACCGGCGGGCCCGTCTTTGCCAGCAACTACCTGGCGCAGGAGGCTGCCGTCGCGGGACACGGCATTGCGCTGGGGATCGCGCCCCTGGTGGCCGATGATCTGCGCCACGGCCGTCTGATCAGGCCGCTTGGCCCGGCGTTGGACAATGCGTATGCCTTCTGGCTCGCCCGTCGCGATGGGCCGGGACCCGGCCCGGCGGTCGAGGCTTTCTGCCAATGGTTGCAGGATGAAGCGGGCGACATGCCCGCGTAGCGTGTTCAGGCCGTTGGCCGGGACAGCCTGATCCAGGCCTGGAAGGCGTCGAGAACGGCGTGCAGCCTGTCCCGCGTGGCGTCATCGTAGCGTCGGGCAACGGAGTCGTATGCGCGCGCTGCGTCGCGCACGAACAACATCGGCGCAGGCAGTGTCAGGGAACCGGTGGCCGCCAGGGCGTGGCGCAGTTGCGATTGGGCGATCCGCGTGCCCCATGGCCCCGTGGTGGCCCCCACAATGGCGATGGGCTTGGCTTCCAGGACCTCCTTCCCGTTTGGATCCGGGCGGGAAAGCCAGTCGATCGCATTCTTGAGGACCCCAGGCAACGACTGGTTGTACTCGGGCGTGGCAATCAGCAGTCCGTCCGCCGCCATGACCGCCTCGCGAAGACGGCGCACGCCCTCCGGACCGTCGACACCCGCCGCCTCCTGGTCCTCGTCGAACAACGGTACTTCCGCCAGGCCTTCGTACACCGACAGGGACATGCCCGGTGGCGCGATTGCGGCCGCGGCTTCGACAAGACGGCGGTTGTAGCTCTCGCGTCGCAGGCTGCCGGCGATGGCCAGCACGCGGATGGCGGCGTGGTCGATCTGCATGGTTTTTGTCTCCGATGGTTGATTCAGGGCAACAGGAGCACCGCGTTCACAAGCAGGGCCATGCCCATGACCCGGTCGATCCGGCGGCGGACGACGGGCTCGCGGACATGCGTGGCGAGATACCGCCCCGCGATCGCCCAGAGCCACAGGCATGCCGTGGGTATCAACAGGAACGCAGGTGCCAGGCGGATGAAAGTCGTCGACATCCCGAGTGGCGGGAATGCGGACACGACGGACAACACCATCACCCAGCCTTTCGGATTGAGGAACTGGAAAACGAAAAGCCCGACCGCGCCCGTGGGCAGCGGAGCGTGCCCGCCGTCGCCGGTGCGCATGAGGCCGATCGCCAGCCAGCAAAGATAGGCGGCACCTCCCGTTGCAATCGTCACCCGCAGGAACGGCCATTGCGAGAAGACGGTCGCCAGGCCAAGGACGCCGAAGCCGAGCATCACGATCCCGCCGGACACCACGCCGAGAATGGCGGGCCATGCGGCGGAAACGCCGCCGCCCGCGGCGGCGCGCAGCACGACGAAGTTGTTGGGGCCGGGGGTCAGGGCGGCAACCAGCAGCAGGCCGGCAGCCGCCACGAAGGCATTGGAGAGCATGTCGCGCGTCGTGGGCAATGAGGTCGACGGGGATTCTGGGCGTCGGGGCTGGCGCATGCGTGCGCGCGGGTGGTCTAATAATCAGACCATGAAGACCCTGCCCCTGAATGCGCTTCGGGCGTTCGCACTGGTGTACGCGCACGGAGGCGTACGTGCGGCCGCGCGCGAACTCGGTGTCTCGCACTCGTCGGTGAGCCGGCATCTGGCGGAGCTCGAAGCATGGATGGGCGTGCCGCTGTTCGAACGCGGCGCCGCATCGTGGACGCCTACCCGGCAAGGAGCCGAACTGGGGCGGCGGGTTCTCGTCCAACTGGAGGACATGCTGGCGGCCACCCGCGCGACGCGCGAAGTGCGCCGCTCGTTCTCGGTGACGGTCACGGTAGCGCCGTCGTTCGCGACGCGCTGGCTGCTGCCACGCCTGCCGGCGCTGGAGCGCGCGCATCCGCGCGTCGAACTGTCGGTGCTGGTAAACCAGGAACTGGATCTGCCGTCCGACGGCATCGACCTGGCGGTGAGGATGGGGGCAGGCAACTGGCCGAACGTCCGCAGCGAGCCATTGATGGACGACCGCCTGTATCCGGTGGCGAGTCCGGGCTACTGGCAGGCTTCCGGCGGCACCGATGATGTGGCGTGCCTGCACGATGTCCGTCTCCTGCACGATCGCGATCCGACGGCGGGATGGGACCACTGGCTGCAGCTGCATGGTCCGGCGAACCTGTCGATCGGGCGAGGGCCGCGGCTTGCATCGTCCGACCTGGTGTTGCAGGCGGCGGAACTTGGACAGGGCGTTGCGCTGGCGCGCGGGCGCTTGGCGGCAGGCGCCCTGGCAAGTGGCGCGCTGATCCGCCCATTCCGTGATCTCGAAGTCAGGGTGCCCGATGCCTACTGGCTCGTGCGTCCCCGGGATCCGGGCGCGGGAAAGGTGGCCAACCGGCAGGCAGTCGACACCGTGATCCGCTGGCTGAAGGATCAGGCTGCCCACTGAGTGGGATCCGGTGTCGACCGGCGGCCCGCGCAAGCGCCGGCGGTAATTTCCGCGTTGCCCGCGTCGATGTGGCTGTTGCCGGTCGCGGGCCGAAGGGACAGGCCATCGACCGGATGAAGGGGCGTGCCTGCGCCCGGCGACGGACCGGATGGGCTCGGCCGCATGGCCTGAAAATGAGACCGGATCGGTGCCGGCAAGGCACCGGTGTTCCAGCCTAGTCTCTTCCGCACCATGCGACGGTGTGGCCCCCTCCCGCGGAATCCGATATCGGCTTCGCGTCGAACTGGCAGTGAGCGCGTCGAGTCCGGCGAGCGACCGCCGCCGCACAGCGAGCCGTTCCCCAGTCAAATACGGAGAAACGCAATGCCGAAGATGATCTTCATCAACCTGCCTGTGACCGATCTTTCCGCTTCCACGCATTTTTACGAGGCGATCGGGTGCGCGAAGAACGAACAATTCAGCGACCACCAGGCATCGAGCATGGTCTGGTCCGATACCATCACGTTCCAGTTGTTGGCAAACGACTACTTCGCCACCTTCACGCCCAGGAAAATCGCCAACGCACAGGCGAGCAGCGAGGTGCTCATCGCCCTCACGCGTGACAGCAGGGAAGCGGTGGACATGACGGTGGAAGCCGGCGCGGGCGCGGGCGGCCAGTCCGATGTCCGGGAACGGCTGGACATGGGATTCATGTATAACCGGTGCGTGGCCGACCCCGATGGCCACATCTTCGAGTTCATCTGGATGGACATGGACAGCGCGGAATGCGGCAGCGCTCCGTAGCATCCTCCGCGCCGAGAAGGGACAAGGCGGGCCTGGCCCGCCGCATGGGAGGCAAGCAGGTGACCCGGCCCTGGAAGCATGGCCGGGCAACGATCCGGAGCCGTCATGATCAAGATTCGATTCCTTGCGTGTTGCCTGGCCTTCCTGTCCTGTGCACCGGCAATGGATGTCGCCGGCGCCCGGGAGGATGACTCTCCGGGGAACGCGATCGCGCGCTATGACATCGCCTGGGCCGCCCGCGACAAGGCGGCACTCGAAAACCTGATAGCCCCGGGGTTTGTGTACTTCACCTCCAAAGGAGGGGAATGGTCGCGCGCCCGCTGGCTGGACTTCATGCTTTCCCCCGGCTACCGGCTCGAAGCGGCCAAACGCGTCGAGGTCGTCGTGCATGCCAGTGGCAACGTCGCCGTCGCGAGCACCCGCTGGATCGGCAACGGCAGCTTCGAAGGACGCCCCTTCCGCGACGATCAGCGATGCAGCATCACGCTGGTTCGGGATGCCGGGACCTGGCAGATCGTTTCGGAACACTGCACCCGGATTCAGCGATGAACGGCCTGGCCGGGCCGCTAGATGATCCGCGTGCCGCACCCCATGCCGTCGGACCGCGGCTGCACCGACATGCGCCGCAAATGGGTTTCGCCCCACGCGCGCACGCCTTCGACGACGGGCAGCAGGGTCCTGCCGTATTCGGTCAGCCGGTAGATCACCGGGGCGGGCACCGCGCCGGTGGGAATGCGATCGATCAGGCCGTCGGCTTCCAGTTCGCGCAGCTGTTCGGTCAGTACCTTGCGCGAAATCGGCGTGACCCGGCCATGCAGGCCGGCGAAGTGCAGTTCGCCCCGCGCCAGCCAGTACAGCAGGGTCAGCTTCCACTTGCCGCCGATGGCGGTGAAGGCCGCCGCCAGCGGACAGCCTTCCAGTGGATTGGGCCGGATGGAGTTACCTGCGGGTGCCTTCTTGTTCATGGTGAACGCGCGCTCGTATCGTGCCGCCATCATGGGAGACGGGACGAGACGATGCAAAATTCCGCGCGGACCCGGCTGGGCGGAATCTGCCTGGCCACGGCGCTGCTGGCCATGAGCGCGCCGATGCAACCGCTGCAGGCCGCCGCACCGGCCGCGCCGGCCGATGGCCAACGGGATTTCGACTGGGAAATCGGCACCTGGAAGACCGAACTGCGCCGCCTGGCCAAGCCGCTGTCCGGATCGCAGGCGTGGATCGAATATTCGGGTACCAGCGTGGTACGGAAGGTGCTGGACGGACGCGCCAACCTGGTCGAACTGCGCGTGCGGGGACCGGCCGGAACGATCGAGGGCGTGAGCCTGCGCCTGTACAACCCGCAGGCGGGCCAGTGGAGCCTGAACTACGCCGGCGTGCGCAGCGGAGCCCTGACCCGTCCGATCCATGGCGGTTTCCGCGACGGCCGCGGCGAGTTCCACGGCGTGGAAGATCTCGACGGCAAGGCCGTCCTGGTCCGTTTCGTCATCGTACCGATCAATGCCGATTCCATCCGCTTCGAACAGGCCTACTCGGAAGACGGCGGACGGAACTGGGAGACCAACTGGATCGCGATCGATACGCGCATCGGGGATGCCGAATAGGCAGTCCACGCACTGGACCGCGGTCATCCCAGCGCATCGCGCCAGTTGAGCCACCACGCCTTCGGTGGCCGCGGAATCTGCTCCCACCAGCGATTCATCGCATGCACGCTGCCGTGCCGCCAGGCGTCGCGGTGGGCGGGATCCGGTGCGGGCTCGCCGAACATCGCGGCGAGGCGGGGGTAAATCGGTCCGGAGGCCAGCGCCGGATAGCGGGTGAGCAGGGTGAGCAGGGTGAACCGGTCCGACGCCGCGGCCTGGCGGGCGACCATCGCCTCGATGCCGGACGGGCGCTGTCCTTCCGACATCGCCCGATCCAGTCGCGCGACGGCATCGCCGAAGCCGGCGCTGGCGGTGATGGCCAGCGGAATGCCACTGCGCGCGTCGTCGAAATCGAGGATCGTGCCGGCCGGCACCAGCGTTTCCTGTCCACCCACGCGATGCATCACCCAGCCGCTGGTGACGTGGATGGATCCTTCGCCGCGCGGGTTGCGGGTGATCTCGAACGCGCAACCCAGGTCGACGGTTTCACCGTCGCCGGCGGCGATGCCGAAATGACCGGGCGGGGCCCAGACCCGCGCGCGCACGCGTCCTTCCAGCAGTTCCAGGCGATGGTGGCCCGTGCGCGTATCCGAAAGCCGTATCCGCGTCCCCGGCATCACCTCCATCCGGCCGATGCGCGCTATCCGGACCGTGGTCGACTGCGAGGCGGAGGTGGCCAGGGTCTGGCCGACGTTCCATGTCCGTGGAAGCGTTTCGGCGCTTGCCTCGATCGCCCATTGGCGGTGTTCGCTCCACTGCAGGCGCCAGGGCACCCAGGCGGCGACGCCGGCCACGCATGCGGCGAGCGCGGCGGCGGCGGCCAGCGCGACACGGCGCCTGCGGACCCGCGACGGGCGCGGTCGTGGCCAGGCGATGCCGGCCCGTGGCACGTGGCGATAGGTTCCCAGCAGCGCGCCCAGGCGTTCGAGCTCGGTGTCGCCAGGCAGGTCCGGGTCCCACAGCGGATCGGGTGTCTCAACCATCGGCGCTCTCCTCGTGCCGGCTGGCGATACCCAGCGCGCCACGCAACCGGCTCATGCCGCGATGAAGGTTCACCCGGACCGACTGCGGCGTCAGTCCGGTGAGGCTGGCGATTTCCGGACCGCTCAGGCCCTCGACCAGGCGCAGGATCAGGGTCTCGCGGTAGGCCTCGGGCAGATCGCGGATGGCGCGCAGCGCCTCGCTGGCCTGCGCGCTGGATTCGGGTCCCGCGCCCGGCCAGGCCGGATCATCGGCATCGACAAGCTCCCGCGCGTCGAGCGTGGCCGCGGGCCGGGTCCTACGCGCGATCATCGCGATCCAGGGACCGAAGCGCGCAGGCTCGCGCAGCTGATCCAATTTGCCGAAGGCGATGACGAAGGTTTCCTGGGTCAGGTCATCGGCGCGCGAGCGCGCATTCGTGCCCAGGTGGATGGCATGCACCAGCGGCGCGAACGTGCGGTATAGCCAGGCGAAGGCCGCCTGCGATCCCCGTCGGGCATCCTGCACCTGCCTGGT
>NZ_JANJUE010000350.1 GCF_024710765.1 Pseudoxanthomonas sp.
GGCCGAGAATGGCACCGTTTCCGGCGACATCGAGGTCGCCACTCCCGGCGGCCCGGTCGCCGTCGAGTTGCGCGCGGCCCCGACCGGGACGGAGGAGTTCGTGGTGTTCGCCCGCGACATTTCCGCGCGCAAGCGCCTGGAGGCCGAGGTCACGGCGATGCTCGCGAAGGAGCGCGAGATCTCCGAGATGAAGACACGTTTCATCTCCGTCACCTCGCACGAGTTCCGCACGCCGATGGCCGCGGCGCTGGGGTCGGTCGAGCTGCTGCACAACCACTTCGCGCGCATGACCCCCGAGAAGCGCGAGGAGCTTTTCAACCGCGTCTACGGGTCCCTGCACCGCATGACCGACATGCTCGACGACATCCTCCTGCTGAACCGCATGGACGCGAACCGCGTCGAGGTGCGGCCCGCGGTGGTCGACCTGCAGAAGTTCATCCACAGCGCCGTCGACGAGATCCGCCTCGGTGACCGCGAGCACCACCGCTTCGCGCTGGAAGTCGCGGACGACCTCGCGGAGTTCGTCACCGACCCGAGCCTGCTGCACCACATCCTCTCCAACCTCCTGAGCAATGCCGTGCGCTATTCGCCGGCCGACACCACCGTCACGACCCGCGTCACGGCCACCGCCACGGCGGTCACGATCACGGTGGAGGACCAGGGCATCGGCATCCCGGAGGCCGACCGGCAGCGCGTTTTCGAGGCCTTCGAGCGCGGCTCCAATGTCGGCCAGATCAAGGGGACGGGCCTCGGCCTGAACATCGTGAAGCGCATGGTCGGGCTCCTCGGGGGGAGCATCAGCCTGGCGTCCGTCCCCGGCGGCGGCTCCTGCTTCCAATTTATCCTGCCCCGGTCGGCCCTGCCCCCCACTGACTCATGAGCAACCACCAGCACATCAGAATCCTGGTGATCGACGACGACACCGCGGTCCGCCAGACCCTCGCCGACATCCTCGAGCTCAACGGCTTCACCGTCATCACCGCGGAGGACGGCAACGAGGGCCTCGCCCTGG
>NZ_JANJUE010000228.1 GCF_024710765.1 Pseudoxanthomonas sp.
TGCCAGTCGTAGGTTTCGAAAATCTCGAGAACAAGGTCGATCTTGGCGTCTTCGCGGACTTTGAAGGCCTGTTGGGTCACGCCTTTGGCGGTGGTGAATGTGGAGACGTTGATGCGGACCGGATCGCGGGTGAGTTCACGCACGAGGGCGTCGACTCGGTCGGAAATGGTGGCCGAGAACATCAGGGTCTGACGGTCTTTCGGCAGTTTGGACACGATGAGGCGCACATCGGGGATGAAGCCCATGTCGAGCATGCGGTCGGCTTCATCGAGCACCAAGAACTGCAGCGCCGAGAAATCGATGTTCAGCACGCGGATGAGGTCGATGAGGCGGCCCGGAGTGGCCACGATGATGTTCACCCCTTCTTTGACCGCGTTCTGCTGGGCGCCCCAGTCGCCGCCGCCATATACGCACGCGGTGGTGATGCCCGAATGGTAGCCGATGGTCCAGAGCTGTTCGTCGATCTGCTGGGCCAATTCGCGGGTCGGAGCCAAGATCAGGGCGCGGACGCCGGGCTTGGGCTCGATCATCAGTTTTTCGAGGATGGGGATGGCGAAGGCCGCGGTCTTGCCGGTGCCTGTTTGCGCCGATGCGAGCACGTCGCGCCCTTGAAGAATGACCGGAATGGCGTCTCGCTGGATCGCCGTGGGGGTGGAGAACTGTCGGTCTGCGAGCCCCATTTTTACTTCCGGGCTCAGGGAATCGAAGTCGAAATCCAAAATACAATTGGTCTAATAAGCCTTTAATATACCGCTATTTGTGTATATTTGCCCATCATGATGTACACCGAAAAATACTTTTACCTGTGCCGTGTGCCGCTGAGCTCGGCCGGCGCCCAGGATGTGGATATTCTGCAGGTCGCGGAATCCACCGAGCAGTTCCCTGAGCTGTTTTCCAAATACGAAGAACTGCGTGCGCACGCCTTCAACAAAGACGGTCTGTACAGCGCCGTGCGTGCCGACGACATGTACTGCATCGTCCGCACCAGCGGCAAGGATCTGGCGAAACAGCAGGCCTTCGACGATTCGAAAGCCAATCTGGTGACCAATCTGCAACACCGCGTGATGCAGCAGAACGACAAGAACGCCAAATCGATCCTCAGCAAAGTCCACGAAATCGAAACCGACTTCAGCGCTTGATGCGCCTGGGTTATGCGTACGATTGCGTTCTGGGTCCTTCTGCTTCTTCTGCCTGCGCATTCGGCGACGGCGCAGCAAGCCCGGGGGCTGTATCTGGCGGTTCACGGGCCAGACGCCCCGAGATCGGTCGGTGATCCGAACTCGCTCCAAGCCTTGTATTTCGATGTTCCGACGGCGGACACCGCGCCGATCTACGTGCGTGTGTTCGACGCCGAGACCGGTGGAAACCTCGATGCGCGGCGTGGCGCGTTCAACACCAAGACCCGGTTCGTGATCTTGGGCGGAGCCAGCGCGAACGAGGTTCACGGCATCGACCACAACCCGGCGCGCAACCGCCGCCTCACGTTTCCGGCATCGGATGTGATCTTCGATGAAACCGTGGGCGCGAACAACCGTGTCGACGGCCGGTATTGGAACCTCGGCGCACTTCCCATCCCGAAAGGGTATCCGGTGGGCCCCGACACCCGTCGTTTCGTGCTGCTGGTCTTCGCCGTGGAAGGCGACGACGCCAACTACTTCGATTACGTGCTTTCCTTGGATCCCGAAGGCAAAGTGCCTCCTCCCGGTGTGTCGATGTTCACCTATGAACTGACCCTCCGCACCCCCGAAACCCGCTCGTTCACCGGCGAGATCCGTCTGCCGGTGGCCGGACTCTCCGGCGTGGTTCTCGAAACCTTCGGCTTGAACGGGTCTCCGTTGCAGGCCAACATTCCGTTCCAGGATCCGGTCCTCCTGTCATCGCCCGGAAGTGGGCAATGGGTGCGCCATCCCATCCCGCTCGGTTCGGGTGTTTCGCGCATCGGATTGCAATTCCAAGGCCTCGGCGCGCAGAACACGTTCAGCGTGATGGCGACCACGACAGATGGACGTCCGTTGCCCATTCCTTTGCCGATCGTCGATTTCGAACCGGTGACCCAGCCTCGGTTCAGTTTCCGGACCGCGTATGCCGACACCTCCTGCAACACCTTCCGCTTCACGAAATTGGGCGAAGTGCCGAGCCAGTTCCGCATCCTGTCGTCGACATGGACATTCGCCGATGGCAGCCTGGACGGATCCGAGATTCAGAAACGCTTCGCCGAGCCCGGCTGGCATGTGTTCGACCTGCGCATCGTCGGATTGATGGGGTCCGACACCACGTCTGTGGTCATCACCGATTCGGTGAAGGTGAACATCCCGCCGACCGCATGGGCCGGAGGCAACCGGGCCACGACACCGGGTCGCTCCATGGCTTTCGATGGTACCGTCTCGGAAGACGAAGACGGCCTCATCACCCGATATGAATGGGATTTCGGGGATGGAAACACCGGCGTAGGCGCACGCATCGATTACCAATACGCCACGGCCGGTCTGTATACCGTGACCCTGCGGGTGTACGACGACTCGAACAGCCCGTGCAACGTGGCCACGTCAACGGCCGACGTGTGGATCAACCGTCCGCCGGTGGCCCGCATCAGCGCTCCTTCGAACGCTTTGCCCGGACAGACCATCACCTTCGACGGTCGGCGCTCCTCCGATCCCGACGGGCAGGTGGCGAGCTACCGATGGACCATCGGCACCGAAACCTTCGACACGCCTCAGGTGCAGTGGACCGTGACCGGTGACGCCGCGATCTTTGCCGTGCTCGACGTGGTCGACAACGCGAACACATTGAACTCGACCGACCGTGCCGAACACACTGTGACCGTGAAGACGAACCGGCTGCCGATCGCCGAAGCGGGCAACGACAAGCATGTGTCGCCCGAGCGCCCGGCGAATTACGTGGGCGACCGCTCACGGGAT
>NZ_JANJUE010000294.1 GCF_024710765.1 Pseudoxanthomonas sp.
GGTGGACGAAGACGTCCACCGACCTTTCTCTTGTGCGCATGCCCCGTGCGCCGTAGCTTGGCGCCCACACAGCTTCCGCACTGCCATGAACGCATACCGCCAGCGCCTCGTCATTATGGCCACCGCCGCGCTCCTCGCGCATCCCCTCGCGGCCCAGACCTCCCTCGATTCCCTCGCCATCCTGGCCCGCACCGAGCTGCGCGACACATCCGACGCGCGCAGTGTCGCCCTCGCGATCGCCCGCTTCGCCAACCGCGGCGTGCGCTCGGCCGACGGCGCCCGTACCGCAGCGGAGATCCTCCGCCGCTGGCCGGAGCTCACCGCCGGCACCGAATACGCGCCGCCACCCGCGCCGATGAGTGCCCCGCGCACCGGGGATGCCCCTTCCGCGCCCGTGCCCACCGGCATGCATCCCGCCGTGTACGCCCTCATGCGCATGGCCGACAGCGCGCTCATCACGCCCCACACCGACCTGCTGCTCGATGCCACGCGCAGCCCGAATCCCGACATCCGCATGCACGCGATCGCGGCACTGGGACGCACGCGGAGGGATGCCGCGCGCCTGCGCGCGGCGGAACTGCTGGGCGGGGACCCCGACTGGCGCGTGCGCACCAACGCCGTGCGCGCCCTCACCGGGGGGAAGCCGTCTGCGCCTACATCCAAGCGCATGCTCGCGGCCCTGCTCGGGGCGCTGCAATCCCGCTCGACGCAGATCGTGAAGGCCGTGCTCGAGGCCCTGCCCCAGATCGGCGTGCAGCACATGCGCCTCTCGCTCGCGCTCACGTCCATGGCCGATACGCTTGCCTCGCCCGATCTGCGCGGCGCCGCCATCCGCGCGCTGGCCGTGGCGCTGCCGGACATCACCCACGACCGTCTCGTGGCGTGGAGCCGCGCGCCCGCGACGGTGCCCGCCATGCTCACGACAGCGGCCGTGCTGTCGAAGGAGCGCGGAACGGTGCACGCCGCGATCAAGGGATGGATCGCATCGTCACTCGTCAGCGACGATGCGGCCGTGGCCGCCGCCGCGGTCGAGGCCTGGGCGGAGCTCTGGCGCATCGAGCGTGCCGAGGTCCGTGCGGA
>NZ_JANJUE010000053.1 GCF_024710765.1 Pseudoxanthomonas sp.
TGTCCTGGGCGGTGGTGTAGATGCGCTTGCCGTCGGCCGACAGGGTGATGCCGTCGGCGGAGCGATCCCACGCCGCGGCGAGTTCACGCGGCGCGCCGCCGGCGGCGTCCAGCGCCATCAGCGCGAAGCGATCGGCCTCGAAGCCCGGACGCTTCATCGCGCGGTAGTACAGGGTCTTGCCGTCGGCGCTGAACACCGGGCCGGTGTCCCAGGCCGGATTGGCCGCGGTCAGGTTGGCCGGCGTGCCATTGCCGTCGGCGGACAGGCGGTACAGATCGAAATTGGTCGACCACGGCTCGCCCGTGGGCTGCACGCGCATGCTGGCGACCAGCGACTTGCCGTCCGGGGCCCAAGTGTATTCATCGGCGCCACCGAACGGCTTGGAGGGCGTGTCGCCATCCAGCGTGTCGGTCAGCGACACCGCAGTGGCGGCCGGCTCCGCGCCCGCGGCCGGCAGCGCGGCCACGAACAGGCGACTGCGGCGACCATCGGCCCAGGTGTCCCAATGGCGCACGAACATGTTGTCGAACAGCACGCCGGTGTTCTTCTGCGCGGCGGTGGCGTCGAGCTTCTTGCGGGTGCAGGCGAAGTCGGCCCTGCAGTCGGCGAAGGTGTCGGCGCTGAACGCGATGCGGCTGCCATCCGGCGAAACCTTGTAACTGCCCACGTCCAGCACGAATCCGGTCAGCTGGCGCGGCTCACCGCCGGCGGTGGGGATTGCGTACAGCTGCTGGGTGCCGGACTTGCCGCTGAGGAAGTAGACGGTCTGGCCATCGGCGGAAAAGGACGGCGAATTGACATTCCAGCCTTCCGGGGTCAACCGCTTCGGCGGCGCCATGTCGCGGGTCAGCAGGTTGCGCACGTACAGGCCAGTGCCGGCCTTGGTCAGTTCCTTGTCGATCTGGCGCTTGGCGAAAACGACCACGCGGCCATCCGGCGACAGCGCCGGCGAGGAAACCCGGTCCAGCGCGGCCAGGTCGCGGATGTCCAGGCCCCGCTGGGCGGCGAAGGCCGGCAGGGTCGCCAGCAGGCAGAGGGGCAGTACGGCGAGACGCAATTTCATCCGGGGCTCCGGGCAAACAGGAAAACCCCGATGTTAGGCCGATACGGCAATCCGGCGCAAAGGCATGAGGTCATGCCCCTGCGCCGCCGCCACGCGGCCTGGTGCCTGGTTCAGGCCTTTTCGCCGCGCTTGCCGGTGCGGTACAGCAGCCAGCCGACCACCGCCAGCACGGCCAGGCCGATCCACTGGCTGAAATGCCAGGCTTCCGGCAGCGCCAGCACGTCGGCGCGGGCCGAGGCCACGATCGGAATCGCGATGGCGATGCCCATCAGCGCCTCGCCGGTGATCAGGCCGGCCGAGAACAGCACGCCCGGGCGGTGCACGCGATCACGGCCCTCCTCGTCGTCCGGCTGGACCTTGTGGAAACGTTCCACCAGATGCGCCAGCAGGCCGCCCAGGAAAATCGGCACCATCAGTTCCAGCGGCAGGTAGATGCCGATCGCCGCGGCCAGCACCGGCACGCGGAAGCGCGCCTTGCGCGACTTCAGCCATTCGTCGAACGCGATCACCAGCGCGCCGACCACCGCGCCGATGGCGATCATCGCCCACGGCAGCTCGCCGCCGAACAGGCCGCGCGCGACCGACGCCATCAGGTTGGCCTGCGGTGCCGCCAGCGAATTGGGATGCTCCGGGGTCGGCGCACCGATGCCGTAGGCCTGGGCCAGCAGGTTCAGCACGGGCGCCATGATCAGCGCGCAGGAGAACGCGCCGATGCCCAGCATCAGCTGCTGCTTCCACGGGGTCGCGCCGACCAGGTAACCGGCCTTGAGATCCTGCAGGTTGTCGCCGCCCACTGCCGCGGCGCAGCACACCACCGCGCCAATCATGATCGCGGCGACCGCGCCCAGCGGCGCGCCGCCGGCGCCGACCGGCGCCATGCCGCTCTTGCCCAGCAGCAGCACCAGCACCGCCGAGGCGAACAGGATGGTGGAGATGGTGATGCCCGAGACCGGGTTGTTGGACGAGCCGATCAGGCCGGCCAGGTAGGCCGACACCGACACGAACAGGAAGCCGGCGGCGATCATGATCAGGGTCATCGGCACGCTGACGTGCCACTGGCCGACGATGGCCTGGTACAGGCCCAGCAGCGGCAGGGTGAACACCACCAGGGCGACCAGCATCCACTTCATCGGCAGATCGCGTTCGGTCTCCAGTTGCACCTGGCCACCGGCGCCGCTGCTGCGCGCGGCGGCGAAACCGCTCTTGATGCCCTTGAGCAGCGACTTGCGCAGCGAGAACAAGGTCCAGACGCCGCCGACCAGCATCGCGCCCACGCCCAGGTAGCGGACCTTGGCGCCCCAGATGGCGAACGCGGCATCGGCCGAGGAGGCGTTGGCGATCGAAGCGGCCAGCGCCGGATCCGAACCGGTGAAGAACGCCTGGTACAGCGGGATGGCGATGTGCCAGGACAGCACAGCGCCGGACAACACCACGATGCCGACGTTCAGGCCGACGATGTAACCCACGCCCAGCAGTGCCGGCGACAGGTTGGTGCCCAGGAACGCGGTGACCTTGGAGCTGCCGACATACGCCGACTGGGTCCAGGTATCCGGAATCATGCGCAGGCCGCTGGCGGCGGCCAGCTTGACCACCGCGCCGATCACCCCGGACAGCGCCAGGATCTTCAGGCCCGGGCCGGGATTGTCACCGGCCTTCAGCACTTCCGCGGCCGCCTTGCCTTCCGGGAACGGCAGCGGATCCTCGACGATCATCGAGCGGCGCAGCGGCACCGAGAACAGTACGCCCAGCAGACCACCCAGGCCGGCGATGCCCAGCACCCACCAGTACTTGAAGTCCGGCCAGTAGCCCATGATGACCAGCGCCGGGATGGTGAAGATGACGCCGGCGGCGATCGACGAGCCGGCCGAGGCGCCGGTCTGGACGATGTTGTTCTCCAGGATGGAGCCGCCTCCCAGCACCCGCAGCACGCCCATGGACACCACCGCGGCCGGGATGGCGGTGGCGATGGTCAGGCCGGCGAACAGGCCCAGGTAGGCGTTGGCGGCGGAAAGGACCACCGCCAGCACGACGGCCAGCAATATGGCGCGGAAGGTAAGTTGAGGCGTCGCAGCCTGGTTCATGACGCGGTTCCGGGGATACAGAAGCCCGACAAACTATCGGCTACGCCCCGGCAAGTCCAGCCGGAACGGGCTGCGTGGCTATACTCGGCCGGTTCCGCACTGCCCGCCTGCCCATGGTCCCAGCCTCCATCCCCGCCACGCCCCTGCCCGCCCGCGAGGACTTCCTCGGTCATCCCAAGGGCGTCTACATCTGCTTCTTCACCGAGATGTGGGAGCGCTTCTCCTTCTACGGGATGAAGGCGCTGCTGCTGCTCTACCTGACCAAATACCACCTGTTCGGCGACAAGGCCGGACTGGACCTGCTGGGCGCCTACGGCGGACTGGTGTACTGCGTCCCGGTGATCGGCGGCGTGCTGGCCGACCGCTGGCTGGGCATGCGCAAGGCGGTGCTGTTCGGCGGCCTGTTGCTGGTGGCCGGCCACGTCGGCATGGCCTTCGAGGGCCATGCCGCGACCTCCCTGGACGGCGTGATCACGCGCGACGAAGGCTCGCTGCGCATCACCTACCTGTCGCTGGCGCTGATCATCATGGGCGTGGGTTTCCTCAAGCCCAACATCTCCACCATTGTCGGCCGGCTCTACGCCGACAACGATCCGCGCCGCGACGCCGGCTTCAGCCTGTTCTACGCCGGCATCAACCTCGGCGCGCTGTTCGCCTCGCTGGTGTGCGGCTACCTGGGCGAAACCTTGGGCTGGCGCTACGGCTTCGGCGCCGCGGGCATCGGCATGCTGCTGGGCCTGTGCATGTTCCTGTGGGGCCAGAAGTACCTGCATGGCCACGCCGAACCGGCCGCGCCCGAGCGCCTGGGCGAACGCGTCGCCGGCATCCCGCGCGAATGGCTGATCTACGCCGGCGCCCTGCTCGGCGTGCTGCCGGTGGCGTGGCTGATGTGGGCCGCCGCCAATGGCGCGTTCTCGCTGGGCGGGGAAATCTCGCTGGCGCTGTTGCTGATGCTGGTGGTGCTGGCAGCCGTGCTGGCGTGGTTCGGCTGGTTCCTGTCGACCCGGTGCACGCCGGTGCAGCGGCAGCAGATGCTCGCGCTGATGGCGCTGATCTTCATGGCGCTGATCTTCTTCACCCTGTATGAGCAGACCTACGGCTCGTGGGTGACCTTCACCGATCGCCTGCTGACCAAGGACGTGGTGCCGGCATTGGTGCAGGCGCCCGCCGCGGTGACCTGGACGGGGTATTGGGCGGTGGACATGATCACGCTGCTGGCGCGCGCGCCGTGGTCGACCTGGTCGCTGCTGCTGGCGCCGCTGGGCTTCGTGATCGCCGCGCGGCTGTCCGATCGCAATCCCGAGTCGACCGCACCACGGGCCGTTTTCATCGCGGTGGTGGTGCTGATGTTGGTCTTCCTGCTGCGTGACTGCGTGGTGCTGCCGCAGACCGCCGGCTCCCTGACCTACCTCGGCGCGCTGTTCCTGGTGCTGCTTGCGCCTGCCTTCGCAGCGCTGTGGGCCTGGCTCGGCCGGCGCGGCCGGGATCCCTCCAAGCCATTCAAGTCGTCGCTGGGCCTGGTCATCGCCGGCCTGTCCTTCATCCCGCTGGCCTGGGCTGCCCATCTCGTGGGCGAAAGCGGGCAGATGGCCAGCGTCTGGTGGCTGGTGCTGGCCTACCTGGTGCTGGAGATCGGCGAGATGTGCCTGTCGCCGGTAGGCCTGTCGGCGGTGACCCAATTGGCGGTGCCACAGGTGGTCAGCCTGATGATGGGCACCTGGTTCCTGGCGACCGCGTTCTCCGAGGCGCTGGCGGCCCTGTTCGGCAAGCTGGCCGCCATCGACGTCCCCGAAGGCGGTAGCCTGGTCATGGCCGACGCCGCCGCGCGCTACGCGGATCTGTTCTGGTTGATGACCACCATCGGCGTGGGCTGCGGCCTGGTTGCCTTCCTGTTCTCGCCCCAGCTCCGGCGGATGATGCACGGGGTGCATTGAATCGCAAAAAAAACGTGGCGCCGTTGGGCGCCACGTCTTTCCGAATCACGGTTTACTGGCTCTTCTGTGGCGAACCGACGGTAACGTTGCCACCGATATTTTGATTGAAGAACTCCAGCATCTTCGTATACAGGTTCAGGTTGTTCTCTTCCTTGTAGAAACCATGGCCCTCGCCGGACTGGATAATCACGCCCACCGGCGGATTGCCCGCGGCGGCCAGTGCCTTGGCCATCGCCTCGGTGTGCTCCGGCGGGCAGCGCGCGTCACGTGCGCCGGCAGCCAGGTAGATCGGCAACTTCAGCTTGTCGACGTGGTTGATCGGCGACATCGCATCCTGCTCGGCCTTGGTGCTGCCATAGGCGCGAATCAGGTACTTCATGCCGTCCTCGCGCTTGCTGGTGTCGCTGAGCTTCATCTGGATCGCGGCACTGTAGTTGCCCACGTAGCCGAACGCGCACTTGTACAGGCCCGGCTCGCGGGCCGGTGCCATCATCGAGGCATAACCGCCGAAGCTGCCGCCGTAGATGCAGATGCGATCCTTGTTGGCATAACCCTGCTGGATCGCCCAATGGGTACCGTCGAGGACGTCGTTCATGATGCCCTCGGCCCACTGGCCATAGGCCATCTCCTCGAAAGCCTTGCCGAAGCCACCCGAACCGCGATAGTTCACCTGCAGCACCGCGTAGCCGCGGTTGGCAAACATCTGGTTCTCGAACTGGAAGCCCCAGTTGTCACGCGGTCCCATCGGGCCGCCGTGGACATTGACGATCATCGGCAGGTTCTTGCCGTCCGAACCATTGGGAATGGTCAGGTAGCCGTGGATCGTCAGGCCGTCGCGCGACTTGAAGCTGACCGGCTTGACCGAGGCCATCTTGCTGGCATCGATCCATTGCCGGCTCTTCATCAGGAAGCGGGCCTTGCCGGTGTCACGGTCATACAGGTACAGCTCGCCGGGATTGGCGTCGCTATAGACGGAGACCACGATCTTCTTGCCGTCCTGGGTCGCGCTGGAGAAGTCGACGAATTGGCCCGGGAAGGCAGCTGCCAGCGATGCATAGAGTTCGGAATCCGGATGGTTTTCGTTGACCAGGGTCACCTGGGGCGCACCCGCTTCGGTGACCGCGGCGATGACGGTTTCCCCGTCGGCCGCCTGGATCAATCCGGAAATTTCAGATACCGGATCCTGGTGCAGCACGGTGAAACTGCCATCGGCGGTATTCAGCGTACCGAACGCCGCTGGCTTCTTGCCATCGCCGTGGGTCGCATAGACAGTGCCATCGGCGGCCGTGCCGAGGATTTCGATGCGCTTGCCGCTGGCCTTGGAACTGTTGACCAGCGTCCACTTGCCGCCGCCATCGCGACGATAGAGTTCATTGTGTGCGTCGGAGAAGTTGCCTTCCTCGTCGTAACGGTCGTAGCAGACCGCGAAACGCGGTTCCTTCTTTTCGTCCAGTGCGATACCGCAATCGTCCCGTGGCGCGCGCGCGAGCGACTTGCGGCGCCCGCTCAGTGTATCCATCAGTACGATCTCGGTACCCGCACCGGTGGATGAACGAGCATAGGTCGCCGTCATCATGACGTTGTCCGGATCGTTCTTCAGTGTGTCCAGCAGGCCAAAACTCTCGTTGCCGACCTGTTTGCCGCGCTGGGTCGCATCGCGGGTGCCGTAGAAAATCAGCGGCCGCGGCTGCGAGCCATCGGCGTTCACGGCATACCACTCGCCGGTGCCGAACGGCCGCGCGTAGCTGCCAATCTTCTTGATTGAATTGAACAGCAGGCGATCCGGCGAGGTCCAGTAGAAGCTGCCCACGCTCTTCTCTTCGGGCAGCTGGTTGACCTTGACGATGCTCAGGTCCTTGGTCCGCAGCACGGTCAGGACATCCTGGTCGCCGCGATCGACGGTCATCGCCAGGTACTCGCCGTTCGGCGAGATCTTCACGCTGCTGTAGGTCGGGTGCTTGACGAAATCCTGGACCGGGATCACTTCCACCGCCTGCGCCGCGCACGACATCCCCACCGCGGCCGCGACGCCGGCCAACTTCCATTTCAACATCTTCATTGACTCCCCCATGATTGAATCCAGTCGATAAACCGGATTACAGGAAGTCTAATGCCAAACTACGGGGAAATGTGATCCAGTACCTCTTCCATGCCGGACTCCCACCTGGGCATGGGGGACTCCAGCAGGGCTTCCAGCTTGCCGGTATCCAGCCGCGAGTACGCCGGACGCGAGGCGCGGGTGGGATAGGCCGATGAAGGAACCGGCACCACCCGCGGCAACTCCGGAATCAATCCGCGCCGGTGGGCGCCGCTCAGGATCGCCTCGGCGAATCCGTGCCAACTGGTTTCGCCACCGGCGGTCAGGTGGAAGATCCCCCGGGCTTCCGGATGTCGTTTCATCACTTTCGCGGTCACGTCCGCGATCAAAGGGGCCGAAGTCGGCGTTCCTCGTTGATCCGACACGACCTGCAACTCATCCCGCTCGCATGCCAGGCGCAGCATCGTCAGCAGGAAATTGCTGCCGCGCGCGCCATAGACCCAGGCAGTGCGAAAAATCACATTCTGCGCGCCAGATTCGAGAACGGCCACCTCGCCAGCGCGCTTCGATGCCCCATACACGCCCAGGGGTGCCACAGGATCTTCTTCGCGATAAGGGCGTCCAGCGTGGCCATCGAAGACATAGTCCGTGGAGTAATGGAACAGGGGAACACCTCGTTCGGCGCCATAGGCGGCCAGCAACGCGGGAGCTTCCGCATTGGCGCGAAACGCGGCTTCGACATCATCCTCGGCGCGTTCGACCGCAGTGTAGGCTGCGGCATTCACGATGCGATCCGGCCGGATCCGTTCGAGCAGCGCAGGCAGCGAATCCGGCCGATCGAAATCGGCCACTTCACAGGGCGTTCCATCCGCCAGCACGCCACTGCGAGTGGCCGGCACGATTGTTCCGAGGCCCGCCAGGCTTCGCCGCAGCTCATGGCCAATCTGGCCGTTTGCTCCCAGCAGCAGGATTTTCATGCGGTGAACAACGGCAAGCGCTCGGGCGCCACGTCATCGAGAAACGGAGCCCGGGCGTCCTTTTCCGACAGCTTGGGTTTGCTGACGGGCCAGTCGATGCCGATGCGCGCATCGTCCCAGCGAATGCTGGCATCACCGGCCTTGTCATGGATCGCGGTGCACAGATAGCTGAAGACGGCCCGTTCCGACAGAACCGCGAAGCCATGGGCAAAGCCCTCCGGAATCCAGACCTGGCGCTTGTTCTCCGCGCTCAGCAGGACGGCCGCCCAACGTCCGAAATGCGGCGAGCCGCGGCGGATGTCCACCGCCACGTCATAGACCTCGCCTTCCAGCACGCTGACCAGCTTGCCCTGTGGATTCGGCCACTGATAGTGCAGGCCGCGCAACACACCGCGCGAGGAACAAGAGATGTTGCTCTGGACGAACCGGCCGGAGAGTCCATGCGCCTCGAAACGCGTCGCGTTCCAGGCCTCGTAGAAAAAACCGCGATCGTCGCCAAAGACCGCGGGCTCGATGACCACGCAGCCCGGCAGTGAAGTTTCGAGCACCTTCAAGGCACGCTTCCCCGGCTCAGCAGGCCGAGCAGGTACTCCCCGTAGCCATTCATGGCAAGCGGTTCGGCTAGCCTCTGCAATTGTTCGCCATCGATCCAGCCGTTGCCGTAGGCGATTTCCTCAGGGCAGCAGACCCGCAGCCCCTGTCGCGCCTCGATGGTCTCAATGAACGTGGATGCCTCCAGCAGGGACTGGTAGGTGCCCGTATCCAGCCACGCATAGCCTCGCCCCAGGGGTTCCAGGTGCAGACGGCCCTCTTCCAGGTATCGGCGGTTGAGATCGGTAATCTCCAACTCACCGCGGGCGGATGGCGTCAATGAAGCGGCGTAGTCACTTGCCTGCCCGTCGTAAAAATACAGGCCCGTAATCGCATAGTTGGAAGAAGGACTCGCGGGCTTCTCTTCGATACCGATGACCTTTCCGTCGGCGTCGAACTCGGCCACGCCATAGCGTTGGGGATCACGTACCCAGTAACCAAACACGGTCGCGCCGTCCTCCCGTGCATCGGCACGCTTGAGAATCTGGCTGAAGCCGTGTCCATGAAAGATGTTGTCGCCCAGCACCAGGCAACTCGGGCCGCCGGCCAGGAATTCGCGGCCAATCAGGAACGCCTGTGCAAGGCCATCCGGGCTCGGCTGCACCGCGTACTCGATGCGCATGCCCCATTGCGAGCCGTCCCCCAACAGGTTCTGGAACAGCGCCTGCTCATGCGGCGTGTTGATGATCAGGACCTCGCGGATGCCCGCCAGCATCAGTACGCTGAGCGGGTAATAGACCATCGGCTTGTCGTAGACCGGCAACAGCTGCTTGCTGATGGCGCGGGTAATGGGGTAGAGGCGCGTGCCGGACCCACCGGCCAGAACGATGCCCTTGCGTATGCTCATGGGAATTCCTGCTCAGGCCCTAATGCCGATGCGTTCCAGACGATAGCTGCCATCCAGGACACGGGCCACCCAATCCTGGTTTTCCAGATACCAGTCCACCGTTTCGGCGATGCCCTGTTCAAAAGTGTACCGCGGCTCCCAACCCAGCTCATCGCGTAGCTTGGACGCATCAATGGCATAGCGCCGATCATGCCCTGGTCTATCGGCGACGAACGTGACCTGGCTGCTGCGCGGCCTGCCATCGGCACGCGGCCGGCGTTCGTCCAGTAAACGGCAGATGGTCTCCACCACCTCGATGTTCCGCCGCTCCGCGTTTCCGCCCACATTGTAGGTTTCCCCGACCCTGCCCTTCTTCAGGACGTCGCGGAGGGCCATGCAGTGATCGCCAACGAACAGCCAATCCCTGACGTTCGTTCCATCGCCATATACCGGCAGGGCTTCCCCGGCCAGGGCACGCTGGATGATCAGCGGGATCAGCTTCTCGGGAAAGTGGTAGGGGCCGTAATTGTTGGAGCAGTGGGTCGTCAGCGTCGGCAAGCCATAGGTATGGTGGAATGCACGCACCAGATGATCCGAAGCCGCCTTCGACGCCGAATAAGGAGAGTTGGGGGCATACGGCGTGGCCTCGGTGAACCTGCCGCCCTCTCCCAGCGAACCATAGACCTCGTCCGTCGAGACGTGCAGGAACCGGAAGCCATTCCTTTCCGGATCCGGGAGGGAGCACCAATGATCGCGCACCGCCTCAAGCAGGCCCAGCGTTCCCACCACATTGGTCTGGACGAAGGCACCGGGTCCATCGATGGAGCGATCCACATGGCTCTCCGCGGCGAAGTTCACCACCGCATCGGGCCGATGCTCCGCCAGCAGCGACGCCACGAGCGCCCGGTTCCCGATATCCCCATGGACAAAGACATGGTGGGCGTTGCCCTCCAGCGAAGACAACGTGTCCAGGTTGCCCGCATAGGTCAGGGCATCCAGGTTGATGATCCGTACGCCATCGGCAACGGCCCGCAGCACGAAATTGCCGCCGATGAATCCGGCCCCGCCGGTGACTAGCCAAGTTGCCACGCATCGCCCCTCAAGCTGTTGTCGTGTTCCACGCCACGCGACGGAAGACGACTTTCTCAACGCCGCGCTCCGTGAAATCGGGCCAAGGCTTCAACACCGGTCTTCCCGAACCACGCTCCACCGATTGTAGCGGTCGAGACCGGGCGCGGCATGAATTCGTCCCCTGCCATCCGGGGTACCCCGGAACAGGAAACCCGCCTTGCGGCGGGTTTCGAAGCAGCAGGACAAACGTCGCGCTCAGAACGGAATATCGTCGTCGGCGAAGTCATCCATCGGCGCGGGCTGCTGGGCCGGAGCCTGCCGGCGCGGGGCCTGCTGGGAGTACTCCTGCCGCTGCGGGCGTTGCGAGCGCTCCATGCCGCCGCCGCCACCGCCGCCGCCTTCACCGCGGCCACCCAGCATCTGCATTTCGTCGGCGACGATGTCGGTGGAGTACTTCTCCACCCCGTCCTGGCCGGTGTACTTGTCGTAGCGGAGCGAACCTTCCACATACACCTGGCTGCCCTTGCGCAGGTACTCGCCGGCGATCTCGCCCAGCTTGCCGAAGAACACCACGCGGTGCCATTCGGTGCGTTCCTGCTGGTTGCCATCGCGATCCTTGCGGACGCTGGTGGTCGCCAGGCTGATGCGGGTGATGGCCATGCCTCCCTGGGTGTACTTGGTTTCGGGGTCGTTGCCGAGATTGCCGACCAGGATGACTTTGTTGATGCCGCGGGCCATAGCGCTGATTTCCGTAGTGAGCGCCCGCCGGACGCGGGCATGGACCAGTAAAGTATACCCGTGCCGGCCTGACCATCAGGTGGGTCCGTGACGTCCTGTAGGAATTCCCTGTCCCGCCCGCCTTATAATTCAGGCACTTCCCTGCCCGATTTCCCATGTCCGTCGTCGAATCCCCGCGCTCAGCCCTGGCCCTGCCCCAGATCCAGTCCCTCGCCGCCGGGGACATGGCCGCCATCGACGCCCTGATCCGGCGCCGGCTCGCGTCGGACGTGGTGCTGATCAACCAGATTGCCGACCACATCGTCTCGGCGGGCGGCAAGCGCCTGCGCCCGATGCTGGTGGCGCTGGCCGGCCGGGCGACCGGACCGGTGGGCCCCGAACACCACCAACTGGCCGCGATCGTCGAGTTCATCCACACCTCCACCCTGCTGCATGACGACGTGGTGGACGAGTCCGACCTGCGCCGCGGCCGCAGCACCGCCAACGCGCTGTGGGGCAACGCGCCCAGCGTGCTGGTCGGCGACTTCCTGTATTCGCGCAGCTTCCAGCTGATGGTGGAACTGGACCGCATGGACGTGATGCGGATCCTGGCCGACACCACCAACCGCATCGCCGAGGGCGAAGTGCTGCAGCTGCTGCACGTGCACAACCCGGATACCGACGAGGCCGCGTACCTGCGGGTCATCGAGCGCAAGACGGCGGTGCTGTTCGCCGCCGGCACCCAACTGGGCGCACTGGCGTCGCAGGTCGATGCGGCGACCCAGCAGCGCCTGTACGACTACGGCATGAATCTGGGCTATGCCTTCCAGATCGCCGACGACGTCCTGGACTACACCGCCGACGCCGCCGATCTGGGCAAGAACCTGGGCGACGACCTGGCCGAGGGCAAGGCGACCCTGCCCCTGATCCATGCCATCCGCCATTCGGACGCCGCCACCGCCGGACGCCTGCGCGTCATCGTGCAGGAAGGCGACGCCACCGCGATGCCTGACGTACTGGCGGCCATCCGCGCGACCGGTGGCCTGGAGTACAGCCAGCAGCGCGCGCGGGACTATGCCGATGCCGCCGAACGCTGCCTGGATGGCCTGCCCGAAAACGATGCGCTCGCCGCGCTGCGGGGGCTGGCCCGCTACGCTGTGGAACGCAGCCACTGATGCCTTTTCCACCGGACGAGCGGGAGCGGCTGCTGGCCGCGCATGGGGTGGGGCCGACCGTGATCGCGCGGCTGGAGCAGATCGGGTATCAGCGCCTGGCCGATCTGGCGCTGGCTTCGGCGACCGACATCAATGCGCAGATTGCCGCGCTGCTGGGCACGACCTGCTGGCGCAACCGCCCGCAGGCGCGACCCGCGATCGCCAATGCGATCGCGGTGGCCCGTGATCAGTCGCCGAACACTTCGTCGAAGAAGTCATCCATCATCCGGTAGGCGCGCCTGGCCGCACGCGCGTTGTAGACGCAGCCCGGCGGACGGTTGGCGTTCTCCAGCGCGAAGCAGTGCACGGCCCCGCTGAAGTTGACGAACTGCCAGTCCGCGCCGGCCTCGTTCATTTCCTTCTCGAACGCCGCGATGTGCGGCGCCGTGCCACGGTCATCCGCACCATTGAGGACCAGTATCGGCGCCTTCACCGCGCCGGCCTGCGCGGGCGATCCGGTGTCCAGGCCGCCGTGGAAGCTCACCACGCCGGCCACCTCGGCGCCGCCGCGTGCGAGTTCCAGCACCGACGAGCCGCCGAAGCAGAATCCGAACGCACCGATCTTCGACCCGTCCAGCGGGGCCTTGCCCGCCTGTTCCTTCAGCGCCACCAGCGCCGCATTCATGCGGGCACGCATCAGCGCCGGATCCGCATACAGCGGCTTGACCTGCGCCAGCGCCTGGTCCGGATTCTGCGGACGCACGCCCTTGCCGTACATGTCCACCACCAGGACCACGTAGTCGTCGCCGGCCACCTGCCTGGCCTTGGTGACCGCATCGTCGGTCACGCCCAGCCAGTCCGGCACCATCAGCAGGCCGGGACGCTGTTCCTTGCTGGCGTCGTCGTACACCAGGAAACCGGAGAAGGTCTGCTTGCCCACCTTCCATTCCAGCGGCTTGGCCTGCGGCGCGGCCAAAAGCGGAGACACCCACAACGCGGCCAACAGGGCCACCAGTACGGACAACGGACGCATGACAGTTCCTCGCGGGGAAAGACCGGCGGAGTGTACGCCGGTCCGGGCGCCGCGAATGTGCAGCGGCAGGCCTGTTCCAATCAGGCGATGCCGATCCCGGGAATCGCCGAAATCAGCGCCGGGTCGAACCCGGCCAGCTCGGCGAAATGGCGCCCGCGCGCCACGTAGTCGCGATAGGGACCGTAGCTGGGCGCACCGGGCGACAACAGGATGACGCCGGGCGCGGGAAGATGCGCGCGCGCCTGCGCCATCGCGTCCGGCAGGCTCTCGGCCGCCAGCAGGACGAAACGGCCGGCCGCCGCGAGCGGCGCCAGCAAGGCATGGATGCGCGGCCCATTGGCGCCCATGGTGACGATCACCCCGGGGGCGTCGGTCGCCATCCGTTCGGCGAAGCCGGCCCAATCCAGGCCGCGGTCGTGCCCGCCGATCAGCAGCGCGATGGGTCGGCCGGCGAAGCACTCCAGCGCCGCCAGGCTTGCATGTGGCGTGGTGCTGATCGAATCGTTGACGTAGGTGTAGCCGTCGCGCTCGCCCAGGGTCTGCAGGCGATTGGGCAACGGCCGGAAATCGCGCGCGGCATGCGCGACGGCCACGCCGTCGATGCCCACCGCTTCCAGCGCGGTGAGCACCGCGCACAGATTGCTGCGGTTGTGGCGGCCGGGTACCGGCACCGAGGTCGTGTCCATCACTCGCTGTTCGCCGCGATACAGATCGTCGCCACGCAGGTGCCAGCCCCGCGGCGTATTGAACCAATGGATCTCGCTGCATGGCAGCGCCAGCGCGGCAAGCACCGGATCGGCGGCATTGAGCACGGCCACGCGCGGATGCGCGCCGGTCACCAGCGCCAGCTTGTCCTCGACGTAACGGGCCTGGCTGCCGTGCCAGTCCAGGTGCTCGGGGAACAGGTTCAGCACCACCGCCACGTCCGGACGTGCGCCGCTGGCGGCCACGTCGCCGGTCTGGTAGCTGGACAGTTCGATCGCCCAGTACTCCGGCACCGGTTGCGGCGCCAGTACTTCCAGCAGCGGCAGGCCGATGTTGCCGGCCAGCGCGGTGCGGTGGCCGGCCGCGCGCAGCAGGTGCGCCAGCAACGAAGTGGTGGTGCTCTTGCCCTTGGTGCCGGTCACGCAGAGGGTGCGCGCGGCGATACCGTCGGCTCCCGCATGCTCGGCGAACCACAGCGCGGTACCGCCGATGAAGCGGGTTCCGTTCGCGGCCGCCGCAAGGGCTTCGGGCTTGTTGGGGCTGATGCCCGGCGACTTCACCACGACTTCGAAGGCGGACAACGCATCCCCGTCGACGGTGGTGACGATGCGCAGGTGCCCGTCGCCGAGCGCGGCGGCGTCATCGGCCTCGGCCTGATTGCAGAACAGCGTCAGCGACAGCTCGGGCAGGCGTGTGCGGATGGCGCCATGGGCGGCGCGGCCTTCACGACCCCAGCCCCACAGCGCGACACGGCGTCCCTCAAGCTGCGAAATTCGCACGCAGGCGCTCCCACAGCGCGGCGGGAATGCGGTGCTCGTCGCCGATGTCCAGCAGCGGCGCGATCGCCAATTCGGCGGGATCCAGCTGCGGCCGGATCTCGCGGTTGAAGCGGGCGACCAGCGCGTCCTCGCGCCACTCCGGGCGATCGCCCAGCGCGGCCATCGCCGCGCGCGACTCCTGGCCTTCGCCGACGCATTCGAACGGCTTGTGATCCTGGTACTCCAGCAAGGCGTCGAAACCGCCGATCTGGCCCGGATCGTCCAGCAGGTTGCGGCCGAAAATACCCACCAGGCGCGGTTTCGGCATGAACGGCGCCAGCGCCAGGAACACGAAATGGCATTTCGGGCAGACGCCACACCAGCGGTTCACCGGCCGCTCGCCGAGGATGTGGAAGTTGCGGTTGCAACTGGAGAAATGCGCGTCGTAGTGGTCGGTACGGGCGAACTGGCGCGCCACCGCCAGTTCCGACAGCGGCCGCAGCAGCGAGTAGTAGTGCAGATCCGCGGCAATGTGCCGCTGCACGTGCTCGCCCAGCAATTGCTCGCAGCGCCAGCCCTTGGACCATTGGTGGTTCACTTCGCCGGTGCCGGGGATCACGCTGCCGTAGCTGGCCGAACGCTCGTTGGAGAACACCACCTGGTCGGCATCCAGCAACAGCGCCGCCAGCACCATGATCGCCGAATTGATCGCGGTGACCGGGATGTGTCCGTTCCAGGCACCCTGGCGGTTGTACTCGAACAGTTCCGGCGCCAGCGCCCGCCCCAGGTTGAGCGTCGGCAGCCCGGTGCGGGCGGCGCATGCGGCGATCAGCTGCGAGCCGCCCACCCAGGTGACGGTCTGCTCGACGCCGGCGCCGCGCAGCGCCTCGATGCTGACCAGCGAGTCCTTGCCGCCGCCGATGGCGACCAGCGCATGGCGGCGCAGCCCCAATGCCGGCGCCTGTGCATCAGCCGTTGGCCTGCCGACCGGGAAACGCACCCGGCCATGCAGGTCCAGGCCATTGCGGTAGGCGAACTCGCCCAGCCCATTGACGTAGATCTCTTCCATCATCGCCGCGGTATCGGCGTCGATGGCGTAGTCGTCGATGCGGATTTCCGGCGGCACCGCCGCCTTGTAGTAGCTCACGCCGGTCAGCAGGTGCAGCAGCCGCAGCGCCTGTTCCGCCGCCTGCGCGCGCGCCGCGTCCAGGGAGAACGGCGCGCCCGGGAAGGTGACGGTCTCGGTCAGTTCCGGACCATCGTCGAAGGCATAGACCAGGCGTGCGACGCCGGTGTCCGGATCCAAGGTACAGCGGACGAACCGGAAACAGCGGATGGAGGAACGATCGAAATTGCTCATGCGGAACCTGTGGTGACGGCGGCCATCCGCCGCAGGTAGCGGCGGCTGACGAAGTATTCGAGGATGAAGGCGGGCACCGCGCCGAGCACGATGGCGAACGCGGTGAACAACAGCATGGTCAGCGGCAGCCAGGACAGGCTGTCCTGCACCGGCACGGGACTGGCGGCCCACGCCTGATCGCCGGCGGAGACGGCGGCGACCCAGCCCCCCAGCAACAGCGGAAAGGCCAGGTAGGACAGCAGCAGGGTACGCAGGGTCATGCCGCCGGCCGACCAGCGCCGCTGGCGCGCCTGCGCGCGACGATGCCAGCCAGTCGCTCCCAATGCGCCCAGCAGCGCCGCCAGGAACGCCGCCGGCGCCCATTTGAGCGCCTCCAGCGCACCGGCGGGCCACTGCGAAACGTTCCACTGATGCAGCATCGCCAAGAAGGCGACGATCGCCAACACCAGCGCGATCACCGCGCTGGTCAGCACGAACTCAGCGCGCGGTTTCATCACCCACCGCCTCGTCGAGCACTTCCTCCGCCGGCAGATCGCGGAGGTTGTAGGTATTGGCCATCGAGTAGCCGTACGCACCGGCATCGGCGAACACCAGCACGTCGCCCTCGGCGGTCGCCGCCGGCAGGCGCCGGCGCTTGCCGAACACGTCGCTGGATTCGCAGATCGGACCGACCACGTCGAAGCTGTCCTCCAGCGTATCGCCCAGCCGGCTCAGATTGGCCACGTCATGCCAGGCGTCGTACAGCGCCGGACGGATCAACGCGTTCATGCCCGCGTCCGCACCGACCCGGCGGATGCCCTGCTTCTCCACCACCTGGGTGACATGGGTGAGCAGCGCGCCCGACTCGGCCACCAGGTAGCGGCCCGGCTCGATGATCAACTGGTAGGCCGGATAGGCGGCCTTGATCTCGGCCAGGCCGGTCGCCCACGCGTCCAGATCGAAAGGCTCGTCCTCGGCCGCGTAGGGAATCGGCAGGCCACCGCCGATGTCGATGCTCTCGATGGTGCCGATCTGGTCCGCCAGCCCGCCCAGCTCGTCGCTGACCTGCTTCCAGTGCAGCGGCGTCTCCACGCCGCTGCCCAGGTGCGCATGCAGGCCGACGATGCGGATGTCGAGCGCGCGCGCGGTGGCCAGGAACTCGTCCAGGCGCGCCAGCGGCAGGCCGAACTTGGAGGTCTTGCCGCCAGTCTTGACCTTGTCGTGGTGGCCATCGCCGCGCCCCAGGTCGATGCGCACCCACAGCTTGCGGCCACGGAACACCTCCGGCCAGTTCCGCAGCGCTTCCACGTTGTCGAGGGTGACGATGACGCCACGCGACAAGGCGAATTCGTACTCGCCGCGCGGCGCGAAACTGGGGGTGAACAGCACGTTCGCGGGCGTGAGCGACGGCACCGCGTCGAACACCCGCTCCAGCTCGCCCTGCGACACGCATTCCAGGCCGAAGCCCTCGCCGGCAATCGCGCGCAGCACGGCCGGGTGCGAATTGGCCTTGATCGCGTAGAAGCGGCGATCGATGGCGGCAATCCCGGCCAGTGCGCGGGCGCGCGCCCGCACGGTCGGCAGGTGGTAGACGTAGCGCGGCGTGCCCACCTGCGCGAGCGACAGCAGGCGCTCGCGCTCCTGCGGCGCCTGCCACCACGGCGTGCCGCGACGACGGATGGCGCCGTTGATCTCGCGCCAGCTGGGGCCGAACACACTGGTCTCGTCGGTCGGCATCGCGCCGCTGTCGATCAGCGCGGCGTGCAGCACCGGCAACATGCCGTCGGCGGCGGCCTCGTCGATGACGAAGGTCAAGTTGAGGTCGTTCGACGACTGCGAGATCAGGTGCACGCGCTCGCGGCCGAACATCGCCCACACGTCCGACAGCTTGTGCAGCAGCGAACGCATGCCGCGGCCGACCAGGGTGATCGCCGTGCATGGCGCGATGACCTTGACCCGGCACACCTCGGCCAGATCCGCCGACAGCGCCGCCAGCACGTCGGTGCTGACCAGGTTCTCGCTGGGATCCAGCGACACGGTGACGTTGGTCTCCGACGAACCGATCAGGTCCACCGACAGGCCGTGCTTCTTGAAGCGGGCGAACACGTCGGCCAGGAAGCCGACCTGCTGCCACATGCCGATGCCTTCCATCGACACCAGCACGATGCCGTTGCGCCGGCTGACCGCCTTGACGCCGGGCACCGTCGCGGCCTTGTCGTCGATGCTGGTGCCCGGCAGGTCCGGGCGCTCGGTGTCCAGGATCGCCATCGGCACGCCGGCGTTGCGGCAGGGCTTGATCGAACGCGGGTGCAATACCTTCGCACCGGTGGTCGCGATTTCCTGCGCTTCGTAGTAGTCCAGCCGGGTCAGCAGGCGCGCATCCGGCACTTCACGCGGGTTGGCGCTGAACATGCCGGGTACGTCGGTCCAGATTTCCACCCGGCGCGCGCCCAGCAGCGCACCGAAGTACGCCGCCGAGGTGTCCGAGCCGCCGCGGCCCAGGATCGCCGTGCCACCATCGCCGTGGCGGGCGATGAAGCCCTGGGTCAGCAGCATCGTGCTGTCCTGCGCGGCGAACGCGCGCCGCCAGTCCTGGTCCGGCGCGGTCGCGCAGGACACCGACAGCCGCTGCGCCCACGCGCTCTGGTTGGGCAGGATGCTCCCCTGCAGCCAGTGGCGCGCGTCCATCCAGCCGAAATCCAGTCCCTGCGATTTCAGGTAGGCCGCGCCCAGCGTGGACGACAGCAGCTCGCCCTGCGCCAGCACCTCGGCCTGCCAGTCCAGCGCGCGGGTCGCCGCGCGCGGATCGGCCAGCAGATCCCGCAGCGCCGCCAGCCGGGCACCGAGTACCGCCTCGGCATCCAGGTCCAGTTCGGCGGCGAACTCGCGGTGGCGCTGTTCCAATTTCGCGACACGCTCGGCGCCATCGGCCGCGCCGTCGGCGATCGCGGTCAGTTCGTTGGTGACGCCCGAGAGCGCCGACACCACCACCAGCACGCGGGCGCCCTGTTCGTCCGCCCGTTTTTTCGCCAATCGACCAATCGTGTCCCAGCGATGACGACGGGACACCGAAGTGCCACCGAACTTGAGGACGATCCAGGGATCAGGCGCGATAGGGGCAGAAGGCATGGATAGAATGGCGGGGAGATGCCCGAAACATTCGGGCGTGAACCCTCGATTCTAGCCGAACGCCCCGCCGGAATTGGCCCGGCCCGGCATCGCCGGACGACAACCCATGCGCCCTCGCCGCTATCTGCAGCTCGACGTCTTCGCCGACCGCCCCGGCGCCGGCAATCCCTTGGGCGTGGTGCTGGACGCGGCCGACCTGGAGGCCGACGCGATGCAGGCGTTCGCGGCCTGGACCCGGCTCTCGGAAACCATCTTCTTCCTGCCGCCCACCTCGGCCGAGGCGGACTACCGCATCCGCATCTTCACCCCGCGGCGGGAACTGCCCTTCGCCGGCCATCCCAGCATCGGCGCGGCCTGGGCGGCGCTGGAGACCGGCCTGGCCCCCGACACCGGCGCACTGGTGCAGGAATGCGCGGCAGGCCTGCTGCCAGTGCGGGTGGAAGGTCGCGGGCCGGATCGCCTGCTGCGGCTGCGCGCGCCCGATGCCGTGCCGCAACCGGTGCCCACGCCGGCGCACGACCTGCTTTCCCGCGTGCTCGCGCCATGGAGGCAGGGCGCGATGCCGGCCGCGCTCTGGAACAACGGTCCCGCATGGTGGCTGGTGGAACTGGAGGACGCCGCCGCGGTGCGTGCACTCGCACCGGATCTGGCCGCCATCGCCGCACTCTCCCGGGCCACCGGCGCGGTCGGGCTGGCCGTGTTCGGCATGGCCGGGGCGGCGACTGACCACGCGCTCGCAGTGCGGGCGTTCTGCCCCGCCAACGATGTTCCGGAAGACCCGGTCACCGGCAGCGCCAACGCGGCCATCGGCGCCGCCCTGCACGCCGCCGGCCGCTTTCCCGGCCAGGGCCGGTATGTCGCCAGCCAGGGGCGCGAACTCGGGCGCGATGGCAGGGTCGTGGTCGAGCGCGATGAAGCCGGCGCGATCTGGATCGGCGGACGCGTCCAGCCGGTCATCGCCGGCAGCGCGACTTGGTAAGCTGCGCGCCCCCACCGAGATTCCCCCGATGACCCTTCGCCGCTACGTCCAACTGGACGTCTTTGCCGACCGCCCCGGCGCCGGCAATCCGCTCGCCGTGGTCCTGGATGCCGAAGGCCTCGACGACGATGCCATGCAGGCCATCGCCCGCTGGACGCGCCTGCCGGAAACCACCTTCGTGTTCCCCGCGCCCTCGGCGGAAGCCAGCTACGGCCTGCGCATCTTCAGCCCGCGCCGCGAGGTGCCATTCGCCGGCCATCCCAGCGTCGGCACCGCGCACGTGGTACTGGAAGCGGGACTGGCCACGCCGCGCGACGGCCAGTTGGTGCAGGAAGGCACTGCCGGCTGCCTGCCGCTGCGCGTGGAGGGCGAAGGCGCCGCGCGCAGCATCGCCGTGCGCACGCCGCGCGCCAGTGTGCAGAGAACCGGCGAACCGGCGAACGATCCGCTGCTGCGCGCCGCGCTCGCCACACTCCCCGCCGGCGACCTGCCGCCCGCACTGGTCGATGGCGGCCGTCGCTGGTGGCTGGCCGAAGTGCGCGACGAACGCAGCCTGCGCACGGCCGCGCCCGACTGGGACGCGATCGCCGCACTGGCGAAGGCCACCGAAAGCATGGGGGTCTGCGCCTACGCGCGCGCCGACGCCAGCCAGGACTACGATCTGGTGGTGCGCGCCTTCGTCGGCGCGCCCGCGGTGTTCGAGGACGCCGCCTCGGGCGCGGCCAACGCGACCCTGGCGGCCTGGCTGGCCGAACGCGGCGCGCTGCCCGGCGGTCGCAACCGCTACACCGTCAGCCAAGGCCGCGAGGTCGGCCATGACGCCCGCCTGCAACTGCACATCGACGCCAATGGCGACGTCTGGTCCGGCGGGCACGTGCGCACCGTGGTGAGCGGCACGCTGGACTGGTAAGCCCGCGCGGTGGCGGCGCAGTCCCTGCCTGAAATCCCTTCCGGCCCGCGCGGGGCGCACGCGGGCCGGAGCTCCGCTCAGGGCGTTTCGTAAACCGGCTTGCCGTCCACCCAGGTCGACCGGATGTGCAGATCATCCAGCTGCGCGGACGGCACCGCCAGCGGGTCCTCGTCCACGATCACGAAATCGGCGCGCAGCCCGGGCGCCAGTTGCCCGACTTCCTTTTCATCGCGTCCCGCCCAGGCCGCGTCGGCGGTGAATCCGCGCACCGCCTCGGCGGCGCCGAGCCGCTGTTCCGGCTGCCATCCGCCCGGCGGCTGGCCTTCGCGGTCCTGGCGGGTGACGGCGGCATACAGGCCCAGCCGCGGATCCACCGACTCCACCGGGAAATCCGAACCCAGCGCCAGGCGCGCACCGCTGTGCAGGAAACGCTGCCAGGCATAGGCGCCGAGAATGCGTTGCGGTCCCACCCGGTCTTCCGCCCAAGGCATGTCCGAAGTGGCATGGGTGGGCTGCATCGAGGCGATCACGCCCAGCCTGGCAAAGCGCGGGATGTCCTCCAGCGCCACGATCTGCGAATGCTCGATGCGCCAGCGGTGATCGGAACCGGCCTTGTCGCCGAGCACCTTCGCATAGGTGTCCAGCACGATGCGGTTGCCGCGATCACCGATGGCGTGGGTGGCGACCTGCACGCCGCAACCCAGTGCCTTGCGCACCGATGCCTCGTAGGTCACCGGATCGGTGACCAGCAATCCGTGGTTGCCGTGATCGTCGCTGTAGTCTTCCAGCATGGCCGCGCCGCGGCTGCCCAGCGCACCGTCGATGTACAGCTTCACCCCGCGCATCTCCAGGCGCCCGCCGGGATGGCGGTAGAGCCCGTTGGCGCACAGATCCGCGAGCGCGTTGCCATCGCCATCCGCATACGCGTCCACGCGCAGCGGCAGTTTGCCGGCATCGGCGAAGCGCTTGAACAGCGCCAGGTCCTCGCGCGACACGCCCATGTCGTGCACGCCGGTCAAGCCGTGCCGCACGGCCGCGTCGAAGGCCTTGGCGGCGGCCTGCTCCCGGGTGGCGTCATCCGCCGGCGGCACCACCTCGTAGACCAGCGCCATCGCGCCATCGACGAACACGCCCGTCGGCTTGCCAGCCTTGCGTTCGATGCGCCCGCCCGCCGGTTGCCAGTCACCCGCCAGGGGCTTTCCGGATTTGGCCGCCACCGCCCGCAACGCCGCCGAATTGGCCCAGCCAGCGTGGCCGTCCACGCGCTCCAGCCAGACCGGACGGTCGGGGAACGCGGCATCCAGATCCGTCGCCGCCGGAAACACCTTCTCCGGCCAGTCGTTCTGATCCCAGCCTCCCCCCAGCAGCCACGCGCCTTCCGGCAATTGCGCGGCATAGGTGCGCAGGCGTTCCAGGATTTCCTGCTTGCTGCGGGTATCGGTCAAATCGGCGCGCATCAACGCGTATCCCAGGCCCATCAGGTGTCCGTGCGCATCGATGAGACCGGGGATCACGGTCTTGCCGGACGCATCGATGCGCCTGGCCTGCGGATACTTCGCCAGCAGCGCGGCGGACTCGCCCAGTTCGAGCAGGCGGCCCTCCTGGTTCCAGGCCATCGCCTGCACCTGCGGCCGCTGCGGATCGGAGGTATGAATCCGGTCGGCGGTCAGGACGGTGACCTCGTCCGCCAGGACCATTCCCGATGCCGATACCGCACCCAACACCATCGCCAGCAAAGTCCCGCGCATCCCCTGCTCCCGTGTGAATGAACCGGGCGACTATGCGTTCGATGGCGGGCGCATTCAAGCGCCGGAAAACGAAAGGGGCCCCGAAGAGCCCCTTTTTGCGATACGGCGGCCTTATTCGGGTCGCACGTCCACCCGCACGCGGATGCGATCGCCGGGGTGATAGCTGGTGCGCGTGTGGTAGGTCCGGTTGGCGTACTCGTAGGTCACGTCGTAGCCGGTGACGCGACCGTCGCCGTCATGACCGCTGTATCCGCCATTGACCGGCTCGGGGTCGCAGACCCGTACCGTGCCGCGCCGGACCTGGCGGTTGCGCTGGGTGTTGTCGTAGATCGAGCGGCCTGCCATGCCGCCGACCATCGAGCCCACGGCGGTGCCGACATAACGGCCGCTGCCGTCGCCGATCTTGCTGCCGAGCACGGCGCCGGCAATGCCACCGATCACCGTGGCCACGGTCCGGCCGGTGTCGTTCCCGCGATAGCGATCGTCGCCGTAGCGATCGCCATAGCGATCGTCCCGGTAGCGATCGTCGCCGTAGTAGCCATCGCCGGAAACGTATTGATCGTCCGCGTCGCGGTAGTAGCAGCGCTGCGCCGTGCTGACGGTACGACCGCCATAACGGTCGCCCTCGATGACGGGGTCCACCCGTATCACCCGCGCATAGTCGTAGTCGCCGCTGGCATAGCGGTCATTCCGATCGCCGTAGCCGCCGGAATAGGACTGCGCCGAAGCGGCGCCGGAAGCCAACAGGCCGAAGGCGATCAGAGCGGTGGACAGGCGGTTCATGACAGGCTCCCCACGCCGGGATGGCGTGCGACGCATCGTCGAGTCGGGCGGGTGAAAACAGACTGAACTCAGCCGGCCGCCCCTGGATTGTTTAGCCATTCGACAGCTTGCCGGGCGGCTTGCGGGGCATCCCGGCCCAGCAGCGGCGCCAAATGGCCACCGGCGACCCCGAGAAGGCCCGCTCCCGACGCCGCGGCCAGGCCGCGCACCGCCGGCGCGGGGACGTCGCCGTCATCCCGCGAGGCGATGAACAAGGCGGGGCAACGGAGCGCTTCGACCGCGATGCCGGCCTGGGCCGTGCGCAACACCGCGCCGGACTCGTCACGCCAGCGGCGCAATGCGTACAGGACCGATGCCGGGTCGGCTTCCGGCATCGACCGACGGGTCGAAGCCAGGCGCGCGTCGCTTCGCCAGCGAACCCGATCCGGCCAGTCCCGCGCCCGCAATTCCCGGTGCCATGGCGCCAGCAACAGCGGATTGACCACGATCAGCGCATCGGCGCCTTCGGTGGCCTGCATCGCGAGCAGGCCGCCGAGGCTCGCACCGACCAGCACGCGTGGGCGCGGCAGTGCCCGCAGCCACTCCGCCACCTGGCCACGGTAGTCGTCCCATCCGGTCGCCTCGATGCCCGCGGACGCCGGCTGCAGATCCGGGGCGTGCACCGCGATGCCGCGCGCGCGCCAGATCCCGCACCAGCGATTCCATTCCCAGCCACCTCCGCCGGCGCCATGCAGGAACAACGCGCTCCAGCCGGGCACAGCCCGGTCAGGCAAGCAGGGTCGCTTCCAGCGAGACCGGCACCGACAGCGCGCGCGAGATCAGGCAACCGGCCTTGGCCTGGTGCGCGATCTCGTCGAACTGGGCGGCATCGATGCCCGGGACCCGCGCCGACACGATCAACTTGATGCCGGTGATCGTCGGCCCCGGATCCATGCCCGGTTCCATGGTCGCCTCGGCCCGCGTCTGGATGATGTCCGGCGTGAAACCGGCCTTGCCCAGCACCGCCGACAGCGCCATGCTGAAACAGCCGGCGTGCGCGGCCGCCAGCAGTTCCTCCGGGTTGGTTCCCTTTTCATCGCCGAAGCGGGTCTTGAACGAATAGTTCTGGGCATCGAACAGGCCGCTCTGCGGCGTGCTGATGTTGCCCTTGCCGGCCTGCAGGTCACCCTTCCACACCGCGTCCGCGTAACGTTTCAAAGCCATGGCTGCCGCTCCTCGTCCAGGGGAACGGCAGCTTACACCGCGACATGTGTAGCGCTGGTTGCGCGTTGCGACTTGACCCCGCCGCCAGCGCGGCCGATGCTGGCTGCCCGCCATGACCGCCCGCCGAGCGCACGCTCACGGGTCGCGCCGGCCCGGACAGCCATGACGGCCCTTCGACCCCACTTCCCGGGAGGAACGGCCTCATGTCCTACAGCACACCCCAAATCCGCAACGTGGCCCTGGCAGGCCACCCTGGCGCCGGCAAAACAACGCTCTTCGAAGCCCTGCTGCATGCCGGCGGCACCCTCCAGGCGGCAGGCACCATCGAACGCGGCACCACCGTGTCCGATCACGATCCGATCGAAAAGGCCCGCGGCCATTCCATCGACACCGCCATCGCCAGCACCGATCACCTGGCCGCCTCCGGCGAACGCATCCACCTCAACCTCATCGACACGCCCGGTTATCCGGAATTCCGAGGGCCCGCGCTGTCGGCGCTGTCGGCGGTGGAAACCGCGCTGATCGTGGTCGACGCCGATACCGGCGTGGCCCACGGCACCCGCCGGCTGATGGAACGCGCCCGCCAGCGCAACCTGTGCCGGGCCATCGTGGTGAACAAGATCGACCATGACGGCGCCGATTGCGCGCGCGTGCTGGCCGACCTGCGCGAATCCTTCGGCGCGGAAGTGCTTCCGCTCAACCTGCCCGCCGAGGGCGGTCGCCGGGTCGTGGATTGCTTCGGCCAGGCGCAGGGCGATTCCGACCTGGGGCCGGTGGCCGAATGGCACCAGAAGATCATCGACCAGGTGGTGGAGATCAACGAAACGGTGATGGAGCACTTCCTGGATGCCGGCGAAGGCGGCCTGTCCGGTCCGGAGCTGCACGACGCCTTCGAGCAATGCCTGCGCGAAGGCCACCTGGTGCCGGTCTGTTTCGTGTCCGCGCGCACCGGCGCCGGCGTGGCCGAACTGCTGGACGTGGCCGAGCGCCTGTTCCCGCATCCGGGCGAAGGCAATCCGCCGCCGTTCCAGCGCACCAACGGCGCCGGCACCGAAGCGGTGCAGGCGCGCCCGGATCCGCAGGCCCACGTGATCGCCGACGTGTTCAAGATCGTCAACGACCCCTTCGTCGGAAAACTGGGTATCTTCCGGGTCTACCAGGGCACGGTGAAGAAGGATGCCCTGCTGTTCGTCGACGACGGCAAGAAAGCGTTCAAGGTCGCGCACCTGTTCAAACTCAAGGGCAAGGACCACGCCGAGATCGAGCAGGCGGTCCCCGGCGACATCGCCGCCGTCCCCAAGATCGAGGACCTGCATTTCGATGCGGTGCTGCACGACAGCCACGACGAGGACCACATCCACCTGGCCCCGGTGGATTTCCCCCGGCCGATGTTCGGCCTGGCGATCGAAGCCGCCAGCAAGGGCCAGGAGCAGAAGCTGTCCACCGCGCTGCAGAAGCTGGCCGAGGAGGACCCCGCGTTCGTGGTCGAGCATGCGGCGGAACTCAACGAGACCGTCGTGCGCGGCCTGTCCGACCTGCACCTGCGGGTGATGCTGGATCGGCTCAAGGACCGCCATGGCGTCGAGGTCCGGACCCGGCCGCCGCGCATCGCCTACCGCGAAACCATCGCCGCGAAGGCCGATGGCCATCATCGCCACAAGAAGCAGACCGGCGGCGCCGGCCAGTTCGGCGAAGTGTCGCTGCGGATCGAACCGCTGCCGCGCGGCCAGGGTTTCGAGTTCGTGGACGAGGTCAAGGGCGGCACCATCCCGGGCCAATTCATGCCCGCGGTGGAAAAGGGCGTGCGCCAGGTCCTCGCCAGCGGCGCGGTCGCCGGCTATCCACTGCAGGACCTGCGCGTGGTGATCCTGGACGGCAAGCACCATCCGGTCGACAGCAAGGAGGTCGCGTTCGTCGCGGCGGGCAAGAAGGCCTTCCTGGATGCCATCGGCAAGGCGCGCCCGCAGGTGCTGGAACCGGTGGTGGACCTGGAGGTCGCCGCGCCGGAAGCCCAGGTCGGCGACATCACCGGCGGCCTGTCCAGCAAGCGCGCCCGCATCAACGGTACCGATACGGTGCGCGGGGAAATCATCGTCCGGGCACAGGTGCCGCTGTCCGAACTGGAAGGCTATGCGGCGGAACTGAAGTCCGTGACCGCCGGCCGCGGCCGCTACAGCCTGGATTTCAGCCATTACGAGCCGGTGCACGGCAACGTGCAGCAGAAGCTGGTCGACGCGTACAAGCCGAAACCCGAGGACGATTGAACGTCGCGAAAGGGCGGAGCGCATGCAGCGTTCCGCCCGCCGCCGCCACCGGATCGGCGCTCGTCCACCCGCTTCGGCACCGGTTTCCCGGCGAATTTCCCGCCTCAAGTCGCACCATCCGCCGGAAACCGCAAAAAAAACGCGCTATTTGGCGTCTTGCTACTTGTGCGACGCGAATTCTTTGTCCTACATTGCGCCTGCCGACGCGGTCGGCCCGATTACCCACCTACAGACTGTAAAAACAGGACACTTATGGCAAAGAGCACCAAGAAGGCAGCGCCGAAAAAGGCCGCCAAGAAAGCCGCACCGAAGGCCGCCGCCAAGCCGGCAGCCCCGAAGCCGATCAAGGAAGCGCTGAGCAAGTCCGGCCTGGTCGCCCACATCGCCGAAGCCACCGCCGTGGCCGCGAAGGACGTGCGCGCCGTGCTGGCTTCGCTGGAAAGCGCGGTCCACGCCTCCATCAGCAAGAAGGGCGCTGGCTCCTTCACCCTGCCGGGCCTGCTGAAGATCAGCGCCATCAACGTGCCGGCCAAGCCGAAGCGCAAGGGCATCAACCCGTTCACCAAGGAAGAGCAGTGGTTCGCCGCCAAGCCCGCCTCGGTGAAGGTCAAGGTGCGCCCGCTCAAGAAGCTGAAGGACGCCGCCGCCTGATCCAGGCGCGACACCTCGCATCGAAAAAAGGGACGGCCTGGCCGTCCCTTTTTTTTCGCCTGTTCATCGGTATTTCCCAAGGACAGGCTCCCGGCCCGCGGGCGCGCACCATCGCGGCCCTGCCATCGGTCACGCTTGTGCCCGGGCCCGCGCGACCCCATCCCGATCCCATCCCTTTCGTACAACCAAGGATTCCCGCGCATGAAGATTCAAGGCTTCCTGGAACAGTTGCTCAAGTCCCAGACCGGCGGCAGCCTGCTCAACGCCGACTTCGGCAAGGGCGCCGTCGCCGGTGGCGCGCTGGGCCTGTTGCTCGGCAAGAACCGCAAGACCCGCAAGCTCGCGACCTACGGTGGCCTGGCCGCCATTGGCATGATGGCCTACCAGGCCTATCGCGATCACCAGCAGCAGAGCGCGGCCGCGGTCAACGAACCGCGTACCGTCGATCGCCTGCCCCCGCCCCAGGCCGAGCACCACAGCCAGGCGATCCTGCGCGCGCTCATTGCCGCGGCCAAGGCGGACGGACACGTCGACGAGCGCGAGCGCGGCGTGATCGAGGGCGAGTTCCGCCGCCTCGGCGACGATGCCGAACTGCAGCGCTGGCTGCAGGCGGAGCTGCAGAAGCCGCTGGATCCGGCCGAGGTCGCGCGCGCCGGCGATAGCCCGGAGGTGGCCTCGGAGATGTACCTGGCCAGCCTGATGGTGGTCGACGAACAGAATTTCATGGAGCGCGCCTACCTGGATGAACTGGCGCGGCAGCTGAAGCTGGATGCCGATCTGAAGGCGCGCCTGGAACGGCAACTGGCGGATTCCGCTCCGCCGGCCTGATCGCCATGGCCGCCACCGGCCCGCGTCCCGCCCGCCGCAGGCATCGACGCCTGTTCGCCTGGGCCGCGATCCTGCTGCTGGCATGGCTGGCGGCATGGGCGTGGTGGCAACCCTTCCTGCTTCCGCTTCGCACGCTGTGGGAACTGTCGCGCCTGCCGCCCGCCAACGCGCTTGCCGTCCCCGTGCAGGGCGTGGCCGCGCGCGACATCGCCGCCACGTTCGGCGCCGCGCGCGGCACGGATCGACGCCATGCGGGCGTGGACATCTTCGCCCGCCGCGGAACGCCGGTGCTGAGCAGCACGCGCGGCGTGGTCACCTCGATCCGTGAGGGCGGCCTGGGTGGCCGCCAGGTCTGGGTGCTCGGTCCCGGGCGTGAACGCTATTACTACGCACACCTGGATCAATGGGCCAGCGGACTGCGGGCGGGCAGCGTGGTCGCCGCGGGCGCGGCGCTGGGCCCCGGCGGCACCAGCGGCCACGCCCGCGGCACGCCGCCCCCACAGCATTTCGGCCTCGA
>NZ_JANJUE010000317.1 GCF_024710765.1 Pseudoxanthomonas sp.
CCATTTCCTTGATGGCGGCGGTGGTCAGCATGTCCACGGCCTTGCCGTATTCGGGCTTGGCCGTGCCTTCCATGATGCCCTTGATCTCGCTGAACTGGCGGCGCACTTCCACCACCACGGCACCGGCGGCGCGGCCCACGGCCTCCATCGCCATGGCGCCGAACAGGTAGGGAATCAGGCCGCCGATGAACAGGCCGACGATGACCATGGGGTCGGACAGGTCGAAGGTGATGGCGCGGCCGTAGCTTTCGAGCTTGTGGGTGTAGTCGGCGAACAGCACCAGGGCGGCCAGGCCGGCGGAACCGATGGCGTAGCCCTTGGTCACGGCCTTGGTGGTGTTGCCCACGGCGTCCAGCGGGTCGGTGATGTCGCGCACACTGCTGGGCATCTCGGCCATTTCGGCGATGCCGCCAGCGTTGTCTGTAATGGGCCCGTAGGCGTCCAGTGCGACCACGATGCCGGCCATGCTCAGCATCGAGGTGGCGGCGACGGCAATGCCGTACAGGCCGGCCAGTGCATAGGCCGCGTAGATGGCCGCGCAGATGAACAGCACCGGCCAGGCGGTGGAACGCATCGAGACACCCAGGCCCGCGATGATGTTGGTGCCATGGCCTGTGGTGGAGGCCTGGGCGATGTGCTGCACCGGCGAATACTGCGTGCCGGTATAGAACTCGGTGATCCAGACCAGCGCCGCCGTGAGGACGAGGCCCGTGGCGCAGGCCCCAAACAGACGCATCTGCGCGCCCGTGCCGCCCAGCGCGTTGTCGGGAATGATCCAGGCGGTGACGAAGTAAAACGCGATCAGCGAGAGCACGCCCGCAATGGCCAGGCCCTTGTAGAGCGCGGGCATCACGTTCTTCATGCCGGGCGAGGCCTTGACGAAGAAGCAGCCGATGATCGATGCCACGATGGACACCGCGCCCAGCGCCAACGGGTACAGCACCGCGTTGACCGGTGCGGCCGCCACCAGCAGGGCGCCCAGCACCATGGTGGCGATCAGCGTGACGGCGTAGGTCTCGAACAGGTCGGCCGCCATGCCGGCGCAGTCGCCCACG
>NZ_JANJUE010000328.1 GCF_024710765.1 Pseudoxanthomonas sp.
CTTGTTCGATCGCGAGGGAAAGCTTCTCTTGCTGCGCGAGGATGTGGGCCGCCACAACGCCGTGGACAAGGTGATCGGGGCCGCGCTCAACGCGGAGCTGCCGACCGATTCGAGCATGCTGCTAGTCAGTGGCCGCGCGGGCTTCGAGCTCGCACAGAAGTGCGTGGTGGCGGGCATCCCCCTGATGGCGGCCGTGGGCGCACCGTCCTCCCTGGCCGTGCAGCTGGCGCGCGACAGCGGTCTTTCGCTGGTGGGATTCCTCCGTGGTGAGCGCTTCAACATCTATTCGGGAGGGGCATGAGCGACACCACGAACATCCCCGCCGAACGCATCGCTGAGCTCACCCGCGAGCCCATCGCCATCGTTCCCTATGATGAGCGCTGGCCGGCCCTTTATACCGAAGAGGAGGGAAGGCTGGTGCGGTCGCTACCGCTCGATGTGGTGAAGCGCATCACGCACATCGGCAGCACCGCAGTGCCGGGCCTCAGTGCCAAGCCCATCATCGATATCCAGGTGGAGGTGACGAGCCTGGACCGGGTGCGGCGCGAGGTGGTGCCCATCATGAAGGACCTGGCCTACGAGTTCATCTGGCGGCCCACCATGGGTGAGCGTGCACCGTACTACGCCTGGTTCATCCTTCGCAACGAAGCGGGCCAACGCACGGTCCATGTGCACATGGTGGAACATGACCAGGCCACCACCGACCGACTGCTCTTCCGTGACCACCTGCGTGCCCATCCCGAGGTGGCGCAAGCGTATGAGGCCTTGAAACATTCCCTGGTCACCGCGCATCCCGCGGACCGTGCCGCCTATACGCACGCCAAGACCCCCTTCATCGCCGAGGTGCTCCAACGCGCCCGCGCCGAACATCCGCCGCTGTCATGAGAACCCTGATGCTCCTTTCCCTGCTGGGCCTTGCTGGTGCCGCCAACGCCCAGCGCACCTTCGATGTCACCATCGCGGACAGCACCTACCACATGAAGCAGTACTGGTTCGTGCTCTACACCAAGGGCGATGGACCGGCATTGGACAGCCTCACCGCCGCGACCCTGCAGAAGGAGCATCTGGCCCACCAGGATGCCCAGGCGGCCAAGGGCCTCATTGTCATGGCCGGTCCCTACGGCAAGAACGACGAGGGCTGGCGCGGACTGCTGCTGTATGACTGCGACACGCGTGAGGAGGTCGAAGCGCAACTGATGCAGGACCCCTTCGTGAAGGTGGGGCGATTGACCTACACCATTGCACCGTGGTGGGGTGCCGTGGGAACGAAGCTGCCCTGATCAGCTCACGCCCAGGATCCGGATCGCCCTTCCGTTCACGTTGATCACCTCGCCGGTCCGCCTG
>NZ_JANJUE010000120.1 GCF_024710765.1 Pseudoxanthomonas sp.
CGACTTCATCGACGGTGACAAGGCCTGCGCGCTGGGCGCCAGCTACGGTGGCTTCATGGTCAACTGGATCGCCGGCAACTGGAACGGCCCGTGGAAGTGCCTGGTCAACCACGACGGCGTGTTCGACCAGCGCATGATGGGTTACTCGACCGAGGAACTGTGGTTCACCGAATGGGAACAGGGCGGCACGCCGTACGCGGTGCCGGCGAACTACGAGAAGTTCAATCCGGTCAACCACGTCAAGGACTGGAAGGTGCCGATGCTGATCGTGCACGGCCAGCTGGACTACCGCATCCCGGTCGAGCAGGGCCTGGCCGCGTTCACCGCGCTGCAGCGGCAGGGCATCAAGTCGCAGTTCCTGTACTTCCCGGACGAGAACCACTGGGTGCTGAAGCCGCAGAACAGCGTGCAGTGGCATGACACCGTCAACGCCTGGCTGAAGCAGCACATCGGCCAGTGACGCACGCAGGGCGCGCCGCATCCGCGGCGCGCCTTTTTTCGTGCCAGGGAAACGGCTGAGCCGAAGGCACCCTTTCATCACCAGGGGAGAGATACCGGATGGCGGCAGCAGGCACCGGCGCACTCATCAACAACGACATCATCGTTTTCGGGCTGATCGCCGCCACGCTGGGCGTGATCTTCTGGACGTCCAGCAGCGAGAACCGCCATCTGCGCAAGTTCTACAGCTTCGTGCCCGCGCTGCTGCTGTGCTACTTCATTCCCGGCGTCTACAACACCGTCGGCCTGATCGACGGCGAGAACACCAAGCTGTACAACCCGGTGGCGCGCGATGTGTTCCTGCCGGCCGCGCTGGTGCTGCTGACGCTGAGCATCGATCTGAAGGGCATCCTCGGCCTGGGCTGGAAGATGCTGGTGATGTACGTGGCGGCGGTGCTGAGCATCATGCTGGGGGCGGTGGTGGCATTCCAGGTGATGGGCTGGTTCCATCCCGAAACCGTCGCCGGCGACACCTGGGCCGGCATGGCCGCGCTGGCCGGCAGCTGGATTGGCGGCGGCGCCAACATGCTGGCGATGAAGGAGATCTTCGAGGTCAACGCGACCACTTTCGGCCAGTTCGCGGTGGTCGACGTCGGCGTCGGCTATGTGTGGATGGCGGTGCTGATCTTCTTCGCCGCGCGCGCGCCGGCGCTGGATCGCCACAGCGGCGCGGACACCTCGGCCATCGACGAACTGCGCGAGCGCATCGCCAGCTACCAGGCCCAGCACGCGCGCATTCCCACCCTGTCGGACCTGATGGTGCTGGGTGGCGTGGCGTTCGGAACGGTGGGATTGGCGCACGCGGTCGCCGCGCCGCTAGCCGGCTGGTTCGCGGCCAACGTGGCGTGGTCGCCGATGGTCAGCCTGGACAAGCCGTTCGTGTGGGTAGTCCTGCTGGCAACCTTCGCGGGCCTGCTGCTGAGTTTCACCCGCATGCGCACCCTGGAAGGCGTGGGTGCGTCGAAGTGGGGCTCGATGTTCCTGTACTTCCTGATCGCCTGCATCGGCATGCAGATGGATCTGCTGGCGCTGCTAGAGCGCCCGTGGCTGTTCCTGTTGGGGGTGATGTGGATCGCGGTGCACATCGTGCTGCTGTGGGGCGTGGGCAAGCTGCTGCGCGCGCCGTTCTTCTATTTCGCCATCGCCTCCCAGAGCAACATCGGCGGCCCGGCCTCGGCGCCGGTGCTGGCCACCGCGTTCCATCCGGCGCTGGCACCGGTGGGCGTGCTGCTGGGAACGCTCGGCTACGCCACCGGCACCGGTGCGGCCTACGTGGTTGGCATCACCCTGCGCGCGATGGCGGGGCAGGGATAAAACCCGACTCGGGGAGTCGATACGGGCGCTGAAAAAAGCACGGCAGCCGCCAGGCCGCCGTGCTTTTGTTTCTGCGGGCGATGCACTTCAGTTCAGCGGACAGCCCTGGTTGTTGTACGCGTCCAAGGTGGCGGACAGCGAGATCATCACGTCGCGATCGCCACTGTCCAGGGCGAAGGTGACCTGCTGGATCACCTGCGCGGTGGTCAGCGGAAAATCCACGCCGGACGATGCCGCGTTCAACAGTGATGCCACCGCCTGCTTCAGCAGGATGCGCTTGCCGCCGTCCACGCCCGGACCGCCCTGGAAATTGAGCGCGGTCAGGAAGGTGACGTCGGGTGCCCCGCTGCCGAAGTAGCCTTGCAGCAGTGTGTTGACGGTGAACGGCACTGGCCAGGAATCATGATGCTTCTTGACCTTCCAGTAACCCAGCGTGCAGCCCTCGAAGCCGGTTTGGTCGGGGGTGGAATAGCAGAAGCTGGCGCGGCTGATGTGCGGATAGGGAGTGTTGGTGAGGATGGTGAAGCCGGGCGCGGCGGGCAGGTGCAGGCCGGCGTCGCTGGTGACCGGCGGGTCGTAGACATAGAGCACGCCGCCGTTGTCGTCGCTCAGCGAAACGCTATGGATGGACTGGCCGCTGCTCAGCTGCTCCCAATACAACAGCCAGCCGCTGGTGGATTCGAAATGGATCGTGTCCACGGTCAGTACGCCATCGGTGTGCGCCTGCACGCCGTCCGGCAGCGGGTTGATGACCAGTTCGCTGAGGATGCCGGCGGTGTCGAAATCCTTGCAGCTCAGGCCGACGTCGACCGGCGTCGGCGTGCCGATGGTGCCGGTGGCGTGGGCGGGAAGGGACAGCACCATTCCCAGCGCCAGCGTGGCGGCGGTGGTGGACAGGAAACCGCGGAACGTGCGCGCCGGCGAGCGGCGTCGTGGTGAATTCATGGCGAAACCCCTTGTGACGTCGAGTGAAACGGCGGCTACGCGGCGCGCAGTTCCGTTGGTGTCTGGGGAAACGCCGGGACATCGGCGATGCGGCCAGAACTCGCCGGAAGCCCGATGAACGGTAGCGCGGAACAAAAAAGCGGGGCCCGCGGGCCCCGCCGGGAGAGGGGGGAATGGAGGGCACTCAGCAGCAGCGGAATCCGCTCCTGCCGCCGTAGCGCGCCTCCTGGCGTTCGCGGAAGAAGGTCTTGTAATCCATGACCTCGCGATCCGGATGCTTCTCCAGCATGTGCCGGACATAGTTGTCGTAGTCCGGCACGCCGCAGCACAGCCGCGCGGTCTGCACCAGCCGGCGCCACACCCGGCGGTGTACCTGGTAGTGGCTGACGGGAACGAGCGCGGTGCCCATCACAGGTTCGCCAGCTGCTGCGGATCGACCTTCACGTAGGCCGTTTCGCGATCGGTGCGGACCGTGCTGCGACGGGCGGCGACGATGGTCTTGATCGAGTAGATCAGGATCGCGCCCACCACGAACAGGAACAGCGCGGTGAGGCCGGTGTTGACGTAGGCGTTGACCACGATCTTGTGCATCTCGCCCATGGTCTTGGCCGGAGCGGTGACGGTGCCGGAGGCGATCGCGGCCTGGTATTTGTGCGCCTGCGCCAGGAAGCCCTGGGCCGGATTGCCGTCGAAGATCTTCAGCAGGCCGGCGGTGGTCGTGCACAGCAGCAGCCACACCGCAGGAACCGCGGTGACCCACGCGTAGCGATCACGCTTCATCTTGAACAGCACCACCGTGCCGAGCATCAGCGCGATGCCGGCGAGCATCTGGTTGGAGATGCCGAACAGCGGCCACAGCGTCTTGATGCCGCCGAAGGGATCGGTCACGCCGGTGTAGAGCAGGTAGCCCCACAAGGCCACGCAGCCGCCGGTGGCGATGATGTTCGCGGTCCAGGATTCGGTGCGACGCATCGCGGGCAGGAAGTTGCCGAGCAGGTCCTGCAGCATGAAGCGGCCGGCGCGGGTGCCGGCGTCGACCGCGGTCAGGATGAACAGCGCCTCGAACAGGATTGCGAAGTGGTACCAGAACGCCATCGTGTCCTCGCCCGGCAGCACGCTGTGCAGGATCTGGGCGATGCCCACCGCCAGCGTGGGCGCGCCGCCGGCGCGGTTGAGGATGGTGCTTTCGCCGATGTCCTTGGCGGTGGCGGTGAGCACGTCGGGGCTGATGGCGAAGCCCCATTCGCTGACCTTGGCGGCGACCGTGACCACGTCGCTGCCGACCGCGGCCGGCGGCGCGTTCATCGCGAAGTAGACACCGGGCTCGATGATCGAGGCCGCGACCAGCGCCATCACCGCGACGAAGGATTCCATCAGCATGCCGCCGTAGCCGATGTAGGGCATGTGGCCTTCGCTGGCAAGCAGCTTGGGCGTGGTGCCGGAGGAAATCAGCGCATGGAAGCCGGACACCGCGCCGCAGGCGATGGTGATGAACAGGAACGGGAACAGGCCGCCGGTCCAGACCGGGCCCATGCCGGTGCGCGCATATTCGGTCACCGCCGGCATCTTCAGATCGGGCATCACGATCAGGATGCCGATGGCGAGCGCCACGATCGTTCCGATCTTGAGGAAGGTGGACAGGTAGTCGCGCGGCGCCAGCAGCAGCCACACCGGCAGCACCGAGGCGATGAAACCGTAGGCGACCATCATCCAGGTGATGGACTCCTTTGAGAAGGTGAAGGCCGGGCCCCAGGTGGGATCCGCGGCGACCTTGCCGCCCAGCCAGATCGCGCCCAGCAGCAGGATCAGGCCGACCACGGAAATCTCGCCGATCCGGCCGGGCCGGATGTAGCGCATGTAGATGCCCATCAGGATCGCGATCGGCATGGTCGCGGCGACGGTGAACATGCCCCATGGACTTTCGGCCAGCGCGTTCACCACCACCATCGCCAATACCGCCAGGATGATGATCATGATCAGGAAGGCGCCGAACAGCGCGATGGTGCCGGGGATGCGGCCCATTTCCTCGCGCACCAGATCGCCGAGCGAACGCGCGTCGCGGCGGCTGGAAATGAACAGCACCATGAAGTCCTGCACCGCGCCTGCCAGCACCACGCCGACCACCAGCCACAGCAGGCCGGGCAGGTAGCCCATCTGCGCGGCCAGCACCGGACCGACCAGCGGGCCGGCGCCGGCAATGGCGGCGAAATGGTGGCCGAACAGCACGTGCCGGTTGGTGGGCACGTAATCCAGGCCGTCGTTGCGGAGCACTGCGGGGGTGGCGCGGGTGGGATCGAGCTGCATCACCTTGTTGGCAATGAACAGCGCATAGAAGCGGTAGGCGATCAGGTAGATCGAAACCGCCGCGGTGACGATCCAGATCGCGTTGATGTGCTCGCCGCGGCGGAGCGCGACCGTGCCCAGCGCGAACGCGCCGAGAACGGCCAGTGCCGCCCAGCCGAGTTTCGACAGACCTTTCATGAATCCACCCTCCACGGAGACTCCCGCTAGAGTCCTCCGATGCCGGGGGAGGGTCAATCCGTAAGCCGGATTCCCGGCTTCGACTTTGGTCGAAACCCGGCGCCGATCACCCTTGCGCGGCTACAGCCAGCGGACGCGCTTGAACAGGCGGTACAGGCCGACGCAGACCGCCGCCACGCCCAGCATCAGCAGGGGATAGGAGAACCGGCCGGCCAGCTCCGGCATGTGCTCGAAGTTCATGCCGTACCAACTGGTGATCAGGGTCGGCGCGGCCAGCAGCGCGGCCCACGCACCCAGGCGCTTGACCGTCTCGCCCTGCGCCAGCGTCACCAGCGACAGGTTGACGCTCAGCGCGGTGGTGAGCATCTCGCGCAGGGTGTCGGTGGATTCGTTGACCCGCAGTGCATGGTCATGCACGTCGCGGAAATACAGCCGCACTTCCTCGGGAATCAGCGGACTCTGCGTGCGCGACAGCTGCGCCAGCACGTCCTGCAGCGGCGCCACCGCCAGGCGCATCTTGGTCAGTTCGCGCTTGAGCTCGTACAGCTTGACCACGGTGACCCGGCGATAGGTGTCGGCGAAGATATCCTTCTCCAGGGCGTCCAGGGTCTGGCGGAACTCGTCTACGATCGGGCGGTAGTTGTCGACGATGAAATCCAGCACCGCGTACAGGCCGTAAGAGGGTCCCAATCCCAGCAGATCCGGTTCGCGCTGGACCCGCTCGCGCACCGGCGCATAGGACAGCGACGCACCGTGGCGCACGGTCACCAGGTAGCGTGGCCCGAGGAAGGCGTGGGTCTCGCCGTAGCGGATGCGGTCGTCCACGACCTGCGCGGTCTGCATCACGATGAACAGGGAGTTGCCGTAGGCCTCCAGCTTCGGACGCTGGTGCGCGTTCTGCGCATCCTCCACCGCCAGGTCGTGCAGGCAGAATTCCTCCTGCAGCTTTTCCAGCACCGAGTCCGCCGGCTCGTACAGGCCCACCCAGATGAAGGTGCCGTCGTCGACCGCCAGCACGTCGCTGATCTCGTCCAGGGTGATATCCCGGCGCTTGCCCTGCTGGTCGTAGACGGCGCAATTGATCACGCAGCTGGGCAGGGCGTTCTGGACCGGGTTCAGCGAGGGCGATTGGTTCATGTACCGGATCGTGCGCCAGTTGACCTTGAGCAGCAAGCGGCCGCCATTGTTCCTTCCCCTGTAGGAGCGACGTCAGTCGCGACCCTGCGCCCGACCAAGCACGCCTTGGCCCCATCGAAAATCACCTGGCTGGCAGGACGGCGGTCGCGACTGACGTCGCTCCCACGGAGAGAAGACCTACCTCGCCACGAAGCGGATCGCCTGGCCGCCACCAGGCGCGAGCCTGAGTTCCAGCGTATCGGCCGCGCCGACCTCGCGTTCCTCGATGACGATGTCCTCGCGTGCGCCCTTCCAGTCTGCCTTGGGACCGTCGCGGTAAATCTGCGCGGTGTAGCGGCGGCCGGGATCAAGGAATGACAACGGAGCCTTCAGCGTGCGTGGCTGCTCGTCGGTGATCGCGCCCAGGTACCAGTTGTCGCCATGGCGATCCTTGCGCGCGATGGTCACGTAGTCGCCGACCTCGCCGTTGAGCACGCGGGTGTCTTCCCAGTCCACCGGCACGTCCTTGATGAACTGGAACGGGCCCGGGTTGGCCTCGTAGTTTTCCAGCAGGTCCGCGGCCATCTGGATCGGGCTGTAGATGACCACGTACAGCGCCAGCTGCTTGGCCCAGGTGGTGGCCACGCCATCGGGCGAGCGGGTCTTCATGCCGAAGATGCCGGGGGTGAAATCCATCGGGCCCGCCAGCAGGCGGGTGAACACCAGCATGGCTTCGTGCTCGGGCGGATTGCCGGGCTGGCCCCAGGCGTTGTACTCCATGCCTCGCGCGCCCTCGCGCGAGATCCAGTTGGGATAGGTGCGGCGCAGGCCGGTGTCCTTGATCGGCTCGTGGGCGTTGATGGCAATGTGTCGCCGGGCGGCTTCGGTCACCACCTTCAGGTGATGGCGGGCCATGTCCTGGCTCTCGTGCCAGGCGTAGTGGACCGTGCCGTCGCCGCCGATCACCTTGGCCTGGCCGGCGTCGGAGACATAGCCGGTCTTGACCGCGGGCACGCCGACCCGTTGGTACAGGTCGAACGCCGCGCCCATCTGCGACTCGTAGTGGGCGGCGTTGGCGGAAGTCTCGTGGTGGCCGATCAGTACCACGCCTTTGGATTTCGCATACGCGCTGAGCTTTTCCAGATCGAAGTCGGGATACGAGCGGGTGAAGCTGAAGTCCTCGCCGTTGCCGAACCAGTCGCCATCCCAGCCGATGTTCCAGCCTTCGACCAGCACCCCGCCGAACCCGTGCTTCGCGGCGAAGTCGATGTGCTTGGTCACGTTCTCGTTGGTGGCGCCGTGGCGTGGTCCGGAGGCCCAGGTCCGGGTGTCCAGGTGCATTTCCCACCACACGCCGACGTACTTCATCGGCTTGACCCACGACACGTCGCCCAGCACGTTGGGTTCGTTGAGGTTGAGGATCAGGGAAGAGGTCACCAGACCACCGGCGTCGTCGGCGATCTGCACGGTGCGCCAGGGCGTGTTGAACGGCGCTTCGCGGGTCACCTTGGCGCCGTCGATGCCCGGCGTCAGCAGCGCCTTCAGCCGGCGTCCTTCCACGCGGGTGAGGTTCATGCCGGAATAGTCGACCAGCGCGGCCTCGTGGATCGACAGATGGGTGCCGTCGGCCAGCCTGAAGGTGATCGGCGTCTGCGCGTCGCCGACTTCCTCCACCGGGGTGCGTTGGTACAGGTACTCCTCGCGGTTCCATTCGCCAGCCGGAATCCACCAGGCGGTGGCGTCGCCGGCGAGGGCGAATTCGGTCAGCTCCTCGCGGATCTTCACCATCGGCAGGCCATCCTGGCGGGGAAATTCGTAGCGGAAGCCCAGGCCGTCGTCGTATACGCGGAACACCAGGTCCAGGTGTCGGCGCGGCCCGGCATTCTCGGCCAAGGTCACCCGCAGTTCGTTGTAGTGGTTGCGGATGCGGCGGCGCTCGCCCCAGGGCTGTTCCCAGGTCTCGTCGAACGCGCGCGTGCGCGGTGTGGTCACCGCGATGGCGCGATCCAGCTTGGGCGTGTCGAGCAGCAGGAAACCCAGCCGCGAGGGCGCCAGCAGCGGCTTGCCGTCGCGCTGCACGGTGTAGGTCGGGCGGCCGTCGGGATCGGCGTCCAGTTCCACCACGATGCGGCCGTCAGGCGAGGCAACGCGCGCGGCGGGCGCCGCGACCGCGGCCAGGGGAAGGCCCAGGACGGCCAGTGCGAACAGTCGAATCAGCATGCGGGCCCTGCGTGGATGCGGTGGGAAAGGCCGCATCCTGCGTCAGCCGGCGTGAGGCGGCCGTTTGAATACGTATGCGAGCGCCAGGTGGATGGGCAGCAGCAGGGCGACCCAGGACTGGTTGTACTGGTAGCCGAACGCGAACGGCAGCCACTGTACGAACCAGGCGAACAGCGCGCAAAGCGCGACGGCGGTCGGCACGCCGCGGAACAGCCGGCCCGGATTGCGGCGGCGCAGCACGGCGATTGCGCCGGGCAGCAGCAGCAGGCAGAGCGGATTGAGCAGCAGCAGGTTGTGGTTGCGCCAGGCGGCCCAGTGTTCGCTGAAGCCCCACAGGTACACCAGCAAACCGCCCGCGATCGCGCACAGCAGCCAGAACGGCAGCGCCAGGGCGGCGATCACGCGCGGATGCCGACGTCCGACCAGAGCGATTGCGACGGCCACCGCCAGTCCGGCGATCAGCCAGGGCCACCAGCGTCGCGGCGCCTCGGGCGGCTCGGCGGCGATCCGGTGTGGCAGCAACTCGGCTTCGGCCTGCACCAGCGGCCGGCCGGCGGCGTTCTTCGCCTCGCGCAGGCTATCGGCCAGGCGCATCGGGATGAAACCTTCCTCCCAGCGCGACATCGGCAGGTCCGACGCCGGTCCCAGGCCGACATCGAAGCCCAGCCACATCCAGGTCGCCGGCGAAGCCAACCGCACGCTTTCGCTGCGATAGGTGTTGCCGCGGGAACGGCCGGCCAACTGCGGCTTCAGCGCGCCGCCCATCGCCGCGTCCAGCGCGTCGCGCACCTGGGTCGAGCAGTTGGCGGTGAAGTAGTCGTAGCGGTAGCGCGCGTTTTCCGGCCGCGCCCGCACGGCCAGGCTGTCGGCCAGCGCCTGCGCCTGTTCCGGCGGCAGGTCGAGCCATTGCAGCCGCACCCCGCGGCCGCTGTCGCGGTACTGGGCCAGATCCTGTTCCAGCGGCAGGGCGACCAGGTAGTACTGCATCACCCCGCGGGCGAAGTTGCCGACGAAATCCGATTCGCCCGGATCGAAGTAGCCGAAGTTGTACGAGGTCGCGGCGCCGGTCGCCGGATCCGCGATCACGATGGCGTTGTGGCCGAAGCGTTCGAAGAACACCTCCCCCGGCTGCATGGTCGCCACCGCGACGCGCGGCGCGGCGAAGGCCGATGCCGCCAGCAGCCACAGCGCGGCGATCAGGAGCAGGCGCTGCAGCACGTCAGCTTTCGGCCAGGATGCCGACGTGGAAGGCATGCACGCGGCGCGCGTCGGCCTTGGCCACGCGAAAGGCGAACCGGCCCAGGGTGAGTTCCTCGCCGGCTTCGGGCAGGTGGCCGATGGCGGACGTGACCAGGCCGCCGATGGTGTCGTATTCGTCATCCGGGAAATCCGCGCCGAAGCGTTCGTTGAAGTCGGCGATCGGCGTCAGCGCGTCGACCACGTACTGGCCGTCGGCCTGCACCGCGATCAGCGAGGCGCCGTCCTCGGCTTCGTCATGTTCGTCGTCGATCTCGCCGACGATCTGTTCCAGCACGTCCTCGATGGTGACCACGCCGGCGACGCCGCCGTACTCGTCCACCACGATCGCCATGTGGTTGCGCGAGAGCCGGAATTCCTTGAGCAGCAGGTTGAGCTTCTTGGACTCCGGGATCAGCACCGCCGGGCGCAGCAGTTCGCGGATGCTGCCCGGGCCGTTGTCGGCGACCACGCCGCGCAACAGATCCTTGGCCAGCAGGATGCCGAGGATTTCGTCCTTGTTGTCGCCATGGACCGGGAAGCGCGAATGGCCGGATTCGACCACCAGTTTCATCAGGTCGAGGAAGCGGCCATCCACCGGCAGGGAAATCATCTGCGCGCGGGGGACCATCACGTCGCCCACGGTCAGTTCGGCGACCGTCAGCGCGCCTTCCATCATCCGCAGGGTGTCACCGCCGATCAGGCCGTCGCTCTGCGCATCGCGCAGGATCGCGACCAGGTCTTCGCGGGAGGTGGGTTCGCCGGAAAACGCCGAACTCAGGCGTTCTAGCCAGCTGCGCCGTTTCTCGTGGTGCTCCGGCGCTTGGGTACTGTCGTCTTCTGACATCTCTCGGAAAGGGGCGCCCGCGAGGCGGGCGACGGGCCAGAGTCTAGCAGGCGCGGCGGACGCTCAGCCGCCGGCGGCCGGCTCGGCCGGCTCTTCCTCAAGCGGATCAATGCTGTAGGTGCAGCCGACCAGCGTCTTGCCGGGGTGGGAGGTGACGTTGGAGACGTTCAGCACCAGCGAGCGGACCAGGGTCGCGCCGGTGGCCGGGTCGCGCATTTCCTCGCTGACCAGTTCCTTGCCGAACATGGCCTTCTCCGGGGTATCGACCGCCGTTTCCAGTTCCAGTTGGCGGGCCAGCGGACGCGGGTCCGGCAGGTCCAGCACCGCCATCACGCTGGAGCCGGCGAAGGCGATGCGATCGCTGGAATGGCCGAACACCGTCACCGGCTCGCCGAGCGCGTATTCGCTCAGGAACATGTTGCTCTGGGGCAGCGGGCGCCAGCCCAGCGACACCGCCTTGAGCGGCTCCTGCAGCGCGGTCGCCAGCGCCATGAACTCCTCTGGCTGACCCTCGCAGCGGATCAGCCTGGCGATGTCGACCCTGTCCGGGGTCGATGCGGGCGCCGCATCCTCCCCCGTGCCGCGCGCGTGCGCGCCGGCCGCCAGCGTCAGCAGCAACAGGAGGGGAATGGAACGGGCAGGGAGCATGGCATCGGATCGCTGTTTCGGGAGCCCGAAGCGTAGCCGCTGTGCGCGGCCGGGACTACTGCTCCGCGTAGGGATCGTCGATGCCGAGTTCGGCCAGGATCTCGCGTTCCAGCTGCTCCATGCACTCGGCTTCCTTGTCGTCCTCGTGGTCCCAGCCCAGCAGATGCAGGGTGCCGTGCACGGTGAGATGGGCGTAATGGGCGGCGAGCGTCTTCTTCTGTTCGCGCGCCTCGCGGGCCACCACCGGCGCGCAGATCACCAGATCGCCCAACAGCGGCATCTTCACGCCCTTGGGCAGCTTGACGCCCTCGGCCACGTCGGCCGGGAAACTCAGCACGTTGGTCGCGTAGTCGCGGCCGCGATAGTGGCGGTTGAGCGCGCGGCCTTCCTTGCTGTCGACGATGCGGATGGCCAAGTCGGCCTCGCGGATGCGCCCGCGCAGCGCCGCGGCCACCCATTTGCGGAAGCTCACCGCCGCGGGCAGGCCCGCGCGCGGCAGCGCGTAGCTGACCGAAACCTCCAGCCGTGTCGGACCCTGCGTCATGCCGGACCTGTCTCCGAATCCTTGCCCTCGCGCGCATCGTAAGCCTGGACGATGCGCGCCACCAGCGGATGCCGGACCACGTCGCGGCTGCTGAAGAAGGTGAAGGAAATGCCGTCCACGTTGCGCAGCACGTCCAGCGCGTCCTTCAGGCCGGACTTCTGGTGGCGTGGCAGGTCGATCTGGGTCAGGTCGCCGGTGACCACGGCGGTGCTGCCGTAGCCGATGCGGGTCAGGAACATTTTCATCTGCTCGATGCTGGTGTTCTGCGCCTCGTCAAGGATGACAAACGCGTCGTTAAGCGTGCGTCCGCGCATGTAGGCCAGGGGCGCGATCTCGATCACGTTCTTCTCGAGCAGCTTGACCACTTTCTCCACCCCGAGCATTTCGTACAGGGCGTCGTACAGCGGGCGCAGGTAGGGGTCGACCTTCTGGGTCAGATCGCCGGGCAGGAAGCCCAGCTTCTCGCCGGCTTCCACCGCCGGGCGCACCAGGATCAGCCGCTGCACGCGCGACTCGTTCAGTGCTTCGACCGCGCTGGCCACGGCCAGGAAGGTCTTGCCGGTGCCGGCCGGGCCGATGCCGAAGTTGATGTCATGGGTGGCGATGGCGTGCAGGTAGTTGGCCTGGTTGGCGCCCCGGCCGCGCACGGTGCCGCGCTTGACCTTGATGGCCACTTCCTGCGGCTCGAAACCGCCGGCGGCGACATGGTCGACGTTGGCGTCGTTGAGGCGCAGGTGGATGGCTTCGCTGTCGAAGGTCTCGCCGGCGGTTTCGGCGTAGAGGGAGCGCAGCAGTTTCTCGGTCGCGGCGACCGCCTTTTCCGGGCCGGTGACCCGGAAGATCGCGCCGCGATTGGCGATTTCCACGCCAAGACGCAGCTCGATCTGGCGCAGGTGGGCATCGAACGGGCCGGTCAGGTTGGCCAGGCGCTCGGCGGTTTCGGGTTCAAGGGTGAATTCGCGTTTGCTGGGTACGGTCATGGATGAGGAGCGATGGCGGTGGCCTGACCGGGCGGACGGCCGGGAGGCGGCCGGCGGAGGCCGGACGGGCAGGCACAAGCGGAAATGGGGTCGGCCGGTCCTATCTGGAGCGGGCGCGCGGGATTTGCAAGCGGCAGATCAGCGGTTGGGCTGGATCACGGCGGCGTTCCTCGGCCGAGGTATCAGGCCGCGAAGGTTAAACCCGCACCCGGCACGACGCCAGCCGGCATGACCGTTCGTCGGCGGCGTATTGCATTAATTAAACGATGAATTAAATAATGCGCGCATGTCGAAACCCACTTCCCGAACCCGCCCCCCTTCCGCCGCCGCCGGCCCGGCCGCGCCGGCCCGGCGCAAGCGCGCCCCCGGTCGCCCCGGCGCCGATCAGGCCGACCAGCGCGAGCGCCTGCTCGACGCCGCGTTGGCCTGTTTCGTCCGCCAGGGCATCGCGGCCACGTCGCTGCGCGACATCGCCGGTGAAGCCGGGGTGACCCCGGCGCTGGTGCATTACTACTTCGGCGACAAACCGCAGTTGCAGCAGGCGGTGGTGGGCGAGCGCCTGCTGCCGGTGGTCGCGCAACTGCGCGAGCCGGTGGCGGAGGCGCAGGGGGATGTCGCCGCATTGATCGCGGCGTTCGTGCATGGGGTGGGTGGCCTGGTCACGCGGTACCCGTGGCTGCCCACGCTCTGGGTGCGGGAGGTGCTGTGCGAAGGCGGGGCGCTGCGCGACCTGCTCATCGAACAGATCGGCCCGCTGCTGCCGCGGATGATGGCGGCAAGGTTCGCCGAAGCGCAGCAGCAGGGGAAACTCAACGCCGATCTCGATCCCCGCCTGCTGATGGTGTCGCTGGTCGGCCTGACCTTCTTCCCGTTGGCAAGCGCGCCGATCTGGCGAACGCTGTTCGGCGCCGACGATGTGGATTTTGAGGAACTGCGCCGACACACGCTGGTGCTGCTGGACCGTGGACTGGAGTTGGACAATGCGAAATGAGCGCAACCTGATGATGGCCGCGTTGCTGCTGGCGCTGTCCGCCTGCAAGCCCGCCGCGCCGCAGGCGCTGGGCACGCTGGAGTGGGACCGGGTGACCCTGCCCGCGCCGGTGGCCGAGAAGATCGTGCGCATCGAGGTGCGCGAAGGCCAGCAGGTCGCGGCCGGCGCGCCGCTGCTGCAGCTCGAACTGACCCGCACGCAATCGCAGTTGCAGGCGGCGCGCGCGCAGGCGCAGCAGAATCGCGACGTATTGTCGGAACTGCAGGCGGGGCCGCGGGTGGAAGCCATCGCCCAGGCGCGCGCGGCGCTGGCCGCCGCGCAGGCGCAGGCCAGCGATACCCGCGCGTACTTCAACCGGCTGCAGCCTCTCGGCAGGCAGCAACTGGTCGCGGCCGCCGAGGTCGACCGCGCGCGCGCGGCCGCCGACAACGCCGCCGCGCAGGTGCGCTCTGCACAGGCGGCATTGCTGGAACTGGAGCGCGGCACCCGTCCGGAGCAACTGGCGCAGGGCGAAGCGGCGTTGGCAGCGGCCGAAGCACAGGCCGCGGTGCAGGCGGTCACCCTCGACAAGCTCAACGTGGTGGCCCCGCGCGCCGGTCGGGTCGACAGCCTGCCGTACCGCCTGGGCGATCAGGCGCCGGTCGGCGCGCCGCTGGCGGTGATGCTGGTGGGCGAGGCGCCCTATGCGCGCGTCTACGTGCCCGAACCGCTGCGCGCCGGGGTCAAGGTTGGCGATCCGGTGCGGGTGCATGTCGATGGTCGCGAGCAGGTCTACGCGGGCAAGGTCCGCATGATCCGCAGCGAACCGGTGTTCACGCCGTACTACGCGCTGACCGGCAAGGACGCGGCACGATTGAGCTATCTGGCCGAAATCAGTCTGGGCAAGGACGCGGCGGAGTTGCCGGCGGGCTTCCCGGTGCGCGTGGAGTTTGGCGATGGCCGTGGCCGCTGAAACGGACAGCTTCGCGATCGAGGCGCGCGGACTGACCAAACGGTTCGGTGACCTGATCGCGGTGAACGCGGTGGACCTGCGGGTGCCGCGTCGCAATGTGTACGGCTTCCTGGGGCCCAACGGTTCCGGCAAATCCACCACGATCCGGATGCTGTGCGGATTGCTGACGCCCAGCGCGGGCGATATCCAGGTCCTGGGCCTGCGCATTCCCGAACAGGCCGAGCAACTGCGTACCCGGATCGGGTACATGACCCAGAAGTTCTCGCTGTTCGAGGACCTGAGCGTGCGCGAGAACCTGGAATTCCTGGCCGCGGTGCAGAACCTGTCCAAGGCCGAAGCGCGCCGACGCATAGACGAACTGGTCGAGCAGTACCACTTCCAGGACCGGCAGAAGCAGCTGGCCGGCACCATGAGTGGCGGCCAGAAACAGCGCCTGGCATTGGCGGGAGCGGTGATCCACCAGCCGGAGCTGCTGTTCCTGGACGAGCCCACCAGCGCGGTGGATCCGGAATCACGGCGCGACTTCTGGGAAAAACTGTTCGAGCTGGCCGATGCCGGCACCACCATCCTGGTGTCGACCCATTACATGGACGAAGCCGAGCGCTGCCATCGCATCGCCATCCTCGACCGCGGCGTGCTGGTGGCCGATGGCACGCCCGCGGATCTGACCGGCGAACTGGCCGGCCGCACGCTGGCGGTGCAAGCGGCGCAGCCGCGCCAGGCGCAGAAGGTCCTGCTGGGGCTGGCGGACGTGATCAGCGTGGCCCAGATCGGCAACACCCTGCGGGTGCTCATGGCGGGCAATGGCGACGCGGCGGCGCGGGTGGCGGACGGACTGCGCCGTGCGGGCATGGATGCGGAAGTCGCGCCCTCGCAGGCCAACCTGGAAGATGTGTTCGTCGCCGCCACCCGCGGCCGTCCGTCGCCGGACGGGCAGGAGCGCGCCGCATGATCTGGCGTCGGCTTTCCGCGGTGATGCTGAAGGAAGTGCGGCAGATGCGCCGTGATCGCATCACCCTGGCGATGATCGTCGCCATCCCGGTGATGCAGCTGTTGCTGTTCGGGTATGCGATCAACACCAACCTGCGCGATCTCAAGGCCGGTGTCGCCGATCAGGCCAACACCGCGGCCTCGCGCGCGCTGGTGATGGACATCGTCGCGACCACGGTGGTCAAGCCGACGCTTTCGGCACGCACGCCGCAGGAACTGATGGAAGCCATTCGCCGCGGCGAGATCAGCCTGGGCATCGTGGTGCCGCCGGATTTCGAACGACGCCGCGCCGAGGGACGCGAGCAGGTGCAGATCCTGGTCGATGGCAGCGACAACGCGGTACAGAGCGCGGCCGCGCAATTGGCGCAGATGCCGGCGGACAGCGCGGTCCGTCCGGTGGTGCCGGCGGAGCGCGCCATCAGCGTGGTCGCCTTCTACAACCCGGAGCGGCGCTCGGCGGTGAACATCGTGCCCGGTCTGATCGGGGTGATCCTGACCATGACCATGGTGCTGTTCACCGGCGTGGCCATCGTGCGCGAGCGCGAGCGCGGCAACATGGAGTTGCTGATCGCCACGCCGGTCAGCAGCGCGGAACTGATGATCGGCAAGGTGCTGCCCTACATCGGCATCGGCCTGATCCAGACCAGCGTGGTGCTGGCGTTGGGCATGTGGCTGTTCGAGGTGCCGCTCAACGGCAGCGTCTGGCACGTCTACGTGGCGGCGATCCTGCTGATCGCGGCCAACCTGACCCTGGGCCTGCTGATCTCGACCCGTGCGCAGTCGCAGTTCCAGGCCATGCAGATGACCTTCTTCGTATTCCTGCCGTCCATCCTGCTGTCCGGCTTCATGTTCCCGTTCTCGGGCATGCCGCGGCCGGTGCAGTGGCTGGCGGAAGTGTTGCCATTGACCCATTTCCTGCGCCTGATCCGCGGCGTCATGCTGCGTGGGGCCAGCCTGTGGGAACTATGGCCGGACGTGCTGGCGCTGCTGGCCTTCACCACGGTGATGATGTCCGCCGCCATCCTGCGCTTCCGCAAGCGGCTGGATTGAAGATGTGGCCCCTTGTAGGAGCGACGTAAGTCGCGACCATGCTGTTTCCGGTCGCGACTTACGTCGCTCCTACAGGGGAGTGGGCATCAAGCCGCGTCCTCGTCCACCGTGGCCATCCGCCCGCGCAGCGAATTGGTCAGCGCCTCGGTGATCAGCACGTCGACGAACTGGCCGACCAAGCGTGGATGGCCGGGGAAGTTCACCGAGCGCATGTTTTCGGTTTTGCCGGTGAGCTCGTTTGGATTCTTCCGCGAGGGACCTTCCACCAGCACCGACTGCACGCTGCCGACCATCCGCTGCGAGATGCCGGCGGCGTGGACATTGATGTGGGCCTGCAAGCGTTCCAGCCGCGCATGCTTGGTGGCCTCGGGCGTGTCGTCTTCCAGATCCGCGGCAGGGGTGCCGGGGCGTCGCGAATAAATGAAGGAGAACGACTGGTCGAAACCGACGTCCTCGATCAGCTTCATGGTCTTGTCAAAATCGGCATCGGTCTCGCCGGGAAAGCCGACGATGAAATCGGACGAGATCGAGATGTCCGGGCGCACCGCGCGCAGCTTGCGGATCTTCTGCTTGAATTCCAGCGTGGTGTAGCCGCGCTTCATCGCCGCCAGCACGCGATCGCTGCCGGCCTGCACCGGCAGGTGCAGGTAGTTGGCCAGCTGCGGCACGTCGCGATAGGCCTCCACCAGCGAGTCGCTGAATTCCAGCGGGTGCGAGGTGGTGAAGCGGATGCGGCCCACGCCCTCGATCTCGGCGATGGTGCGGATCAGCAGGCCCAGGTCGGCGATTTCGCCGTCGCCATAGGGACCTCGGTAGGCGTTGACGTTCTGGCCGAGCAGGTTGATCTCGCGCACGCCCTGGGCGGCCAGTTGCGCCACTTCCACCAGCACGTCCTCGAACGGCCGGCTGACTTCCTCGCCGCGGGTGTAGGGCACCACGCAGAACGAGCAGTACTTGGAGCAGCCTTCCATGATCGAGACGAACGCGCTCGGACCTTCGGCGCGCGGCTCTGGCAGGCGGTCGAACTTCTCGATCTCGGGAAAGCTGATGTCCACCTGCGGCTGGCCGGACTGGCGCCGCTCGCGAATCAGTTCCGGCAGCCGGTGCAGGGTCTGCGGGCCGAACACCAGGTCCACGTAGGGCGCGCGCTTGACGATGGCCTCGCCCTCCTGTGAGGCCACGCAGCCGCCGACGCCGATCAGGACCGGCTTGCCGTCCTTCTTCAGTGACTTCCAGCGGCCGAGCTGGCTGAACACCTTCTCCTGCGCCTTCTCGCGGATGGAGCAGGTGTTGACCAGCACCACGTCGGCTTCCTCGGGGTTGTCGGTCAGTTCCAGGCCCTCGGCGGCGGCCAGCACGTCGGCCATCTTGGCCGAGTCGTACTCGTTCATCTGGCAACCGTGGGTCTTGATGAACAGCTTGCCGCGGGCCGGCAAGACGGCCGGACGGGCGGAGGAGGCGACAGGCAGATCGCCCATCGGGGCGGTATCGGGGGCTTGCGTCCCGGTCATGGCGCTTATTCCAGTCGGGTGGGCGGGCGGAAACCGCATAGTTTACGCGGGGTGGTCCGGTTCCGTGCCGATTCGGCGTTGATGGGAGGGAACACGCCCCGTCGGGCGGATGCGCGGATGGGGCGCGGAGCCGGATATCCGGATCCCCGACCGACCGCACAGATTCGAGGATTCCTTTCTTGGACAAGGACTTGGCAATCACCCCCGGATCCGGGACACTGCCCCGCATGAGGGGGATACTGCCACTGGGGATGCTGGCCGCGCTGGCCTGCATGGCACCGGCTGCGACTGCGGCCGCCGGTACGCTGTACAAGTGCACCGGCGCCGACGGCGTGCCCGCCTATGTCAGCAAGCGCGTCGGCGGAGCCCGTTGCGAGGTGATCAGCCAGTACACGCCCGAACGCGGTAACCGCCGCGTGTCCAGCGTGTCCCGTCCGGCCGACGCCTCCAGCCTGTCCACGCCGGCGGCCCCGCCGAAAGAACCGGGCGTCGCCGCGATGGGCGGCACGACCACCACCAGCGCGCCGGTCACGACGGCGGTCTCGGTGGCCCCGACCGCGATCACGCCCGCGCCGCTGCCCGCCGCAAGTGCGGGGGGAACCCGCCGGGTGGTCAGCGGGCAGGTCTATTCCTACATCAAGGATGGCGTGCGCCACTACACCAGCACCCGGCCCCGTGGCGGCGCCGGCGCCGTGGCCAGCCTGCGGACCATCAAGTACAGCTTCATCGAAACCTGCTTCGCCTGCGGCAATCCCAGCCTGAACTTCGGCACCCTGCGGCTCAATACCGCGGCCTACCAGGCCGAGATCGCCGCGGCATCCCGCGAGTTCGGGGTCGACGAGGCGGTGATCCGCGCGATCATGCACGCGGAGTCCTCCTACAACCCGATGGCCCTGTCCCACGCCGGGGCGCAGGGCCTGATGCAGCTGATGCCGGCCACCGCGCGCCGGTTCGGTGTCAGCGACGCCTTCAACGCGGGGCAGAACATCCGTGGCGGCGTGCAGTACCTGTCTTGGCTGCTCAAGCGCTTCAATGGCGACCTGCGCCTGGCCGCGGCCGGCTACAACGCCGGCGAGGGCGCGGTGGATCGCCACGGCGGGGTCCCGCCGTACCGGGAAACCCAGCGCTATGTCGAGCGCGTGGCGGTCCTGGCCGATCGCTACCGCGGCAACATCGCCGCCGCGCGCTGACGCGGAAATCCCGCCGTGTGGCGGGTCCAGGCAACCGCAAACCCTTGATCCACGGCAAAACGTTGTCGGTCGGTTAAGGCTTCCGCTACACTTTGCTGTCTTTGCGGCCCGCCCCGAGCTCTGGGCGCGGGGTGCTGGCAGCCTTTTAGCTACCTGATAGTTTTGCGGAGTGCCGGAATGGCCAACGATGGGGTCAATGGGCCTGTGAATACAGGCCGACGCCGGTTTCTGACTGCGACCACGGCTGTGGTTGGTGCGGTTGGAGCCGGTTTCGCAGCAGTACCGTTTATCAAGTCGTGGAATCCGAGCGCGAGGGCCAAACTGGCCGGCGCCCCGGTGACCGCCGACCTCACCGGCCTGCAGGAAGGGCAACGCCTGATCCTGGAATGGCGCGGCCAGCCGATCTGGATCGTCAAGCGCTCCAAGGCGATCCTGGACGCGCTGCCGACCCTGGACAGCCGCCTGCGGGATCCGGAGTCCAAGAACACGGACCAGCAACCGGCCTACATCAAGGGCGAAACCCGCTCCCTGAAGCCGGAAATCTCCGTGCTGGTCGGCCTGTGCACCCACCTGGGCTGCTCGCCGGAAATGGTCGCCGAAATCCGGCCCGAACCCTACGATCCGGACTGGAAGGGCGGCTACTTCTGCCCCTGCCACAAGTCGCGCTTCGACATGGCCGGCCGCGTGTTCCAGGGCGTCCCGGCGCCGACCAACCTGGTCGTGCCGCCGCACTACTACGAGAACGACACGACGATCGTGATCGGCGTCGATCCGAAGGGAGCTGCGTAAGCCATGTCGAACATCTTCAACCGTACCGCCGATGGCGTGATGGATTGGTTCACTGCGCGTGCGCCGAGTTTCATGCCGTTCTACCGGAAGCACATGTCGGAGTACTACGCTCCGAAGAACTTCAACATCTGGTACATCTTCGGCGTCCTGTCTTCGATCGTTCTGGTCAACCAGATCCTGACCGGCATCTTCCTGACGATGCACTTCAAGCCGAGCGCCGCGGAAGCGTTCGCCTCGGTCGAGTACATCATGCGCGACGTGGAGTGGGGCTGGCTGATCCGGTACATGCACAGCACCGGCGCCTCGCTGTTCTTCATCGTCGTCTACCTGCACATGTTCCGCGGGTTGATGTACGGCAGCTACCAGAAGCCGCGTGAGCTGGTGTGGATCCTGGGCATGCTGATCTACCTGGTGCTGATGGCCGAAGCCTTCATGGGCTACGTGCTGCCGTGGGGCCAGATGTCGTTCTGGGGCGCCAAGGTGATCATCTCGCTGTTCGGTGCCATCCCGGTGATCGGCAACGGCCTGACCGAGTGGATCATGGGCGACTACCTGCCCGGCGACGCCACCCTCAACCGCTTCTTCGCCCTGCACGTGATCGCGCTGCCGCTGGTGCTGCTGCTGCTGGTGGTGCTGCACATCTTCGCCCTGCACGAAGTCGGCTCCAACAACCCCGACGGCGTGGAAATCAAGAAGGGCCCGAAGGGCAACCGCTGGTCGCCGACCGCGCCGGCCGACGGCATCCCGTTCCACCCGTACTACACGGTCGGCAAGGACCTGTTCTACGTGTGCATGCTGGTGATGGTCGCCGCGTTCATCATCTTCTTCGCGCCAGCCTTCGGCGGCTGGTTCCTGGAGCATGACAACTTCACCGAGGCCAACCGCCTGGTGACGCCCGAGCACATCAAGCCGGTGTGGTACTACACCCCGTACTACGCGATGCTGCGCGTGGTGCCGCACAAGCTGAGCGGCGTGCTGGTCATGTTCGGCGCCATTGCCATCCTGTTCCTGGTGCCGTGGCTGGATCGCGCCAAGGTCAAGTCGTACCGCTATCGCGGCAAGCTGTCGTGGGCGCTGCTGCTGACCTTCGCCGTGAGCTTCCTGTGGCTCGGCAAGATCGGCGCCGGTCCGGGTACCGACATCGTCGAAACCTACATCGGCCGCGTGCTGACCGTTTACTACTTCCTTTTCTTCCTGACCATGCCGCTGTGGACCAAGTGGGACAAGACCAAGCCGGTGCCGGAACGGGTGACGACGCATGACTAAGACCTTGACTTCCCGCCTAGCTGTCTTCGCCAGCGGGTTGCTGATTTCGTTCTCCGCGCTGGCCGCCGAGGGCGGCGACAAGCTGCAGGCCGGCAACGACCTGAGCGATCGCGCCTCGCTGCAGCGGGGCGCCCAGCTGTACATGAACTACTGCTCGAGCTGCCATTCGCTCAAGTACCTGCGCTATTCGCGCATGGCCGAGGACCTGGGCCTGACCGAAGAAGAGGTGATGAACAACCTCAACTTCACCGGCGCCAAGTTCGGCGAGCAGATCCAGGTGGCGATGCCGCACGACCCGGCGGGCAAGTGGTTCGGCAAGATGCCGCCGGATCTGAGCACCATCTCCCGCGTCCGCGGCAGCGACTGGATCTACACCTACCTCAAGTCGTTCTACCTGGACGAGTCCCGCCCGCTGGGCTGGAACAACAAGCTGTTCCCGAACGCGTCGATGCCGAACCCGTTCTGGGAGCTGCAGGGCCTGCAGCACGCCGAGTACGGCAAGCCCGACGCGGCGACCGGCGATCGCCACGTGGAATCGCTGAAGCTGGCCCAGCCCGGTCGTCTGAGCCCGCAGGAGTTCGATCAGGTCGCGCGCGACGTGACCAACTTCCTCGAGTACGCCGGCGAGCCGGCGGCCCTCAAGCGCCAGAGCCTGGGCGTGTGGGTCGTGCTGTTCCTGGCGGCGCTGTCGTTCCTGGCCTATCTGCTCAAGCAGGAGTACTGGAAGGACGTGCACTGACACGTCCGGCGCTCCCTCGTGCCGTCCGGCTGCATACGCCGGGCGGCAGGGCGGTGCCCAGTGGCATGGCGGCCGCTTGGCATTTTCCTGAAGGGATTGCACACTCGGGGACCGTGGCGACCGCTGGCAAGGGGCTGGCGGCGTCGGTGCGATCGGCGGATTCCGATCGTCGGAGAGCCTGATGGCTGCGAGTCCACGTATGCGCAATACACTGACTTTGTTTTCCTCCATCGATGACGTGCTGTGCCACCGCGTACGGCTGGTGCTGGCCGCCAAGGGCGTCAGCTACGACTTCGTGCCGGTGGATCCGCAGAACCCGCCCGAAGATCTCATCGATCTGAATCCCTACCACTCCGTTCCCACCCTGGTGGAACGCGATCTGGTGCTGTACGCCGCTTCGGTGGTCAGCGAATACCTGGACGAACGCTACCCGCACCCGCCGCTGATGCCGGTGGATCCGCTGTCGCGCGCGCGCCTGCGCCTGGCGATGCTGCGCATCGAACATGACTGGGTGCCGCAGGTGCAGGCCATCCAGCTGGGCAACAAGCAGCAGGCCGAAGCCGGGCGCAAGCGTCTCAAGGAACTGCTGACCGCGTCGGTGCCGCTGTTCAAGGCAAGCAAGTTCTTCCTCAATCCCGAAATGAGCCTGGCCGATTGCGCCATGGCGCCGATCATCTGGCGCCTGCCGTCGCTGGACATCCCGTTGCCCAAGGATGGCAAGGCCATCGAGGACTACGGCAACCGCATCTTCCGCAATCCCGGCTTTATCCGCAGCCTGACGGACGCGGAAAAGAAGCTGCGCGACATTCCGGCCTGACGCCGGGGCAAACGAGTGGAGTCGCTGCCGCGGCGCTGGCATGGAACCGCGGGGTGGTCGTGACTTATCCTAGACCGGCGGCGCGCGACGTCGCCGGCTCCGCCGTCCGTCCGCGGACGACTTCACCAGGCAGTACCCATGAACGATGAAAGCCCCCGCATGACCAGCCACCGCCCGTACCTGTTGCGGGCGCTGGTGGAATGGATCGCCGACAACGGCATGACCCCGCACCTGCTGGTCGATGCGACCCAGGCTGGGGTGCAGGTGCCGGCCAGCGCGGTCAAGGAGGGCAAGGTCGTGCTCAACATCGCCGAGCGCGCGGTGGTGCAGCTGAATATCGACAATCATGCGGTCAGTTTCACCGCCCGGTTTGGAGGGGTCAGCTTCCCGGTGATGGTGCCGATCTCCGCCGTGCTGGCGATCTATGCGCGCGAAACCGGGCAGGGCATGGCGCTGCCCGACGACGGCCATGCGCCGGGACCGGATGACGGCGGCGACGACACGCCGGGTCCGGACAGCCCGGGTGACGACGACACGCCGGCGCCGCCCAAGCGGCCGCATCTGCGGGTGGTCAAGTAAGCCGGTGCGCGGACAGCGTGGTGGAATGGCCGCCGCCGACTGCATCGGGCAGATGAAAACCACGGAAATCGCGGGTGTGGCAGCGGCGTGAATCGCGAACCCTGATCCAGCCGGCAGACGGTCGCGACTGACGTCGCTCCCAGCGGAGAGCATCGGTGACCACAGTGCGTCCGCTACCGGCGCTCAGTGTTCGAACGGCACCACGCTCGGGCGAACCGGACCCACGAATGACACCAGGGTGTCGCCACGCAGGACCAGGCGTCCGGTGTGCCGATCGATGCCGTCGTAGGAGTACTCGAAGCGGAACGTCCGCTCCCAGCCCAGGCGCCCGTCCTCGTTGCGCCGCAGGCGCAGCCCGGCGGCGTGCACGCTCTGGTCCAGCCAGATGACGCCGGCGGCATCGCAGGCGTTGCGGCCCAGCATGCCCGCGCGTTCGGCGGCGGCCCGGGCGGCGTTCCAGTAGGCGAATCCGGCGGCGCCGGCGATCATCAGCAGGATCAGGGTGGGCATGGCGTCGCGGCGTCCGACTTCAGGTGCGGTCGCCCGGCGGCGGGCCGAGTTTCAGCGACAGGTCGATGGCATGCACGTGCTTGGTCAGGCCGCCAATGGAAATGCAGTCCACGCCGTCCTCGGCGATGCCGCGGAGCGTGGTCATGTCCACGCTGCCGGAGACTTCCAGCGGTATGCGGCCGGCGGCGATGCGCACCGCCTCGCGCCGTGCAGGGGCATCGAAATCGTCGATGAGGATGCGATCACAGCCTTCGCGCAGGGCTTCCTCCAACTGCGCCAGGGTCTCCACCTCCACGATCAGCGGCAGCGTCGGTTGCGCGTCGCGGGCCGCGCGGATGGCTCCGGCCAGCGAGCCGGCCGCGCGGATGTGGTTCTCCTTCAGCATCACCGCGTCGTACAGGCCAATCCGGTGGTTGTGCCCACCGCCGCAGCGCACCGCGTACTTCTGCGCCAGGCGCAGGCCGGGCAGGGTCTTGCGGGTATCGAGGATCTGCGCGCGGGTTCCGGCGACCGCCTCGACATGGCGCGCGGTCGCGGTGGCCGTACCGGACAGGGTCTGCAGGAAATTCAGCGAAGTGCGCTCGGCGGTGACCAGCGCGCGCGAATGGCCCTGCAAGGTGGCCAGCACCATACCGGCGCGGACGCGATCGCCTTCGCCGACCCTCCAGTCGATCCGCACCTGCGGATCCAGCAGCCGGTGGGTGGTGTCGAACCAGGGGCGCCCGGCGATGATGCCGTCCTCCTTGCACAGCAGATAGGCGCTGTCGGGGCTGTTGGGCAGCAGCGCGGCGGTGACGTCGCCGCTGCCGACATCCTCGGCGAGCGCGCGCCGGACATCGGCTTCGACGACTTCGGAAGGCGGCGGCTGGAGGTCGCTCATCGCGCGGGGAAGTCGGCCAACTGCGAGGTGGCGATGGCTTCCTCGGCCAGCAGCACCGGAATGCCGTCGTCGACCCGGTACAGCGTCCGGCGATCCTGGGTGACCAATGCTTCGCGCAGCGCCTCGGCCTGTGCCGAGCCGTCCGCGCGGGTCACGCCGCCGGTGGCAATCGCGCGGTTGGCAGCGTCCAGGCCGCGACCGTCGAGCAGCGACAGCGATTGGCGGGTGGTCGGGCAGCAGAGGATGTCCAGCAGTTTGCGGTCCATGGGTCCAACGTCGTTCGGCAAGGAGGGTAGAATACGTCTTTGCGACAGAGGACGGCCATGACCGCCACCGTTGACAGCCCCGTCGTGGGCATCGTGATGGGTTCCCGTTCGGATTGGGAAACCATGCAGCATGCCGCCCAGAAGCTCGATGCGCTGGGGGTTCCCTACGAAGTGAAGGTGGTGTCCGCGCACCGGACCCCGGATGTGCTGTTCTCCTATGCCGAGACCGCGGGTCCGCGCGGCCTGCGCGCGATCATCGCCGGTGCCGGTGGCGCCGCCCACCTGCCGGGCATGCTGGCGTCCAAGACCGCAGTGCCGGTGCTGGGCGTGCCGGTGCAGTCCAAGGCACTGAACGGCATGGATTCGCTGCTGTCGATCGTGCAGATGCCGGCCGGCATTCCGGTGGCGACCTTCGCGATCGGCAACGCCGGCGCCGCCAATGCGGCCCTGTTCGCCGCGGCGCTGCTGTCGCCCGAGTATTCCGAGATCGGCGCCGCGCTGGCTACTTTCCGCGCGCGCCAGACCGATGACGTGATGGCGCACGACGATCCGCGCCTGCCCGCATGACCACCGTCGGCATCCTCGGCGGCGGGCAGTTGGCCCGCATGCTCGCCCTTTCCGGCGCACCGCTGGGTTTGCGCTTCCTGGTGATGGACACCGAAGCCGATGCCTGCGCGGGCCAGTTCGCCCCGCTGCTGGTCGGCGATTACCGTGACGAGGCCGCGCTGGCGGAATTCGCCGGCAAGGTCGATGTCGCCACCTTCGATTTCGAGAACGTGCCGGCCGAAAGCGCCGAATGGCTGGCCGCGCGGGTGCCCGTGTTCCCCAATCCGCGCGCGCTCGCCACGGCCCAGGACCGCCTGGCCGAGAAGACCCTGTTCCGCGAACTGCAGATCCCGGTGCCGGATTTCGCGCCGGTGGCCACCCGCGAGGAACTGGACGCCGCACTGGCCCAGGTTGGGGCGCCCTGCATTCTCAAGACCCGCCGGCTGGGCTATGACGGCAAGGGCCAGTTCCGCATCCGCACGCTGGCCGACGCCGATGCGGCATGGGAAGCGCTCGGGGCACAGGCGGCCAAGGTCGGTCTGATCGTCGAGGCTTTCGTGCCGTTCGAGCGTGAACTGTCGGTGGTCGCGGTGCGCGGTCGTGACGGTGAATTCCGGACCTGGCCGCTGACCGAGAACTGGCACGTCGACGGCGTGCTGTCGGCCAGCCTTGCGCCGGCGCGGACCGATGACGGGATCCTGCGGACCGCGGTCGACTATGCCCGCCGCCTGGCCGAGCGCACCGACTACGTGGGCGTGTTCGCGCTGGAGCTGTTCTATCGCGACGGCCAACTGCTGGCCAACGAGATGGCCCCGCGCGTGCACAACTCCGGGCACTGGACCATCGAAGGGGCGGAAACGTCGCAGTTCCAGAACCACCTGCGCGCGGTGCTGGGACTGCCCTTGGGCGATACCCGCATGCTCGGCCATGCCTGCATGCTCAACTGGATCGGGCAGATGCCGGACGCGCTGCCGCTGTTGCGGGAGCCCGGCGGCCATTGGCACGATTACGGCAAGCTGCCGCGTGCCGGCCGCAAGGTCGGACACGCCACCGTGCGTGCGGATGGCGCGGAGGAACTGGCGCAGGCGCTGGAGCGCGCCGGCCGCGCGCTGGGGCGCGAGGCGCAGGTGGCGCCGGTGGTCGCGCGCCTGCGCGGCTGAGCGCGGTCACGATGCCGCAAAAGCAGAAGGCCGGGGCATGCCCCGGCCTTCCTGTTTCCAGTGGTTGAACCCCGGGCTCAGCGCAGGTTGCCGGCCACGAAGTCCCAGTTCACCAGCGCCCAGAACGATTCCACGTACTTCGGACGCGCGTTGCGATAGTCGATGTAGTAGGCGTGTTCCCACACGTCGATGGTCAGCAGCGGCTTGTCCTCGCCGGTCAGCGGGGTGGCGGCGTTGGAGGTACTGGCCAGCGCCAGCGAGCCGTCCGGACGCTGCACCAGCCAGCCCCAGCCGGAACCGAAGGTGCCGATGGCGGTCTTGGTGAACTCTTCCTTGAACTTGGCGAAATCGCCGAAGGCCTTGTTGATCAGCTCGGCCAGCTTGCCGGTCGGCTCGCCGCCGCCATTGGGCTTCAGGCAGTTCCAGTAGAAGGTGTGGTTCCAGATCTGGGCCGCGTTGTTGAACATGCCACCCTGGGACTTGCGCACGATCTCTTCCAGCGAAAGATCGGCGAATTCGGTGCCTTCGATCAGCTTGTTGAGGTTGTCCACGTAGGTCTTGTGATGCTTGCCGTAGTGGAAGTCGATGGTTTCGCCGGAAATATGCGGCTCGAGCGCGGTACGGTCGTAGGGCAGGGGGGGCAGTTCGATGGCCATGGCTGGGATCCTTGCGCTAGGCGGTGGAAGGGGGGCGTCGGCAGGGCGGCGCACGGGGGCTTACAATGGCGTTCCCGGTGGACAGGTCCGTCGGGACGAGGCGGAAGTGTACCCGACCGTGGTTGGGTTACCGTAAAAGCAGGAGAAAACAGCATGCCGGTGATGGAACGCATCCAGGCCGAAGTCGAAAGCCATCCGATCGTCCTCTTCATGAAGGGCACGCCGGAATTCCCCATGTGCGGCTTCTCCAGCCGCGCGGTGCAGGCGCTGCGCGATGCGGGCGCCGAACACCTGTACACCATCAACGTGCTGGAGGAGCCGGAAATCCGCGCCAACCTGCCGCGCTTCTCCAACTGGCCGACCTTCCCGCAACTGTTCATCCATGGCGAACTGATCGGTGGCTGCGACATCACCCTGGAACTGCACGAGTCCGGTGAACTCCGGCGCATCGTCGCCGAAGCCGTGTCGCAGTGAGCGTGCCTGCGTGAGTCTCATCGATCTTCCCACCCGTCAGGGACGCGCGCTCACCGATCGCGTGATCCTGATCAGTGGCGCGCACGGCGGCCTCGGCGCCGCCGCCGCGCTGGCCTGCGCCGAGGCGGGCGCGACCCTGGTGCTGCTCGGACGCAAGGTGCCCAAGTTGAACCGCGTCTACGACGCGGTCGCCCAGGCTGGCAGCGAGCCCCTGTTGTACCCGCTGGATCTCGAAGGCGCGGCACCGGACGACTACGCCGAACTGGCGGATCGCCTCTATGCCGAACTCGGCCGGTTGGATGGGGTACTGCATTGCGCCGCCGAATTCCGCGGCCTGACGCCGCTGGAACACACCGACCCGGCCGCGTTCGCACGCGCGCTGCACGTCAACCTTACCGCGCCCTGGTGGCTCTCGCAGGCCTGCCTGCCGCTGCTCAAGCAGTCGGATGATGCCGCGCTGGTGTTCGCCATGGACGATCTGGCCAGGGTGGGGCAGCCTTACTGGGGCGGCTATGGCGTGGCCCAGCACGGACTGGCGGGACTGGTGGGCATGCTGGCGGCCGAACTGGCCGGCGGTCCGGTCCGGGTTTCCGGCCTGCAGCCGGGTCCCATGAGCACTGGCCTGCGCTCGCGCGCCTATGCCGACGACAGTGACGGACAGGCCTGCGATCCTGCCCGCTATGGGGCCGCCTGTGTCACATTGCTGTCATCCGCGGGCGCCGAACACCGGGGCCGCGTCTGGACCGTCCGGGCATGACCATCCTTTCGGCCGCGCTGCTGCTGTTCCTGATCCTGGATCCGCTGGGCAATATTCCGGTGTTCCTGAGCGTGCTCAAGCCGCTGCCGCCGAAGCGCCAGCGCGTCGTGCTGGCGCGCGAGCTGCTGATTGCCCTGGTCGTCCTGATGATGTTCCTCTGGGGCGGAAAGTACGCCTTGGAACTGATGCACCTGCGGCAGGAATCGGTGGCTATCGCCGGCGGCATCGTCCTGTTCCTGATCGGCATCCGCATGATCTTCCCCCGGCCGGAAGGCCTGATGGGGGAAATCCCCGGCGGCGAACCCTTCATCGTGCCCCTGGCCATCCCCCTGGTCGCCGGTCCCTCGGGCATGGCCGCGGTCATGCTGATGGGCAGCAACGAACCCGCCCGCCTGGCCGACTGGAGCCTGGCGCTGATCCTCGCTTGGGGCGCCACCGCGGCCATCCTGTTCTCCGCCACGCTGCTCTACAAATGGCTGGGCCGGAGCGTCCTGACCGCGGTCGAACGCCTGATGGGCATGCTGCTGGTGGCCATTTCCGTGCAGATGTTCCTGGACGGCATCGGGACCTATCTGAAGCTGCCGGTCAACATCTGAGCCGGGTCACGTAAAAAAGTGCTGCACCGCGGAAATTTTGTCACGCGGCGGTCACAAAATGGTCCTATCGTGTTAACCTGTTATTAACCAACGCGGTCGTTCCGCGTAGGCTCAGGGAACCCCAGAAATGCCCCCCACGACCCGCCGCGAGGCGGGCCGCCTGCGCGTCCGTACCAGCCAGCCAGTTTCCGCAACGCCAATTCCCGTACCGAGGCTCACACCCATGAACCAATCCCGTTGTCTCCGGATGTCCAAGCTCACCCTTGGCCTCGTCGCAGCGCTCGCGGCCGCGCCGGTCTTCGCCCAGAGCACCTCCGCCGGTGTCGGCGGCGTGGTGACCGGCGCTGGCGGCCAGCCCGTCACCGGCGCCGAAGTGGTCATCACCCACGTCGAATCCGGAACCGTCAGCCGCACTGTCACCGATGCGAGCGGCCGCTACAGCGCCCGCGGCCTGCGCGTGGGCGGTCCGTACCAGATCACCATCACCAAGGCTGGTGAAGGTACCAAGACCGAGGAAGGCGTCTATCTCGGCCTGAACCAGGTGAACACGGTCAACGGCACCCTGTCCGGCGACGTGACCACGCTCGAGTCCGTCACGGCGATCGGTGCCAGCGGTGGCTCGGAGGTGTTCAGCGCGAACAAGATGGGCACGGGTACCAACATCGCCCAGGAACAGATCGAGGCACTGCCGTCGATCAACCGCAACATCCAGGATTATGTCCGACTGGATCCCCGCATCAGCCAGAGCGACAAGGCGCGTGGCGAAATGACGGTCGGCGGCCAGAACCCGCGCTACAACGCCATCCGCATCGATGGTATCAATACCAGCGACACCTTCGGCCTGGAGTCGAACAACTTCCCGACCCTGCGCCAGCCGGTTTCGATGGATGCCATCGAAGCCATCAACGTCGATATCTCCAACTACGACACCACCATCACCGGCGCAACCGGCGCGGTGATCGACGCGGTTACCAAGTCAGGTACCAACGAATTCCACGGTTCGGTCTACGGCGTGTACCGCGACAAGGATATGGTAGGCGATCATCCGGTCACCGACGCCAAGTTCACCGGTTTCAACAAGGAAGAAACCTACGGCGCGACCTTTGGTGGCCCGATTGTCAAGGACACGCTGTTCTTCTTCGTCAACTACGAGAAGTACACTCGTGATCGCTCGGCGCCGTCCTACGGTCCGCTGGGTTCCAATGCTGCCAATGTGATCAACATCGATCCGGCGTGGATTTCCGAAGCGCAGCAGATCGCGCGTGATGTCTACGGCGCCGACCTGGGCTCGCTGGAATCGCCGAGCAGCATCAAGCAGGAGGTCGAGGAATACGCTGCCAAGATCGACTGGAACATCAACGAGAACCATCGCCTGTCGGCGCGTTACTCGAAGCTGGAGCAGATCGAACCGAACCTGGCTGGTTCCAGCACCAGCATCAACTACGACAGCCACGGCCTCACCCGTGGTCCGAGCCTGGGCCTGAACAGCCGCTGGTACGACATCGTCAAGAACGTCGAAACCTCGGTCGTCCAGCTGTTCAGCGACTGGAACGACAACTTCTCCACCGAATTCAAGGTCGGCCGCCGCACCTATGATTCGCTGAGCAACGTCTATTCGCGCCTCCCTCAGGTCATCATCGGTTTCGGCAACCCGGCCGATCCGAATCAGGCGGTCCCGCCGTACCTGAGCGCCGGTGCCGACGAGTTCCGTCACGGCAACCAGATCAATACCGAAACCACGACCGCGTTCGGTGCCGGTACCTGGTACGTCGGTGACCACACGCTGAAGTTCGGATTCGACTGGGAATCCAACGACGTCTACAACCTTTATGCCCAGAACATCTGGGGCACGTACGCGTTCAACAACCTGGATGATTTCCGCAACGGTCATTACTGGGTCTACGACCTGAACGCTCCGGTGCCCGGCGCGGGACTGGATTCCGTTGCGATGAATTACAAGCATCGCAACACCGGTCTGTTCGTGCAGGACACCTGGGCGGTGAACTACAACCTGAACCTGCTGTTCGGCCTGCGCGTGGACATGCCGGATCTGGATGACGTCTCGGTGCACAACCAGCTGGTGCAGGAGGTCTACGGTTACGACAATCGCGAAAAGCTCGACAAGGCCCTGTGGCAGCCGCGCTTCGGTTTCAACTACACCTTCGACAGCGAGCGTCCGACCCAGCTGCGCGGCGGCCTGGGCCTGTTCCAGGGCGCGGCGGCCAATGTGTGGGTGGGCAACTCCTACCAGAACAGCGGCTTCGGCCTGATCGGCTACAACGCCCGCGTCACCGCGACCATGACGCCGGAACAGCGTGAAGCCCTGTGGAACAGCCTTCCGGTCTCGTTGAATCCGGACAATCCGGCGCGCCCGTCGCCGGCATCGGGCTACACCATGATGGTGAACCTGATGGACAAGGACGTCTCCCAGCCGTCGGTGTGGAAGGCCAATCTGGCGTTCGATACCGAGCTGCCCTGGTACGGCATCGTCGCTTCGGCCGAACTGCTGTACACCAAGGTCAACGACGCGCTGCACTTCGAGCGACTGGACCTGGGCAACGTCACCTATGACGAAGGCCCGGACGGCCGCAAGCTGTACTGGTCCAATCCGTACACCCGCACCGGCACCCGTTCCGGTAGCAACACCGGCATCGCGGCGCTGGCCGACACGATTCCCGGCTATGAGAACGTGACCGGCTGGCACAACGACGGTGTGATTCTGATGAAGAACACCGACAAGGGCCGCAGCACGCAGCTGACCGTCAGCCTGAACAAGCCGCTGACCGAAAACTGGGGCTGGATGATCGGCTACACCTACACCGATGCCACTGAAGTCAGCCCTCTGACGTCTTCCCGCGCGATCTCGAACTGGTCAAACAAGGCTGTTTTTGATCCCAACGAAGACGTTGCCGCCACGTCGAACTACGAGATCAAGGATCGCGTCACCGCCAGCCTGACCTTCCGCAAGGCTTTCTTCGGCGACTACAACACCACGTTCTCGATGTTCTATGAAGGTC
>NZ_JANJUE010000360.1 GCF_024710765.1 Pseudoxanthomonas sp.
TGCTGCCGCAGTCGCTGCTCGACCAGCTCAAGGTCGGCGGTCGTCTGTTCGCCTTCGTCGGCGAGGCCCCGGTCATGGAAGGGCGTCTCGTGACCTGCGTCGGCGAAGGGCAGTTCAAGGTCGAGGATGTGTTCGAAACCATCGTCCCGATGCTGAGGAACGTTCAGCAAAAGGACGGATTCAAGTTCTGAAGGAGATGCGATGCGACAGATGAGCCCGCGTGAACTGGCCGACTGGCTGGCCGACGAGCGGCGCCCGAAGCCGCTGCTGCTGGATGTGCGGGAGCCGGTGGAATTCGACATCTGTCGCATCGAGGGATCGGTCCTGATGCCCATGGCGTCCGTGCCGGCGCGCCAGCAGGAGCTCGATCCCGATGCCGATATCGTCGTGATATGCCATCATGGCGGACGCAGCGCCCAGGTTTGCATGTTCCTGGAGCGCCAGGGTTTTCCGCGCGTGGTGAACCTTGCCGGCGGTGTCGCCGGGTGGGCCGCGCAGGTCGACCCGTCCATGCCGCAGTACTGAAGTCGGGACGAACTCTCAACGGAGAAGCGGATGAAGCGTACGCTCGCAATCTGTCTGGCCGCCCTGTTCCCCGCTATGCCGGCGTGGTCTGCGGATCTGATGCAGGTTTATCGGGATGCCGTCGCCAACGACGCGCGATTCGCGGCGGCCAAGGCCGAATACCAAGCCGGCCGGGAGCGGCGCGTGCAGGGGCGTGCCGGCCTGTTGCCGGCGGTCGGTGCAAGCGCGAGCACGACCTGGAACGAGGTCGATACGCACACTGCGCTCTTCGGCAACCGCGAATACAACAGCAACACCTATGGCGTGCAGCTCACGCAGCCCCTGTTTCGTTGGCAGAACTGGGTGCAGTACAAGCAGGGCGAGTTGCAGACGGCGCTCGCCGAACTCCAGTTCGGCCAGGCGCGGCAGGATCTGATCCTGCGTGTCTCGCGCGCCTACTTCGACGTGCTCAATGCGCAGGACGCGCTGTCCGCGCAAACCCAGCTGCGCAAGGCGGCGGCCGAGCAGCTGGAATTGGCGAAGGCCAGCTTCGAGGTCGGCACGGTCACAATCACCGTTGTGCATGAGGCGCAGTCGCGCTTCGACCTCGCGTCGGCGCAGGAAATCGCGGCGCAGAACGAACTCGA
>NZ_JANJUE010000376.1 GCF_024710765.1 Pseudoxanthomonas sp.
CCTGCAGTTCACCATCGAGGGCACGCCGCGCGGACGGGTGCAACTCAAGATCGAGGGTGTACCCCGCAGCATCTTGCTCCAAGAAACAGAACGGGGGGTGTACACGGGAAGCTACACCATCCGCCGCCAGGACCGCATCAATGAACGCAGCGCCGTGAGCGCCACGCTGAAGGTGCGCAACCGCAGCATCACGAGCAACTACGCGCTTCCAGTGGGCATCGGTCAGCGAGACGGGGCCGCGCCCACAGCGCCGCCACCCGGCCTGAAGATCGACCGTTTTTCCGTTGCTCCCATTGACAAGATGGAGCCCGGCGCCGAACTGCGCTTCACGCTGAACGGCGCACCGGGCGGCAGGGCCCATTTCGACATTCCCGGCGTGATCGACAACGTGCCGATGCGCGAGGTGCAGCCCGGTGTCTATGAAGGCGCTTACACCATCCGTCGCATGGACAACCTGGCGCCGTCGCGGCCCGCAGTGGCCACCTTGCGTGTCGGTGAGCGCACGGTCTCTTCGACCCTGACCCAACCCCTGATCGCCGATGCCAGACCGCCGGTGATTCGCCATGTGTCGCCGCGCGACGGCGAGTCGGTCCCGCGCAGCGGGGCCACCTCGGTGTCCGCGACCTTTGACGATGCCGGAGGTGTCGGTGTGGACCCCAAAAGCGTTCGCATCGTGATCGCGGGACGTGATGTCACGTCCGCTGCACAGATCACTGCGCAGTTTTTCACCTACCGCGCAGACCTGCCCGCCGGCCGGTATCCGGTGGAAGTGACCGCCCGGGACATGGTGGGCAATGGCATGCGCCAGAACTGGACCTTCAACGTCGATTCGCAAGTGAACGCTGCGCCCACCACCGAGCAGCTGCAGGTGACCAGCCACGCCAACAATGCCACGGTGGACCGAGGCGCTGTGGTCGTGCGCGGCCGCACCGTGCCGGGCGCGGTGGTGGATGTCAAGGTGAATGCGGTGGGCACGCTGGTGGGCGTGTTTGGCCTCAACCAGGAATTGATGCAGCAGCGTGTACAGGCCGATCGCAGCGGAGACTTCTCGTTCAGTTTCACCTCGCAGGTGCCGCTGCCCGGCACCCGCTATGAGGTGACGATGACCGCTGGCAGGGATGGCATGGTAGCCACGGAAACGCAGCTGGTGCTGTTCCAGAAGTAGGCTGCAGCCCGCATCGGTTCATCTGGAGGGCCCCTCGCCGCGCTGAACCGGTGCTTCTTGAAAATCTCAGCAAAATCGCTGCCTGGTGCTTGCTGAGTTTGCGTCTAAAGCTACGAAATCAATAGCTAAATGACGCCGGGGCGCCTGCAGCCCCCTTCCAGTACCGCTAAGGTGGAGGCTTCTCTCCGCGCAGCGCCCCATGACCACCACACCCCCCCTTCGCACCTTCCACAGCTACGAACCCCGCAGCGGCCACGGCCTGCCGCACGACCCGTTCAACGCCATCGTGGGGCCCCGACCCATCGGCTGGATCTCGACGCAGAATGCCGCGGGCGCGCTGAACCTGGCGCCCTACAGCTTCTTCAACGCCTTCAACTACGTGCCGCCCATCGTGGGCTTTGCCAGCATTGGCACCAAAGACACGCTGCGCAACATCGAGGCCACGGGCGAGTTTGTGTGGAACCTGGCCACGCGCGAGTTGGCCGAGGCCATGAACCAGAGCTGCGCCGCCGTGCCGCCCGAAGTGAGCGAGTTCGACCTGACCGGCCTCACGCCCCTGCCCTCCACCCGCGTTCGCCCGCCCCGCGTGGACGAAAGCCCCGTCACCTTTGAATGCCGCAGCACGCAGATCCTGCAGCTGCAGGGCATCGACGGCGCCAAGGTGCCCACC
>NZ_JANJUE010000388.1 GCF_024710765.1 Pseudoxanthomonas sp.
TGAGCGATTCGATGTATTGCCAGGCCTCGGGATAGGTGAGTTGAAAGACTTCCGTCGTGGTTCGCGCCATGTCGCGGGGATACACCGAAAACGTCGTGTCCATGGTGTCCACGCGGGTGCGGGTCACCATCACCGAATCGAAAACCGTGCGGCGCACATCGTGCAGCCGCCAGCGGCCGGTCGAGGCGATGAAGACCATGCGCTGGATCTCCATGGTTTCAGCGATACGGTCGTCCACGAACCGGTACGAAAAGACCCGATGCGCGGTGGAATCGGCGGGGGAGTAGTAATTGATGGAGAGCAGATGGTCGCGGGATTCCTGCCGGTAGATGGTGCTGTTCTCCACCCGGTCCGACTTGGTCATCACGTAATCGCGCTCGAACTGCAGCCTTCGTTCGGTGGCCGGCGGAATCACGAAGCCATCGAGCACGAAGACCAGAACCGCGACGGCCAGTCCGAAGATCACGAATGGCCGCTGGATGCGGTACAGGCTCACACCACCGGCTTTCAAGGCGATCCACTCGCGTCGCTGGGTCATGAGTCCCATGATCAGCAGACTTGCCGTGAACACCGCCACCGGCGACACCAGTCGGATGATCTCCGGGATGTAGGGCACGTAATAGTCGTTCCAGACCATGTCGAGCGTGGCGCCGCGGTCGGAGAAATCATCGCTGTTCTCGGAGTAGTCGATGACCATGAAAATCAGAATGAGCAGGAAGAGCACCATGCCGGTGATCAGCGCCAGACGCACGAGAATGGATCGGTCGATGCGGTTGGTCATGACCAGAGATCCTTGAGTCGACGTTCGGTGCTCAGCCGATACAGCAGAAGGAATCCGAACGCGGCGAGCGTGGCGTTGCCGAACCACATGCCGACGAACGGCGAGATGACGAGTCGGTCGGCCATTTTCTCCCCCTGGATGATTGTGATCCAGTAGTAGGTGAACAGCAAGGTGCTCAGCACGGCGTGGAATCCGAGATTCCGTTTGCGCACGAGCATGCCCAGCGGAGCGCCCAACAGCACGAACACCAGGCAGGCCATGGGGATGGAGAGATTCTTGTGGATTTCGACCAAATACTGGGCCATGCGTTCGAAACGCCACTGCACGCCCCCTTTGATGCCTTCGATGTTGGCGATGGCGTCGCGGGCGACCTGCACGCTTTGGAGCGCGGTGAAGCGCTGGTCGTCGATGGTCTGAAGCCGGTTGAGCGCGACGTAGGGGGTACGGACCGCCGCCCCGGTGGAATCGGTGTTCGACAGGCGGATGGGCGTTGTGACCAGGGAATCGGCCGGCAGGGGTTCGCCGCGGAGCACCACCAGCGCTTGCTGCTCCATCATGGTGCCCAAGTCGTGCAGGATGATGGCGTGGAGCGAGTCGCGGACCGCCGCCATGGCTTGGGCCGACATCGTGCGGTCGTCGCGGTTTCGGATCTCCGGATTCGTTCGGCTGAATTGGAGGTCCGACAGGTCGAACCGGATCAGATAATGGCCGAAGCGTGTCTCCTCGATGCGCTGGACATCGCCCATGGGCGCCGCCAGATACCGGAACACCATCCCGTCATGCAGATTCAGCTCCAGCATCGAGGATTCGTCGATGGCCGACAGGATGCCCCATCTCGCGCCGATCACGGCCTGTTCACGCTGTTCGGCCTGATCCTGGAAGATGGTGATGTCGAATAGCGTGTCGGCGTCTTCCGAAATCCGTTCCGCATGGAACGTGTAGCCTGCGATGCCGTCATAGAACAGGTT
>NZ_JANJUE010000400.1 GCF_024710765.1 Pseudoxanthomonas sp.
ATCAACAGTACAAAATCAACGATGGGGAGGACATGTTCCAGGGTGCCGAGGGGCGTCGCCGGGTTCAGCACGGCTCCCGCGCGCGCACCTTCGCTCTGAATCAGGCGAAGTGTCCGGTCCAGGTGCGGGCAGGCTTCCTGGTGGACCGAAACGCAATCCGCGCCGGCAGCGATGAACATGGGGGCGTACCGGTCAGCGTCCTCGATCATCAAATGAACATCCAGAGCCAGTTTCGTCGCTTTCCGGACGCTCTCGATCACCGGGATTCCGATGGAAAAATTGGGCGCGAAGTGCCCGTCCATGACGTCCAGATGGAGCATGTTCAAGCCGCCGCGCTCGGCTTGAGCGATGTGCTCGCCGAGGCGTGCGAAGTCGGCGGCCAGAATGGAAGGCAGGATCTCGATCATGGAGCGCGAATGCCCTCAGCTTACCATGCCGGCGAACGACGTCACTCCGGGCGGCGCTGTCCGGGAAGTAGAATATAGAGCGAATGAACGCATTGATGGAGGCGCGTCGCGGTCCGGCAGTTCGCCGCGAGGCTACGCGGCGGAGTGCCGATCCCTCGCGGCTGCGTCCTGATCAAAGGCCCGTCTCCGCAGATCTCCGGAGTCACCTGCAGAGATGAGGCGACGGTTCCTCGTCCGCGGCATCCGCCAAGTGGTGACCCTTCGCGGCCCAGCGGGGCCTCGCCGCGGCGACCAACTCGCTGACCCCGCGGTCATTTCCGACGGAGCGATGCTGATCGACCATGGCCGGTTCGTCCAGGTGGGGCCTACCGCCCGGATCGAGAATCTGACCGAAGCCCGTGGCGCGGAGGAACTCCCATGCCCAGGCAATGTCGTCATACCGGGCTTTGTCGATGCCCACACGCACCTCCTCCATGGGCCGGCCCGGATCGAAGAGTTCGAGGCCCGGATTCGGGAGGGTCGCCCCGGAAAAGGAGTCCACGCGAACGAAGGCGTCTTCGCCACAATGCGTGCCGTGCGAGCGGCGCCCGCGGCGCGCCTCCGAACTCAAGCCGTCCGCGCGCTTCGTCAGGCCGCCTCGTTCGGATCGACGACTCTGGAGGTGAAGTCCGG
>NZ_JANJUE010000184.1 GCF_024710765.1 Pseudoxanthomonas sp.
AACCTGTTCCTCAACGGCAACGACGCCCAGCGCCGCAAGTACCTGCCGAGGCTGTGCAGCGGCGAATGGAAGGGCGCGCTGGCGATGAGCGAGCCGGGCGCCGGCTCGGACGTGGTCGGCTCGATGGGCTGCCGCGCCGAACTGCGCGACGGCACGTGGGTCGCCAACGACAACAACAACACCAACACCAACCCACCCCAAACCCACCACCACCAGGTCTACATGCGCACCGCCGGCAAGGAGGCGGGCAGCAAGTGCATGACCGCCTTCATCGTCGAGCGCGGCATGAAGGGTTTCTCCACCGCGCAGAAGCTGGACAAGCTGGGCATGCGCGGCAGCAACACCTGCGAACTGGTATTCGAGAACTGCGAGATCCCGGCGGAGAACGTGCTGGGCGAAGTGCACCAGGGTGTGCGCGTCCTGATGAGCGGGCTGAACACCGAGCGGCTGGTGCTGACCGGCGGCCCGATCGGCCTGATGCAGGCGGCGCTGGACATCACCCTGCCCTACGTGCGCGAACGCCGCCAGTTCGATTCGCCGATCGGCACCTTCGGCCTGATGCAGGGCAAGCTCGCCGACATGTACACCGCGCTGCAGTCCAGCCGCGCCTTCGCCTACCAGGTCGCCCGCGACTACGACGCCGGCCTGGGCTCGCGCGCGGCCGCGGCCGGCTGCCTCCTGCATGCCTCGGAAGCCGCGGTGCAGGTCACCTTGGAGGCCATCCAGGCCCTGGGCGGCAACGGCTACATCAACGAGTTCGATACCGGCCGCCTGCTTCGCGACGCCAAGCTGTACGCCATCGGCGCCGGTACCAACGAAATCCGCCGCATGCTGATCGGCCGCGAGTTGTTCGACGGCCGTGCCTGAGCTGAACAGGCACTTCGCCGCCGCCCGATCCGCCGGGCGGCTCTCCCTGTCCGAACGGCCGATTGCTGCACCGCACCGCGAGCGGGATAATCCGGCCACCCCTACACGAGGTTCCGTTTCATGTCCGATATCGTCATCGCCGCCGCCAAGCGCACCGCCATCGGTTCCTTCATGGGCCAGTTCACCGGCGTGCCGACCCCGACCCTGGGCGCGGCGACCATCCGCGCGGCGCTGGAACAGGCCGGCGTTCCCGCCGCCGACGTCTCTGAAGTCATCATGGGCTGCGTCCTGCCCGCCAACCTGGGCCAGGCGCCGGCCCGCCAGGCCTCGCTGGCCGCCGGCCTGCCGACCGCGGTCGGCTGCACCACCATCAACAAGGTCTGCGGCTCGGGCATGAAGGCCATCATGCTGGGCCACGATCTGATCAAGGCCGGCTCCGCCGGCATCGTCGTCGCCGGCGGCATGGAGTCGATGACCAATGCCCCGCACATGATTCCGAACTCGCGCACCGGCAACCGCTTCGGCAACTTCCAGGCGGTCGACCACATGGCGTGGGACGGCCTGACCAATCCGTATGACGGCCAGGCCATGGGCGTGTTCGCCGAAGCCACCGCCGCCAAGTACGGCTTCACCCGCGAGGAGCAGGACGCCTACTCGACCGAGTCGGTCAAGCGCGCCCAGGCCGCCCAGCAGTCCGGCGCGTTCGACGCCGAAATCGTTCCGGTCAAGGTCGCCACCCGCAAGGGCGAGGTCGAGGTCAGCACCGACGAGCAGCCGGGCAAGTCCGACCTGGCCAAGATCCCGACCCTCAAGCCGGCATTCAAGAAGGACGGCACGGTCACCGCCGCCAGTTCGTCCAGCATTTCCGATGGCGCCGCCGCCACCGTCCTGCTGACGGCAGAGGAAGCGGCCAGGCGCGGGCTGCAGCCGCTGGCGAAGATCGTCGGCCATGCCACCTTCTCGCAGGAGCCGGAGTGGTTCACCACGTCCCCGGTGAGCGCCATCGACAAGCTGCTCAAGCAGGTCGGCTGGACGGTGGACCAGGTGGATCTGTTCGAGGTCAACGAAGCCTTCGCCGTGGTCGCCATGGCCCCGATCAAGGATCTCGGCATCCCGCACGCCAAGCTCAACGTCAATGGCGGTGCCTGCGCGCTCGGCCATCCCATCGGCGCCTCCGGCGCGCGCCTGGTGGTGACCTTGATCAACGCCCTGCGCCAGCGTGGCGGCAAGCGTGGCGTGGCTTCGCTGTGCATCGGCGGTGGCGAAGCGACCGCCATCGCGGTGGAGATCGTCTGAGTCCCGACGGGCGGTTCGAGCGGCCGTGGTCATCCCGCGGATACCCGGCCGCTTGCCATTTTGGCGGTCCGATGGTCGCTTTAACGAAGGTTTGACAAAAATAACCAGCGGACCGCTTGACAGGCGTAACTGGCTTGTCATCATGTTGCAGGCGCGCACTAGCGCGTTGCCTAACTAACGACGAGGAAATGCAACATGACCATGAACAAGGCTCTGATCGCGCTGGCCCTGGGTTTCGCCCTGGCTGCGTGCTCGAACCAGGAACAGGCTGCTGACGCCGCTGCCGACGCCAACGCCGCTGCGACCGAAGCCCAGGCTGCTGCCGACGCCGCCGCCCAGGCTGGCACCGCGACCGCCGACGCCGCCCAGCAGTCGGCTGACGCCGCTGCCACCGCTGCCGACGCTGCCGCCACCGCCGCGACCGACGCCGCTGCTGCTGGCACCGCCGCCGCTGGCGACGCTGCTGCCGACGCCGCTGGCCAGGCTGCCGACGCTGCCGGCCAGGCCGCTGACGCTGCCAAGGACGCTGCCGCTCCGGCCGAAGAAAAGAAGTAATCACTTCTTAGCTTCATAGCGTTAAAATTGAAAAAGCCGCCGGTTGACTGGCGGCTTTTTCTGTACCCGGGCCCGGGCACTGGCGCCGCTGTTCCCAGCGGGCAAGGACGCTCACCCGTTTTGCTCTCAACCAAACCTCACTGGGGATCCAAATGAAGACCAAGTTCTACATCCTGCTGGCCGCCGCCGTCCTGGCCCTGAGCGCCTGCAACAAGAGCGAAACCACCGACGCCGCCGCGACCGACGCCGCCGCCGCCGCCGACCAGGCCGCCACCGCTGCTGGCGACGCCGCCACCGCCGCTGGTGATGCCGCTGCCGCCGCTGGCGACGCCGCTGCTGCTGCCGCCACCGACGCTGCCGCCGCCACCGCCGACGCCGCTGCCCAGGCTGGCGACGCCGCTGCCGCTGCCACCACCGACGCTGCTGCCACCGCCGCTGGCGCCGTGGCCGACGCCGCCCAGGCGACCGCCGACAAGGCTGCCGAAGTGGCCGACAAGGCTGACGCCAAGGCTGAAGAAGCCAAGAAGTAATCGTCCGGCCAACGCCGAACACGACAAGGCCCGCGCAAGCGGGCCTTGTTTTTTGCGACACGGAAAGTTTGGCGGACCTGCGGCTTTGTGTTTACATGCCGCCTTTCCCGTTCCGGTCGCCGCATGTCCGCCATCACTTCGCAACTCGATCCGCGTTCGCAGGAATTCCTGGACAACGCCGACTACCATCGGGCGCTGGTCGCCGAACTCGATCGCCGGCTGGCGCGGGCCGCCGACGGTGGTGGCGACAAGGCGCGCCAGCGCCATACCGAGCGCGGCAAGCTGCTGCCGCGCGATCGCATCACCGCCCTGCTCGATCCCGGCTCGCCGTTCCTGGAAATCGCCCCGCTCGCCGCCGAGGAGATGTACGACGGCGCCGCGCCCGCCGCCGGCATGGTCTGCGGCATCGGCCGGGTGATGGGCCAGGAAGTGGTGATCGTCGCCAACGACGCCACTGTCAAGGGCGGCACCTATTTCCCGATGACGGTGAAGAAGCACCTGCGCGCGCAGGAGATCGCGCGCGAGAACCGCCTGCCCTGCATCTATCTGGTCGACTCCGGTGGCGCGTTCCTGCCGCTGCAGGACGAGGTGTTCCCGGACCGCGAGCATTTCGGCCGCATCTTCTACAACCAGGCGCGGCTGAGCGCGGACAACATCCCGCAGATTGCGGTGGTGATGGGCAGTTGCACCGCCGGTGGCGCCTACGTGCCGGCGATGAGCGATGAATCGATCATCGTCAAGGAACAGGGCACCATCTTCCTCGGCGGTCCGCCGCTGGTGAAGGCGGCGACCGGCGAAGTGGTCGATGCCGAGGCGCTGGGCGGCGCCGACGTGCATACCAGCGTGTCCGGCGTGGCCGATCATTTCGCCGAGGACGATCGCGACGCCCTGCAGATCGCCCGCCGCCTGGTCGGCAATCTCAACCGCCGCAAGGACGTCCCGGTCGCGGTACGTGAATCGCACCCGCCGCTGTACCCGGCCGACGAGTTGTACGGCATCGTCCCGAAGGACACCCGCCGCCCGTTCGATATCCGCGAGGTCATCGCGCGCGTCACCGACGGCAGCGAACTGGACGAGTTCAAGGCGCGCTACGGCAAGACCCTGGTGACCGGCTTCGCCCACCTGCACGGCTATCCGGTCGGCATCATCGCCAATAACGGCATCCTGTTTTCCGAGAGCGCGCTCAAGGGCGCGCACTTCATCGAACTGTGCAACCAGCGCGGCATCCCGCTGGTGTTCCTGCAGAACATCACCGGCTTCATGGTCGGCCGCAAGTACGAGAACGCCGGCATTGCCAAGGACGGCGCCAAGATGGTCACCGCGGTGGCCTGCTCGTCGGTGCCCAAGTTCACCGTGGTCATCGGCGGCAGTTTCGGTGCCGGCAACTACGCGATGTGCGGGCGCGCCTACGGCGCGCGCTTCCTGTGGATGTGGCCGAACGCGCGCATCAGCGTGATGGGCGGCGAGCAGGCCGCCAGCGTGCTGGCCACGGTCCGGCGCGACGGCATCGAGGCTGGTGGCGGCCAGTGGGCCGCGGAGGAAGAGGAAGCCTTCAAGTCACCGATCCGCGAGCAGTACGAAACCCAGGGCAGCCCCTGGTATGCCACCGCGCGCCTGTGGGATGACGGCATCATCGATCCGGCCGACACCCGCCGCGTGCTGGGACTGGGCCTGTCGGCGTCGCTCAATGCTCCCATCGAGCCGACGCGCTTCGGCGTGTTCCGGATGTAACCGATGACCGCCCCCGTCCTGCTGGTCACCGGCGGCGGCCGCGGCATCGGCGCCGCCACCGCCCACCTCGCCGCCGCGCGCGGCTACGCGGTCGCGATCAACTACCGGCGCGACGCGGCGGCCGCGCAGGCACTGGTCGAACGGATCCTCGCCGAGGGCGGGCGCGCCGCCGCGTTTGCCGCCGACATCGCCGACGAGGCGGATGTCGTCCGCCTGTTCGCCGACGTTGACCGGACGCTCGGCCCGCTGGTGGCGCTGGTCAACAACGCCGGCGTGCTGGAAACCCAGATGCGGGTCGAGGCGATGGACGCTGCGCGGATCCAGCGCATCCTGGCGACGAACGTCGTCGGTCCCCTGCTCTGCTGCCGCGAGGCGATCCGGCGCATGTCGACCCGCCAGGGCGGCCAGGGCGGCGCGATCGTCAATGTCTCCTCGGTGGCGGCGCGCACCGGCTCTCCCGGCGAATACGTCGACTACGCCGCGTCGAAAGGCGCGGTGGACACCCTCACCATCGGCCTGGCCCAGGAAGTCGCCGCCGACGGCATCCGGGTCAATGCGGTGCGTCCCGGTTTCATCCATACCGACATGCATACCAGCGGCGGCGAACCCGGCCGGGTCGAACGGGTCAAGGCGTTCGTGCCGATGAAACGCGGCGGACAGCCGGAGGAAGTGGCCCAAGCAATCCTCTGGCTGCTGTCGGCGGAAGCCAGCTATTGCAGCGGCACGATCATCGACGTCGCCGGCGGACGCTGAGCGGCCCCCCTCTTCAGCTGCGTGAGGAAGGCCTGCACATCACCGACCCGTGGATGAATCCACACGGATGGGCCGACCAATGGGCAAAGACGGTCACAACCTTGACGCCGGCAAGGCGCGATAGTCGGGCGTTCACATCGCCCGGAGTTGCCGTTTTATGTCCATCTGGAAAGACCAAGGCCCCGCCAAGAAGGATGCCGTTCCGCCGCCGCCGGAATCCTCGCCCGCGCCTGCGCGCGAAGTGACGGCGGCCGCGGATTTTTCCCCGACCGTCAGCAACCCGCCGGGCATGCGTGCCGCGCCGGCCCCGGAACGCGAAGCCAAGGAATCGCTGATCGCCGCCGATCTGACCATCGAGGGCAAGATCGAAGGCGCCGGCCACATCCGCATTGCCGGCAAGTTCAAGGGCGACGTCAACGTGCAGGGCGATCTGACCATCGAGAACGGCGCCAAGTTGAACGGCGGCGTCCGCGCCAAGAAGGTCATCATCGCCGGCGAGCTGGAAGGCAATATCGAATCCGCCTCGCGGGTGGAGCTGCTGGCCTCCGGCGTGCTGGTCGGCGACGTCAAGGCCGGCTCGCTGACGGTGGCCGCCGGTTCGCGCATGCGCGGCCAGGCCGACTTCGGCTGGGAAGAAGACAAGGGCGCCTCGCGCACCGCCAAGGCGGCCAACGGTACCGACGCCGGCTGACGCATGAGCAGCCCGCGCCCGGGGATGGCCGGAGCGACCCGCACCTGCCCGCACTGCAAGGCCACCATCCTGGAAAGCGCCGCGGTCTGCCCGGCGTGCCGCCACCATCTGCGCTTCGACGAAGCGTCGCTGGCCGCCGCGCGCACGGCGCAGACCGTGGTGCCGCTCAAGGTGGAAGGCAGCGTCCGCCATCCCGCCGACGGCGGCCCGTGGGAATACTCGGTGGTGATGAGCATCCGCAATGACCGCGGCGAGGAAGTCACCCGCCAGGTGGTCGGGGTCGGCGCGATGCAGCCCGGCGAGCAACGCACCTTCACCCTCAGCGTGGAGATGTTCCCGCGGCCGGGCGGCCGCGGGCCGCGCCGCTGAGTACGCTTGGCGTCGCCCCCGTCCCTGCCCTTACACTGATCGCCGATGCAGGGAAGGATCCAGGGGACTGAATGATTGTCGGCATTGATCTGGGGACCACGCATTCGCTGATCGGGGTGTACGGCGAACAGGGACCGCAGCTGATTCCGAACGCGCTGGCCAACTACCTGACCCCCTCGGCGGTCAGCGTGGACGACCAGGAGGCGGTGCTGGTTGGCGAAGCCGCGCGCGAGCGCCTGGTCACCCACCCGCAACGCAGCGTCGCCCACTTCAAGCGCTGGATGGGCACCGATCGGGTTACCCGGCTGGGCAAGCACGCCTTCCGGCCCGAGGAACTGTCCGCGCTGGTGCTGCGCGCGCTGATCGCCGATGCCGAGGCCCATCTCGGCCACAAGGTCACCGAGGCCGTCATCAGCGTGCCGGCCTACTTCGGCGACGCCCAGCGCAAGGCCACCCGCATCGCCGGCGAATTGGCCGGCATCAAGGTCGAACGGCTGATCAACGAGCCCACCGCGGCGGCGCTGGCCTACGGCCTGCAGCAGCGCGAGGGCGGTGGCCGTTTCCTGGTGTTCGACCTGGGCGGCGGCACCTTCGACGTGTCGATCCTGGAAATGTTCGAGGGCGTGATGGAAGTGCACGCCAGCGCCGGCGACAACTTCCTCGGCGGCGAGGATTTCCTGCATGCCCTGCGCGACGCCTGCCTGCAGGATCTCGGCATCGCCCGCGGGACCCTGCAACCGGCCGAATCCGCGCAGTTGCTGCGCCGGCTGGAAACACTCAAGCGGGATCTCTCGCACGCATCCGGCGAACACGGCATCGAACTGGTGCTGGCAGGCCAGAACCGCCATTGGCAATTGGACGAGCCGCGCTTCGCCCGGCTCTGCGAACCGCTGGTGCAGCGGCTGCGCGCGCCGCTGGAACGGGCGATGCGCGACGCCCGGCTCACGCCCGCGCAACTGGACGATATCGTGCTGGTCGGCGGCGCCTCGCGCATGCCGCTGACCGCGCGGCTGGTGTCGCGCATGTTCGGCCGCCTGCCGCTGCGCCACATCAATCCCGATGAAGCCGTCGCCGTCGGCGCGGCCATCGCCGCGGGCATGAAGGCCCGCGACGAGAAGCTGGAGGAAGTGATCCTCACCGACGTCTGTCCGCACACCCTCGGCGTGGGCACCAGCCAGCAGGGTGCCAACGGCCAGGTCACCAGCGGCATCTTCTCGCCGATCATCCACCGCAACAGTACCGTGCCGGTCAGCCGGATCGAACGCTACCAGCCGCTGCAGGACTGGCAGCGACAGGTGGAGTTCGAGATTTTCCAGGGCGAAAGCCCGCGCGTGGAGCACAACGTGCGCCTGGGCAAGATCAGTGTCGGTGTCCCGGCCAAGGCCGCGCACGAGAACCCGGTCGACATCCGCTTCACCTACGACGTCAACGGCCTCCTGCAGGTCGAGGCCACGGTGGTCGCCACCGGCGAAACCCACGAAGTCATCCTGGAACAGAATCCGGGCATCCTCTCCCCCGCCGAAATCCGCGAACGATTGGCCGCGCTGACGGCGCTGAAGATCCACCCGCGCGATCAGCAGGAAAACCTGAGCCTGATCGCCCGCGCCGAGCGCCTGTACGAGGAACTGCTATGGGCGCGCGGCGACCTGCAGGACGCGCTGGTGCGCTTCCGTGGCGCGCTGGACAGCCAGGATCCGGATCTGATCCGCGAACATCGCACGCATTTCGCCGCCATGCTCCAGCACATCGAATCGCAGGCTTGAGATGCCGTTCGATCTGCTTGGCGTTCCCGGCGATGCGGACGAACCCACCATCAAGCGCGCCTACGCGCGGCGCCTGAAACTCACCCGCCCGGACGATGACCCGGAAGGTTTCCAGCGCCTGCACGAGGCCTACCGGCAGGCCCTGCAGCACTGCCGGCAACGGGCGATGGCGGCGGCGTGGGACGACGGGGAGGATGACGCCGATGACGGGGAAAGCGTGGCCGCCGATGTCGGGGGTGCGCACATCCATCAGGCGGGCCATGGAACGGATCCGGTGGAAACCGGCGTCCCCGGGGCTGCCGATGCGGATACCGCCCACACCGTCCTGCTCGATGCGGGACAACTGGAGGCGCTGATCGCCGGGCGCATGCCCCATCTGCCGTCCGCGGCCGTGGCCGCCGCTTCCGCCGTTCCGGATGCAGAAAACCGGCGCTTCGATTTCGACGGCTTCTTCGTGGAAACGATGGAGCGCGCGCGCGACACGCCTCCGGCTGCGTTTTCCACCTGGCTCGCGGCGCGCGATGACCTCTACCACCTGGAACTGAAGCAGTCGGTCGGCGAGGCGCTGTTCCAGCGGCTGGGCTACGACGGCATCGCCATGCCACCGGCAAGCCTGTCCGTCTTGGAAACCTTCTTCGGCCAGCAGGACTATTGGCTGGCGCAGCGGATGGCGGTGCGATGGGCGATCGAACAGGAACAGACCTCGCGCTACGATGAGCCGCGTCCGCTGGCGGTTCGCCAGCTCAAACGCCCCTTCCGCTGGCCGCAGGCATTGGCCATCGCCTGCGTGCCTGGGTTGTCCACGCGCATCGCCCGGCTGTCGCAGCGCCTGGGCGATGACTACGGCGATCTGCCGGACGGCATCGATCCCGGGCAGGATCGGTTCTTCCGGCAGCTGGCCCGCAAGGACTATCTCGGCGTCTGGCGCTGGTTGCCCATCCTGGCGCGGTCGCTGGCCGCCGGCCTGCTCGGCTATCTGTTGCCCGTGGTGGTTTCCGCACAGCCGCAGGCGAATCCCAGCTGGGCACTGATCCTGGGCGGCGCCACCCTCGCCCTGCAAATCGGCTGGCAGCTGATGCTCTGGCTGCACGCGATGACCCTGGGCGACACCCACGGCGATCGACAGACGCTGCGATCATTGATCCCGGTTGGCCTGGCCTTGGCGGGGTTGTTGCTGGCCGCCGTCTTGCCACAGGCCTGGCCAGCCTACCTGCTGGCGGTGCCTGCCGCGCTGCTGCATTGGCGGCGGACGTTCGATGCCCTGCGTTTCCTGCTGGGCGGCATTGCAATGCAGGGCGTGCTGCCTGCTGGCCTGTCGAGCGCCCTCGACCCGGGCGTGCTCGGTTTCGCGATGGTGCCGATCGGCCTGGCGTTGTTCGATGGACTGTATGCACGCCGTCATGCGATTCCATTACCCGCCGCCGCCGGCAATCGCTGGACCACCGTGGCCTCGTATGCCTTCTTCCTCGGCTGGATCGTGATGCGGGTGTTCTGAGGCGAGCCGCTCAGACTTTCGACGACGGCCCGCAGCTGTTGCAGCCACCACAGCCGTCGCCGCCACCCGAGCCCCGGGGCTCGGGCGCAATCCAGCGGCCCAGCGCACGCAGCCAGCCCGGGCGTCCCTCGCGCAGCAATGGCAACGCCAGTGCCACCCGCGCCTTGCGCAGCGCGCCCGGAAACTGTTTCTTGAGCACGACCCAGATGCTGACCAGCACCAGCAGGCCGATGATCGCGTACTGCAGGGCCAGCGAACCGTCCATCAGCCCGCTCCCAGCGCCTTGGCGACCTGGTAGGTCAGCAGCGACGCCAGGTAGGCCAGCGCGAACAGGTAGAACATCGCGTAGGACATCTGCTTCCAGGAGTTGGTCTCGCGCTTGATGGTCGCCAGGGTGGAGATGCACATCGGCGCGTAGATGTACCAGACCAGCAGCGACAATGCGGTGGCCAGCGACCAGCCGTCGCTGATCAGCGGCGACAGTGCCTGTGCGGCCGCGTCGTCATCGGCGGCCGACAGCGCGTAGACCGTGGCGAGTGACGCCACCGCCACCTCGCGCGCGGCCATGCCGGGAATCAGCGCGATGCAGATCTGCCAGTTGAAGCCCAGCGGCGCGAAGAACACCGCCATCGCATGGCCGATGCGGCCGGCGAAGCTGTAGTCGATCGCCGGTCCCACCGCGTCGGCCGGCGGCGCCGGGAAGTTCAGCAGCACCCACAACAGGATGGTCATCGCCAGGATGATGCCGCCGACCCGGCGCAGGAAGATCCAGGCGCGCTCCCACAACCCGATGGCGAGGTCGCGCGGATGCGGGATGCGATAGGACGGCAGTTCCAGCATGAGCGGATGTTCGCTCTTGTCGCGGCGCCATTTCTTCATCACCCAGGCCACCGCCAGCGCGCTGAGGATGCCCGCCGCATACAGGCCGAACAGGACCAGGCCCTGCTGGTTGAACATGCCGATCTGCTTCTGCGGAACGAACGCGCCAATCAGCAGCGCATACACCGGCAGGCGCGCCGAACAGGTCATCAGCGGCGCCACCAGAATGGTCGCCAGGCGATCACGCGGATCCTGGATGGAGCGGGTCGCCATGATGCCGGGGATGGCGCAGGCGAAGCTCGACAGCAGTGGGATGAAGGAACGGCCCGACAGGCCGGCCGAGGCCATCAGCCGATCCAGCAGGAACGCGGCGCGCGGCAGGTAACCGGATTCCTCCAGCGCCAGGATGAAGGCGAACAGGATCAGGATCTGCGGCAGGAACACGATGACCCCGCCGACACCGGCGATGATGCCGTCCACCAGCAGGCTGTTGAGCGGACCTTCGGGCAATGTGCCGCCTATCCATTCGCCCAATGCGCCGGTACCCGCCTCGATCAGGTCCATCAGGGGCGTGGCCCAGGCGTATACCGCCTGGAAGATCAGGAACATCACCACGATCAGCGCGACGAAGCCGAACACCGGGTGCAGCAGCCAGCGATCCAGCGCGTCGTCCACCCGCGCGGTGCGCTGCGGCATGTCCACCGCCAGTGACAGCAGCCGGCGGGTTTCCGCGTGCAGGTCCGCATCGCCACCCAGGCGGTGGCGTGGCGGATGCGGCGCTTCGGCCATGCGTTCGATCTGCTCGACCAGCGCGCGCGCGCCGTTGTGCCTGACTGCCACCGTCTCGACCACCGGCACGCCCAATTCGCGCGACAGCGCATCCAGGTCGATGCGGATGCCGCGACGGCGCGCGGCATCCATCATGTTGACCGCCAGGATCATCGGCTTGTCGAGCTCGCGCACTTCCAGCGCGAAGCGCAGGTGCAGGCGCAGGTTGGTGGCGTCGACCACGCACACCAGCACGTCCGGCGGCGCCTCGCCGGGCAGGAAGCCGCGGCAGAAGTCACGGGTGACCGCCTCGTCCAGGCTGGCCGCGTGCAGGCTGTACGCGCCGGGCAGATCCAGCAGCGCGTAGCTGCGCCCGGATGCGGTGTGCAGCCGGCCTTCCTTGCGCTCGACGGTCACGCCGGCGTAGTTCGCGACCTTCTGCCGGCTGCCGGTCAGCTGGTTGAACAGCGCGGTCTTGCCGCAGTTCGGATTGCCGACCAGCGCCAGGCGCAGGGGCTGCGCGCTCATGCGACCGCTCCCGCCGGGCGGACCCGGATCCGCGCGGCCTCGCTGCGACGCAGGGCGAAACGGGTGAAGCCGACCTGCACCAGCAGTGGTTCGGCGCCCAGCGGCCCCTTGGCGACGATCTGCACCTCCTCTCCGTCGACAAACCCCAGCTCGCGCAGGCGGCGGGCGATGTTGTCGTTGGGATGGCTGTCGTCGACGGATTCGACGATCGCCAAAGTCCGGGGGGCCAATTCGGTCAGCATCACGCGGCAACTCTCAAATGCGAACTATTCTCATTGTAGCATCGCCGCAGCGCACGAAGGCCAAACCGGACGCAGCGGCTATCATTTGGGGCTTTCGGGGAGGAGCAGACATGACGGAACCGCACGCGCAGGCGCTCACCCGCCATCTGGAAAACGGCGTGCTGCGGCTGCGGCTGAACCGTCCGGAACTGCACAACGCGTTCGACGCCGACCTGATCGCGCAGCTGACCCGCGAGTTGGAAGAAGCTGGAGCCGACTCCAGGGTCCGGGTGGTGGTGCTGGAAGGCGCCGGCGCCTCGTTCTCGGCCGGCGCGGATCTGAACTGGATGCGCGGCATGGCCGCCGCCAGCGAGGCGGAAAACCGCGACGACGCGCTGGCGCTGGCCCGGCTGATGCGCGTCCTGGACGAACTGCCGCGCCCCACCCTCGCCCGCGTGCACGGCGCGGCCTTCGGCGGCGGCGTGGGCCTGGTGGCGTGCTGCGACATCGCCATTGGCGTACCGGAAGCGAAGTTCGGCCTGACCGAGAGCAAGCTGGGCCTGCTGCCGGCGGTGATCTCGCCCTACGTCATCGCCGCCATCGGGCCGCGCCAGGCGCGGCGCTGGTTCGCCACCGCCGAGATTTTCGATGCCGCCACCGCGCGGGACATCGGCCTGCTGCACCAGGTGGTCGAAGCCGATGCGCTTGACGCCGCCGTGCAGCGCCAGATCGATCTGCTGCTCAAGGCCGGCCCGCATGCCGCCGCCGCCGCCAAGCAACTGGTCGCGCGGGTGGCGGCCGGGAGTGACCGCGATGCGCTGGATGCAGGCAACGCGGACCTGATCGCGCGACTGCGGGTATCGGCCGAAGGCCAGGAAGGCCTGTCCGCCTTCCTCGAAAAGCGCGCCCCGGCCTGGGTTCCGGCAGGCTGATCGCGCGGACATGGTCGGCGCAGTGGATGCGTCGGCATTCCATTACATCGAAGGGTATCGACATGATTGACCATGCTGGTTTTGCCGTCGCCGATTATCCGCGCAGTCGCGCCTTCTATACGCAGGTACTCGCGCCGCTGGGCTACGCGGTGGTCATGGAAGTAACCGAGCGGGAGACCGGACCGGGCGGCTACCAGGGCTGCGGATTCGGTCCGCCGCGCCATCCGGCGTTCTGGGTGGGTACCGGCGCTCGTCCGGGCACGGGCACCCATGTCGCCTTCGTGGCCCCCGATCGCGCCGCCGTCGACGCGTTCCATGCCGCCGCGCTGGCCGCGGGCGCGACCGACAACGGCGCGCCAGGATTGCGCCCGCACTACCATCCCGACTACTACGCGACGTTCGTGATCGACCCCGACGGCAACAACGTCGAAGCGGTCTGCCACGCGCCGGCCTGACCCACACGCCCCGCGCCTCCCATCCGCGCCGACACGGAACTCCCGACCGCATGTTCGACAAGATCCTCATCGCCAACCGCGGCGAAATCGCCTGCCGCGTGATCCGCACCTGCCGCCGCCTCGGCATCCGCACCGTCGCCGTCTATTCAGAGGCCGACGCCGACGCCCAGCACGTACGCCAGGCCGACGAAGCCTGGCCGATCGGCGGGCCGCGTCCGGCCGACAGCTACCTGCGCGGCGACGCCATCCTGGAAGTCGCGCGCCGCAGCGGCGCGCAGGCCATCCATCCCGGTTACGGTTTCCTGTCGGAGAACGCCGATTTCGCCGATGCGGTGGAAGCGGCCGGGCTGGTGTTCATCGGCCCCGGCGCGGCGTCGATGCGCAAGATGGGCAGCAAGGCCGGCGCCAAGGAACTGATGGCCGCGGCCGGCGTGCCGGTGGTGCCGGGCTACACGGGCGAGGATCAATCGCCCAATACGCTGTCGCGCGAAGCCGCACGCATCGGTTTCCCGCTGATGATCAAGGCCGCGCACGGCGGCGGCGGCAAGGGCATGCGCATCGTCCATCGCCTGGACGACTTCATCGCCCAGCTGGAAAGCTGCCAGCGCGAGGCCGCCAACGCCTTCGGCCGTGATCGCGTGCTGCTGGAGCGCTACGTCTCCACGCCGCGCCATATCGAGATCCAGGTGTTCGCCGATCGCCATGGCCACACGTTGCACCTCAACGAGCGCGAGTGCTCGGCGCAGCGGCGTTACCAGAAGGTGCTGGAGGAAGCCCCCTCCCCGTTCCTGAGCCCGGCGCAGCGCGCGGCGATGGGCCAGGCGGCCATCCAGGCCGCGCAGGCGATCGATTACGTCAACGCCGGCACGGTCGAATTCATCGTCGCCCCGGATGGCGAATTCTTCTTCATGGAGATCAACACCCGCCTGCAGGTCGAGCACCCGGTCACCGAAATGACCACCGGCCTGGATCTGGTCGAATGGCAATTGCGGGTGGCGGCCGGCGAACCCTTGCCGCTGGCGCAGGAGGCGATCGCGCAGCGTGGCCATGCCATCGAGGTGCGCCTGTATGCCGAGGACCCGGAAGCCGGTTTCCTGCCCGGTTCGGGGCGGCTGGAGCGCCTGCGCCTGCCCGCCGGCGACGCGCACGTGCGCCTGGACTCGGGCGTGATCGAAGGCGACACGGTGACCATCTTCTACGATCCGATGATCGCCAAGCTGATCGTCCACGACCGCGATCGTCCCGCCGCGCTGGCACGCCTGCGCGACGCCCTCGAACAGTGCGACGTGACCGGGCCCAAATCGAACATCGCGTTCCTGGAACGGTTGGCCCGGCACCCGGCGGTGCTGGAAGGCCGCATCGACACCGGCTACCTGGATCGGCACCTGGACGAGTTCATCGCCAGCGGTGCGCCCGCGCCGGCCACCCTGCTGGCCGCGGCCGCCGCCACCCTGCTGGCCCAGGAGGCGCAGGCCAGCGCCGATGCGCGGGCTTCCCGCGATCCGGGCTCGCCCTGGGCCATCGCCGATGGCTGGCGGCTGGGCCATGTCGGGCATCGCCCGTTGAGCTTCATCCATCGCGACCAGACCTTCGCGCTGAAGGCGCAGGGCGCCGGCGGGCGTTACCGGGTCGAATGGGACGGGCGGAACCATCTGATCGAGGGCGCGCGCCTGACCGGCGACCTGCTTGGTTTGCGTATTGATAACGAGGCACGACGTTTCCGCGTCCTGCGGGAAGGCGAGCGCATCACCGTCCATGACGGCCAGCAGCGGGTCGTGCTGGAACAGGTGCCCGCCTATCGCAGGGCCGCGACCGCCGATGCCGGGGGAGACCACCGCGTGCGCGCGCCGATGCCCGGCCGCGTGGTGGTGGTCCGCGCCAAGGCCGGCGACAGGGTGAGCACGGGCCAGGAGCTGCTGGTGATGGAAGCGATGAAGATGGAGCTGGCGCTGAAAGCCCCGCGCGATGGCGTGGTCGGCGAACTGCGCGCCAGCGCCGGTGACTTCGTCGAGGCCGACGCCGTCCTGGTGACGCTGGAATGAGTCGCCGCCGGTCGTCCCTGCCGCTGCTGCTGGCGCTGCTGCTGCCGGTCCTGCCCGGCTGCGTGATGTTCGAGCGCGCGCCGGCCGAGCTGGCCTGCGATCCGGCGCTGGTCGGCCGCTGGCTGCCGCTGCCCGGTGCGGACACCGAGAAGATGCCGCTGGGCGCCGGCGACTACGCCGAAATCGACGCGCAATGCCAGGTGTCGCTGGTCGAGCATGGGAACGCGCCGCGTTCGCGGTTCCGCGCGCTGAGCTTCGAACTCGACGGGCAGCGCTACCTGGCCCTCGACCAGGACGACATGCGCGATCTGTTCAACGACGGCAAGCGCGCGGAGAGCAAGAGCAAGCTGCCGGCGACCAGCGTGCTCCTGCTCAAGTACCGCATCGCCGACGAGGTGCTGGAAGTCGCGCTGCCCAAGGCCAGCCGCGCACTCGAACTCGTCCAGCAGGGAGATCGCGGCGTGCGCGAAGCCGACACCATGGTCTACCTGGTGGAAGGCGACGCCGGGACGCTGCGCAGGCGGCTGTCCGAGGATCCCGGACTGTTCGACCCGTTCGATCCGGCCTCCCGCAATCCGCGCCTGCGCCGCGCCGGCACGGAGGCGACGCCATGACCGATTTCGTCCGCATCGTCGAGGTCGGTCCGCGCGACGGCCTGCAGAACGAGAAGTCGGTGATCGCCACCGCCGACAAGATCGCGCTGATCGATCGCCTGTCCCGCACCGGCCTGCGCACCATCGAGGCCACCAGCTTCGTCAGCCCGCGCTGGGTGCCGCAGCTGGCGGACGCCGCCGAGGTATTCACCGGCATCCACCGCGAACCCGGCGTCGCCTATCCGGTGCTGGTGCCCAACGAGACTGGCTATGACCGCGCCCGCGCGGTGGGCGTGGAGGAAATCGCGGTGTTCACCGCCGCCTCCGAAGCGTTCAACCGCAAGAACATCAATGCCGGCATCGACGAGTCCATCGAACGCTTCCGCCCGGTGCTGGCGCGCGCCGCCGCCGACGGCGTGCGCGTGCGCGGCTACGTCTCCACGGTGCTCGGCTGCCCCTACCAGGGCGACGTGCCGGTGGCGGACGTGGTCAAGGTCGCCAGCCGCCTGTACGAACTGGGTTGCTACGAGATCTCCTTGGGCGACACCATCGGCGTGGGCACGCCGCTGAAGGCCCGCGCGATGCTGCAGGCGGTGGCCAGCGTGGTCCCGCTGTCGTCGCTGGCGGTGCATTTCCACGATACCTACGGCCAGGCGCTGGCCAACATCCTGGCTTGCCTGGAAGAAGGCGTGCGGGTGGTCGACGCGGCGGTGTCCGGCACCGGTGGCTGCCCCTACGCCAAGGGCGCCAGCGGCAACGTGGCCAGCGAGGATGTGGTCTACATGCTGCACGGCATGGGCATCGCCACCGGCATCGACCTGGAACGCCTGAGCGAGACCGGACGCTGGCTGGCGGCCCTGCTCGGCCGCGAAACCGGCAGCAAGGCCGGCAAGGCGATGGCGGCGACATGAGCACCGCCGGCGCACCGGATCCGGGCGATTCCGCCAGAGCGGCGGTCGTCCCCGGCGCGTCGGATACCGACGACTCACTCCAGTCCCTGCAACGGGCCGCCTCCGATCCGGCCCTGCCGGCGGAAACCCGCGATCTGCTGGCGCGCGCGCGCGAGGCGTTGCTGGCGGCGCAGGCCCGGGCGGAAGCCGAGCGCCAGCGTTACCGCAACCTGTTCGATGCCGTGCCCGATCCGGTCAGCATCATCGCCGAGGACGGCACCGTGATGGATCTCAACCGCGCCGGCATGCAGGCCTACCGCCGGCCCCGCGAGGAGATCGTCGGCAAGAACATCAACGTCCTCAACCCCGACCTGCCACGCGATCACCTGGTGCCGGTGTGGGAAACGCTCAACCGTGGTGACACCTACGTCATCGAGGTCACCAACATGCGCGGCGACGGCAGCCGTTTCCCGGTCGAGGTGCATTCGGCCAACATCGCCTTCGATGGACGCAAGTGCATCGTCGCGGTGGCGCGCGACATCAGCACGCGCCGGGAAGCGGAAATGCGCTATCGCGAACTGATGGAAACCATCGACAAGGGCATCGTGGTGCAGGGCCACGACCTGGACATCCATTACTGCAACGGCGCGGCCATGCGGATCTTCGGCATCCGCGAGGACCAGCGCGCCGGCGACGAAATGCGGATGGAGCACTGGCGCGTGGTCGGCGCGGACGGACGCGAACTGCGCCGCGACGAGTTTCCCGCCCAGCGCGCGCTGGATTCCGGGCACGTGGTGGAGAGCGCGCTGCTGGGCATGTACCACCGCCAGCGCCGGCAGATGATCTGGCTGACGGTCACCTCGGTGCCGCAGTTCCTGCCGGGCGGCAACCGTCCCGCCCAGGTGACCTCGCTCTTCAGCGACGTGACCGAGCTCAAGCGCGACAGCGCGTTGTTCGATCGCGCCCAGTCGCTGGCCCACATCGGTGGCTGGGAGTGGGACATCGCCCGCGACCGGATGTACCTGACCGAGGAAGCCATCCGCATCCTCGGCGCCGCCCTGCCGCCGGATACGCTGGACGCGCTGCTGGGCTGCCTGCGCGATCCGGATCGGCGACGCCTGCGCTGCGCGGTGGAACGCGTGTCCACCGGCGGCAGCGGCTTCGATCTGGAATTGCAGGGCAGGCGCCAGGACGGCCAGCCGTTCTGGATCCGGGTGATCGGCGACGCCGAGCCCGGCGATCCCGGCAACTCGCGCATCACCGGCACCCTGCAGGACATCTCCACCGACAAGCAGGCCGAGGAAACCCTGCGCATCCAGGCCCGCACCGATCCGCTCACCGGGCTGATGAACCGCGACGCCGTGCTGACCGAGATCGCCGAACGCCTGGCCGATCCCGCGCATCCGCAGGCCGCGGTGCTGTACATCGATCTGGATCGCTTCAAGATGATCAACGATGTGCTCGGCCACAACGCCGGCGACGAACTGCTGGTGCAGGCAGCCAACCGCATCCGCGACGCGGTCGGCGAGGACGGCATGATCGCGCGTTTCGGCGGCGATGAATTCCTGGTGGTATGCGATGCCAGCGACGAACCGGCGCGCCCGGAACGCCTGGCTGACGCGATCCTGGGCGCTTTCGCCGAGGCCTTCCGCTTCGACCAGGACGAATTCTCGATCACCGCCAGCATCGGCATCGCCCGCGCGCCCGACGACGGCCAGCGCCCGCAGCAGCTGATCCAGAACGCCGACATCGCGATGTACGACAGCAAGCATCGCGCCCGCAACGGCTGGCAGGTGTTCTCGCCCGAATTGGCGCAGCGCCAGCAGGACCGTCTGCAGATCGAGACCCAGCTGCGGCGCGCCGTGGACAACCAGGAATTCCGGCTGGTCTACCAGCCGCAGGTGGATCTGCGCCAGGGCCGGATCGTCGCCGCCGAGGCGCTGATCCGCTGGCAGAACCACCAGTTGGGGGAGCTGCGCCCGGATCTGTTCATCAGCCACGCCGAGACCACCGGCGACATCGTCAACATCGGCAGCTGGGTGCTGCGCGAAGCCTGCCGGCAGGTCGCCGAATGGCGCGACCAGGGCCTGGGCATCGTGCGTGTCGCGGTCAACGTCTCCTACCGCCAGTTCGTCGGCGAGGACCTGGCCGAGAAGGTCCGTCGGCTGCTGGAGGACTACCAGTTGCCGGGCTCTGCGCTGGAACTGGAATTCACCGAGCGCGTGCTGATCGAGGATGCGCCATCCACCCTGCGCACCTTCGCCGGGCTGAAGGCGCTGGGCGTGGTCCTGACCATCGACGATTTCGGCGAGGGCTACAGCGCGCTCAACTACCTGCGTCGCCTGCCCATCCACGGCCTCAAGCTCAGCCAGCTGTTCACCGAGGGCGTGCCGCAGAACCGTTCCGACGTGGCGGTGTGCCAGGCGGTCTCGGCGATTGCCCGCAGCCTCGGCCTGGGCCTGGTCGCCGAGGGCGTGGAATCCGAGGCGCAGCGCCAGTTCCTGCTGCAACTGGGCGTGCCGGTGGGCCAGGGTTTCCTGTTCGCCCCGGGCCTGTCGCCGGACGAATTCGCCCGCCGCCTGGATCTGCCGCTGGATCGCGCCTCCAACGGCTGAGCGCCCCGCTGCCGGCCGCGCCGGTCATTCGCGTAAAATGCGGGTCTTTCCGTCCCAGGTTTCCCGCATGCAACTGTCCGCTACCCGCGCCGTCATCACCGGCGGCGTTTCCGGCCTTGGTTTCGCCGTGGCCCAGCATCTGGTCGCCCAGGGCGGCAAGGTCGCACTGTTCGATGTCAACGACGACAAGGGCGCGACGGCGGTCGCCTCGCTGGGTGAAGCCAACGCCCGCTACTTCCGCACCGACGTGACCGACGAAGCCGGCGTGGCCGCCAACCTGGCCGCCGCCCGCGAGTTCCTCGGTGGCCTGAACGCGGCGATCAACTGCGCCGGCATCCTCGGCGCCGGACGCGTGCTGGGCAAGGAAGCGCCGATGCCGCTGTCGACCTTCCAGACCACGGTGATGGTCAACCTGGTCGGCAGCTTCAACGTCGCCAAGGCCGCCGCCAACCTGATGCAGCACAACGAGGCCGGCACCGACGGCGAGCGCGGCGTGATCGTCAACACCGCCAGCGTGGCCGCCTACGAAGGGCAGATCGGCCAGGCCGCCTACTCCGCCTCCAAGGGGGGCGTGGTCGGCATGACCCTGCCGATGGCGCGCGAACTGTCGCGCTTCGGC
>NZ_JANJUE010000425.1 GCF_024710765.1 Pseudoxanthomonas sp.
CGCCTTGGCCATCGGCGACGCCTGGTTCTGGCTTCGCAGCCTGTTCTTCGCCTCCAGCGCCGGCGCAGGGGCCTACATCGCCTCGCATGGCGTGTTGCCCCGCCTCGGTGAAGCCGTGTTCGCGGCGGTCGTCATCGTTCCGTTGCTGTTCGTGGGACTGTGGCGGGTGCCGTCGTGGCGCGACCGCTCCGAGTCGGGCCTGCTCACGCTGTCGGCGTTCCTGTTCCTCGGGGTTTTCGTGCTCGCCGCGCTCCGGTTCTTCCACGGCGCCGATCCCAAATACCTGCTCGTGCTCGCCTTTCCGTTTTCGATGTGGACCATCCAGGTGGCCGGCGACCGGCGCTGGGTCGTCTGGACCCTCATCGCGCTGCTTCCGGCCTACATGCTGTTTTTCAACATCCGCTCGTACACCTTGGAGCTGGAGCGTGAGGTCGGACGCTCGCTGATCACCCTTCCGCCTGACGCCGTGGTCTGGAGCGATTCGCCCACCGTGCTCGTGTTTGCCGACCTCCATGCCACGCAAGCCGTGAGTTCCGACCAGATCGCGAAAGGCGCCGATCTGGCTCAGGTGCTCAACGACCGGGCGGTGACGCACGTCGTGGCGGGCGATTGGAGCCATTCGCAGGCCTTGACCTGGTTTCCCCAGCTGGAGGGAACCGAGGTGTTCGAATCCGGCGGCTTCCGCTTCGAGCCCGTCTCCGTCCACATCCCGCCGAAGGTCGGCGGACATCCCCTTCACCGTCTCAGAGCCCTCGCCATGAACGATTCCCCATCCATCCGAGTCTGGAGGCTGCATGCGTTGTGACCTCCGCCTCTGGCTCATCGCCGCGCTGGCCATCGCGCAACCGCTGCTCGCCCAACCGGCCGACAGCGTGCGCTACGGACTGCTTCCCGGGTTCGCGTACGATTCCGACAACGGCTTGAACATCGCCCTCGACGCGCATCGCTTCAATTACGGTCGGAAACAGGTGCCGTTCAAAAGCCTGAGCCGGTACCGGCTCAGTTACCGGTCCATCGGCGCGCTCACCCTGTCGTTCTCGCACGACCAGGTGCACACCTTCGACACCGACCTGCGGTCGTCGTTCGACGGACTCATCGCCCGCAACTACGGCGCCATCCACCTCGGACGCACGCTTCGGGGCGACTTCGACCGCGAACGCTTCGATTCCACCACCTATTACTCCTTCAACAGCGACCTTCTGAACGTCGGATTCTCCACGCGGCTTCCGCTGGGCGCGATCGTCGGCATGCGCCGCACCGATGTGAAAGTCGGACTGCGGCTGGTCCATGAATCGCCGTTCGACTTGGAGGCGGATGGGTTCATGGCGACGGATCGTCCGACCGGGTGGGACGGATCCACCTATGTGCTGGCCGAGACCGGTGGCGTATGGGAACAGCGCGACAGCGAATTCCTTCCCGGAAGCGGCACCTATGCCGCATGGACGGTCAAGAGCTCGGTGCCCGGACTCAGCCATACCCTGATGGGTCAGCTCAGCGGCGATGTGCGCCTCTACCGGCGGCTTACGCCCGTCGGAGCGCCCATTCATTTGGTGTTCGCGCAGCGGGTGTCGGCCGACCACGTCATGGGCGACGAGCCGTACTGGTTCGTGCCCAACCTCGGAGGCACCAACGGCTTGCGCGGCTACCTGTGGAAACGGTTCTCCGGCGACGGCATCGTGCACAGCCAGACCGAGCTGCGCAGCTGGCTGCCGGCGCTGCCCTGGTACGACATCCGCCTCGGACTCAACGGCTTCGTGGATGCCGGATCGGCCTACGACAAGGGCTTCACCCTCTGGGAACCTACCGCCACCGCCGGATTCGCCATGCTCGTCTCCATCCTCAATCCCGATTTCTTCATCAAATACGAAATGGGCTTCTCCAAAGAAGGAGCGGGGGTCTATCTGGGATCGGGATACGCGTTCTGCTGTGAAAACCCGCCTTTGAGCGTCCAGCCGTTGATGATGCTGGCGTTGCGCACCACCGGGTCGAGCAGGCCCGCGCCCACCCAGCCGG
>NZ_JANJUE010000233.1 GCF_024710765.1 Pseudoxanthomonas sp.
TCGGTGCCGTTCTTCCTGCATCCGAATCCGGATTTCCTGATCGACGTGCTGCCTTCGACGATCAGCGCCGACAATCCCAAGCGCTATCCCGAGGCGATCACCGCCCAGGGCTACCTGGAAGAGCGCCTGCGCGAGATCAAGCTGAAGTAAGCCGCATCAAGGCGTCGCCGGGGATATCCGCTGACGGCGGGGAACCGGCCCGTGCCGGCGACGCCGCCACCATGCGGAACGGGCGTAGTCGGGCCTCTTCTCGCCCCGCGCGTTTCCATGTGCGGGGGATGCGGCGGAGGAAGCGCTTTCCAGCCGCTCAATCCGCCTTGCGTATGCGCGATGAATTCCGGCTCATCAGCCGGAACCGCGCATGATCGGACAGATGCCGGGTCACCCCGTGAAGCAGGCGGTAGCGCCAGCCGGGGACCACGATGACGCGCCCGCGCTCCAGCCCGTCGATGCCCGCGCGCGCCACCGCGTCCGCCTGCAGCCACAGCTTTTTCGGCAGCCGATCCATCATCGCGCGGGTGCCGGTGACGTCGTGGAATTCCGACCAGGTGAAACCGGGGCAGAGCGCGCAGACCTTCATCCCGCGATCGGCGTTTTCCTGGGCCAGCGATTCGCTGAACTTGATCAGGAAGGCCTTCACCGCCGCGTAGAGCGTCTGGCCATTGGCGCCCGGCATCAATCCGGCCAGCGACGCCACATTGAGGATGCGCCCGTCCGGAAAGCCGCGCAGCGAAGGCAGCAACCGCCAGGTCAATTCGCATACCGCACCGATCATCACCTGCAGGAACGCGGCGTGCTCCACCCATTCGCGGTTCTGGTAGTGTCCGGGCACGCCATAACCCGCATTGTTGACCAGTACGCGCACCGCCAGCCCGCGTGCCTGGATCGCGTCGCACAATCCGGCGACGCCGTCGGCGGCCGCGAGATCGGCCGCAATCACCTCCACCGGCACCCGCGGGTGCAATTCCGCCGCCAGCGCCTCCAGCCGTTCCCGCCGCCGCGCGGTCAGGATCAGTGGCACGCCGCGGCGCGCGTACTCGCGCGCGATTTCCGCGCCGATGCCGCTGGAGGCGCCGGTGATCAGGGCGTAGCCGGAAGGCGTGGAGGACATGCGCGGACTCCTGTCGACGAAAAAACCGGGGTTCCGCCGCATGGTAATGCGTGCGGTCGCGCTTGCCGGAAATCCCACATCGGCTATCCTTGCGCGCCCACTGGACAGGAATTGGTCTTATGCGCCGCAAGATCGTGGCCGGAAACTGGAAGCTCCACGGCGACCGCCAGTTCGCCTATGCCCTGATGGACGAGATTGCCGCGGGCCTGCCGCTGTCCGGGGTGGACGTGCTAATCCTGCCGCCGCTGCCCTACCTGGGCGAACTGGTCGAGGACTATGCGCCGCAAGGCTTCGCGCTGGGCTCGCAGGACGTGAGCAGCAACGAGAAGGGCGCGTATACCGGCGAGGTGTCCGCCTCGATGCTGGTCGACGTCGGCGCCACCCACGGCCTGGTGGGCCATTCCGAGCGCCGCCAGTACCACCACGAGGACAACGAACTGGTCGCGCGCAAGTTCATCGCCGCCCGCAACGCCGGCCTGGTGCCGGTGCTGTGCCTGGGCGAAAGCCTGGCCCAGCGGGACGCCGGGCAGACCGAGGCGATCGTCGGCGCCCAGCTGCGCGCGGTGCTGGACGCGGCAGGCGTGGACGCGTTCGCCAAGGCCATCGTGGCCTATGAACCGGTCTGGGCCATCGGCACCGGCCGCAACGCGACCCCGGGCCAGGCCCAGGCCGTTCACGCATTCATCCGTGGCGAAGTGGCCGGACGCGATGCTAGAATCGCCGATTCGCTGCCCATCCTGTACGGGGGCAGCGTCAAGCCCGACAACGCCGTGGAACTGTTCGCGCAGCCCGATGTCGATGGAGGGCTGGTGGGTGGCGCGTCGCTGGTGGCGCGCGATTTCCTCGCCATCGCGAAAGCGGCGGCGGAGCGGGGCTGACGCCCGCGGGTCCGGTTCCTGCCGGGCCCATCAATACTGGTTTCGGGACGAATTCGAAATGATGCTGATCCTCAATGTGGTCTACGTGCTGATCGCCATCGCGATCATCGCGCTGGTGCTGATGCAGCGTGGCTCGGGCGCGCAGGCTGGTTCCGGCTTCGGCGCCGGCGCTTCCGGCACGGTGTTCGGCGCGCGCGGCGCGTCCAACTTCCTGTCCAAGAGCACCAAGTGGCTGGCCATCGCGTTCTTCGGCATCACCCTGTTCATGGCGTGGCACGCTTCGCACAGCGCCCGCCCGACGACCCAGCAGAACCTGGGCGTGATGACCCAGCAGCAGGGCCCCTCCGCCGCGACGCCGGCCGCGGGCGAACTGCCCGCGCAGCCGACCACCGTCCCCTCGGCCCCGGCCGCGCAGCCCGCTCCGACCACGGTGCCGAGCGCACCGGCGCAGGCGCCGACGGACGCCACCAGCCAGCCCGGCACGGCCCAGCCGCCGGTGCAGGCCCCGGCACAGGGCGGTTGAACCGGGATACAATACCGGCCCGCAACCGCTGACCGGTTGCAGAGTTTCAAAGCCCAGGTGGCGGAATTGGTAGACGCACTACCTTGAGGTGGTAGCGGCGAAAGCTGTAGGGGTTCGAGTCCCCTCTTGGGCACCAATCGAAGCGACGGGACCGGCGCATGCCGGCCGGTCGTGGAGTCGGAAAGCGAAGCCCGCGCAAGCGGGCTTTTCTTTTGCCCGTGAAAAGCGCCGCATACAGCTTCGTAAACGTTTACTAGTCAGTTCACTAACCGGTACAATTCCGCCGATCCATTCCAGGCCAGGTACGAGCTGCGGAAGGGCCTGGATCGGGTTGGTCACCGCCGCCTGCGGCGGGACACGGTGGATGCCGCGGCCAGGCTTGAGTCGCCTCGCCGCAGCTCCTTGCGCACCCGCGCAAACCGCGCGTACCACGCGGTCCCACAGCGGAATGCAGTGCCCCACCAAGGCGACACGCCCACACGGCGTGAAGGCCGGACGCGGGGCAGGTAGGACAAGAAGAGAAACGCGAGTGCTGGCCAACTATCTGCCGACCCTGTTGTTCCTGATCGTCGCCACCGGCATCGGCATCGCGCTGATCCTGGCGGGACGCTTCCTCGGCCCACGGCGCCCCGACGCGCAGAAGCTGTCGCCGTACGAATGCGGCTTCGAGGCCTTCGAAGACGCGCGCATGAAGTTCGACGTGCGCTATTACCTGATTGCCATCCAGTTCATCGTCTTCGACCTGGAAATCATCTTTATCGTTCCGTGGACCCTGGTCTTCCAGGAGCTCGGCCCCCGCGCACTGGTCACCATGGGCCTGTTCGTCGGCATGCTGTTCCTCGGCTTCATTTACGTTTGGAAGAAGGGAGCGCTCGAATGGGAGTGATCCAGACCCTCGATCGCCTGATGACCAACCCGATCCCGGAAGGGCGGGTGGACGACATCCTGCGGCCGGAAGGCGACAACCCGCTGCTGGAGAAGGGCTACGTGACCACCAGCGTCGACGCGCTGATGAACTGGGCGCGTACCGGCTCGATGTGGCCGATGACCTTCGGCCTGGCCTGCTGCGCGGTCGAGATGATGCACGCCGGCGCCTCGCGCCTGGACCTGGATCGCTACGGCGTGGTGTTCCGCCCGTCGCCGCGCCAGTCCGACGTGATGATCGTGGCCGGCACGCTGGTCAACAAGATGGCCCCCGCGCTGCGCAAGGTCTACGACCAGATGCCCGACCCCAAGTGGGTGATCTCGATGGGCAGCTGCGCCAACGGTGGCGGCTATTACCACTACTCGTATTCGGTGGTGCGCGGCTGCGACCGCATCGTGCCCGTCGACGTGTACGTGCCGGGTTGCCCGCCGACCGCCGAAGCGCTGGTCTACGGCATCCTGCAGTTGCAGAAGAAGATCTGGCGCACGCAGACCATCGCGCGCTGAGCGCGCCGGCCTGCTTCCCGTTCCACCCGTTTTCCTTTCCGAGAGCACGCTACGCCCCATGGCCGAGCAAGCTGCAAATTTCACCGACCGGTTGCGCGCGCGCTTCGCCGATGCGGTGATCACGGTTGTCGGAATCCGCGAGGAGGTCACCCTCGAGGTGCCTGCCGCGTCCTGGCATGAGGTCTGCCGCGCCCTGCGCGACGAGTTCGGATTCGAACAGGCCGTCGACGTCTGCGGCGTCGACTACCTGGGCTACGGCAGCGCCGAGTGGGATACCTCGGACGTCTCGTCCGGAGGCTTCAGCCGCGGTGTCGAGGGCTTTGGCCCGGGCCGTTTCGACTGGGAACAGCGTCCGCGCGGCGCCGGTCCCGAGCGCCGCTTCGCGGTCGTCCTGCACCTGCTGTCGTACCAGCACAACCAGCGCCTGCGCGTGCGCTGCTTCGCGCCGAACGATGATCTGCCGGTGGTGGCCTCGGTCACCGACCTGTGGCCGGGCGCCAACTGGTTCGAACGCGAGGCGTTCGACCTGTACGGCATCGTGTTCGAAGGCCACCCGGACCTGCGCCGGATCCTGACCGACTACGGTTTCGTCGGCCATCCGTTCCGCAAGGATTTCCCGCTGATCGGCAACGTCGAAGTCCGCTACGACGAAGAGAAGAAGCGCGTAGTCTACGAGCCGGTGACCTCGGTCGAGCCGCGCGTCGGCGTGCCGCGCGTGATTCGCGATGACGCGCGCTACCAGACCGCGGCCGGCGAAGCCGCGGGCGAGGGCAGCAAGTGATGAGTACGCAACAGTCCCCCATGGCGTTTGCGAGCAATCCTGAAGAGTCCAAGCAGGAAATCCGCAACTACACGATGAACTTCGGCCCGCAGCATCCGGCCGCGCACGGCGTTCTCCGCCTGATCCTGGAAATGGACGGCGAGACCATCATGCGCGCCGACCCGCACGTCGGCCTGCTGCATCGTGGCACCGAGAAGCTGGCCGAATCCAAGCCGTTCAACCAGTCGATCGGCTACATGGATCGCCTGGACTACGTGTCGATGATGTGCAACGAGCACGCCTACGTGAGCTCGATCGAGAGACTGATGGGTATCGAGGCTCCGGAGCTCGCGCAGTACATCCGCACGATGTTCGACGAGATCACCCGCATCCTGAACCACCTGATGTGGATCGGATCCAACGCGCTCGATCTCGGCGCGATGGCGGTGATGCTGTACGCCTTCCGCGAGCGCGAGGAGCTGATGGACTGCTACGAGGCGGTCAGCGGCGCGCGCATGCACGCGACCTACTACCGCCCGGGCGGCGTCTACCGCGACCTGCCGGACCGGATGCCGAAGTACAAGGAATCGCCGTGGCGCAAGGGCCAGGCGCTGAAGCGCCTGAACAATGCCCGCGACGGATCCATGCTGGACTTCCTGGAAGATTTCACCCGCGAGTTCCCCAAGCGCGTCGACGAATACGAGACCCTGCTCACCGACAACCGCATCTGGAAGCAGCGCACCGTCGGTATCGGCGTGATTTCTCCGGAACAGGCGCGCGCCTGGGGCATGACCGGGGTGATGCTGCGCGGCTCGGGCATCGCCTGGGATCTGCGCAAGAAGCAGCCGTACGCCAAGTACGACGTGGTGGATTTCGATATTCCGCTGGGCGTGCAGGGCGACTGCTACGACCGCTACCTGGTCCGCGTCGAGGAAATGCGCCAGTCCAACCGCATCATCGCCCAGTGCGTGCAGTGGCTGCGCGCCAACCCGGGCCCGGTGATGGTCAAGAACTTCAAGGTCGCGCCGCCTTCGCGCGCGGAAATGAAGGACGACATGGAAGCGCTGATCCACCACTTCAAGCTCTTCACCGAGGGCTACAGCGTGCCCGCCGGCGAGGCCTATGCCGCGGTCGAGGCGCCCAAGGGCGAGTTCGGCGCGTACATCGTCTCCGACGGCGCCAACAAGCCCTTCCGCCTGAAGCTGCGCGCCCCCGGCTTCGCCCACCTCTCGTCCATGGACGCGATCGTGCGCGGCCACATGCTGCCCGACGTCGTGGCGATGATCGGTACCTACGACATCGTCTTCGGCGAAATCGACCGCTAAGGGTTACCTGACCGATGAAAGCAACCGGAAACTTCGCTGCCTGCCAGGACGTCGACCCGATG
>NZ_JANJUE010000239.1 GCF_024710765.1 Pseudoxanthomonas sp.
ACAGGGGGGCTGCGGGGGATCTGCATTTATCGCGAAGATGCCATCCGCTTTACACTTCTTACGTAACTGAGTTAAGCTACGGGACGGTCTCGCGCTCTGCCATCCGGAACAACCCAGCGTGCTCCCCCCTTTTAAAAAGGGGAGCTCGGGGGGATTTGCATGCGTCGGCCATATCCGGGTTGGATGGCCGTTCTTCCTTTTCGGCGGACAGCACCGGCACGTCGGCGAGCAATACCATCCGGAACAACCCAGCGTGCTCCCCCCTTTGAAAAAGGGGGGCCGGGGGGGATTTGCTCGTCCCCGCCATGCTCACTTCACCTTCCGCTCCGCGACCAGCGAATCGACCACGCCCGGATCCGCCAGGGTCGAGGTATCGCCCAATTGGTCCGGCGCGTTCTCGGCGATCTTGCGCAGGATGCGGCGCATGATCTTGCCCGAGCGGGTCTTCGGCAGGCCCGGCGCCCACTGCAGGTGATCCGGCGCGGCGATGGGGCCGATTTCCTTGCGCACCCACAGCACCAGTTCCTTCTGCAGATCGTCGCTGGGAACCTCGCCGGCCTTGAGGGTCACGTAGGCGTAGATCCCCTGGCCCTTGATGTCGTGCGGGAATCCCACCACCGCCGCTTCGGCGACCTTGGGATGCAGCACCAGCGCGCTTTCCACCTCGGCGGTGCCGATGCGGTGGCCGCTGACGTTGATGACGTCGTCGACGCGGCCGGTGATCCAGTAATAACCGTCGGTGTCGCGGCGGCAGCCGTCGCCGGTGAAGTAGGTGCCCGGATACGTGCGGAAATAGGTGTCGATGAAGCGCTGGTGATCGCCATAGACCGTGCGCATCTGGCCCGGCCAGGAATCCAGCAGGACCAGGTTGCCCTCGGTGGCACCTTCCAGGATTTCACCGTTGGCATCCACCAGCGCCGGCCGCACGCCGAAGAACGGCAGCGTGGCCGAGCCCGGCTTCTGGTCGATGGCGCCGGCCAGCGGGCTGATCATGATCCCGCCGGTCTCGGTCTGCCACCAGGTGTCCACGATCGGGCAGCGGCCATCGCCGACCACGTCGTAGTACCAGCGCCAGGCTTCCGGATTGATCGGCTCGCCGACGCTGCCGAGCAGGCGCAGCGAGGTGCGGGCGGTCTTCTTCACCGGTGCCTCGCCTTCGCGCATCAGCGCGCGGATGGCGGTGGGCGCGGTGTAGAAGATGGTGACCTGGTACTTGTCGATGACTTCCCAGAAGCGCGACACGCTCGGATAGTTCGGCACGCCCTCGAACATCACCGAGGTCGCGCCGTTGGCCAGTGGTCCGTAGACGATGTAGCTGTGGCCGGTCACCCAGCCCACGTCGGCGGTGCACCAGTAGATGTCGTCCTCGCGCAGGTCGAACACGGCCTCATGCGTGTAGGCCGCGTACAGCAGGTAGCCGCCGGTGGTGTGCAGCACGCCCTTGGGCTTGCCGGTGGAACCGGAGGTGTAGAGGATGAACAGCGGGTCCTCGGCGTTCATGCGCTCGGGCTCGCACTCGGCCGGCTGATCGTCGACCACCGCGTCGAACCAGCGGTCCCGCGGCATCTGCATGTCCACCGCGCCGCCGGTGTGGCGCACCACCAGCACCGTTTCGACCGAATTGGTGCCCGGCAGCTTCAGCGCCGCGTCGACATTCGCCTTCAGCGGCACCTTCTTGCCCCCGCGCAGGCCCTCGTCGGCGGTGATGATCAGCTTGCTGCCGCAGTCGGCGACGCGGTCGGCGATCGAATTGGGGGCGAAACCGCCGAACACCACCGAATGGATCGCGCCGATGCGCGCGCAGGCGAGCATCGCCACCGCCGCGTCCGGGATCATCGGCAGGTAGATGGTGACCCGGTCACCCTTCTTCACGCCCAGGTTGCGCAGGGCATTGGCCAGCTTGCAGGTGCGTTCGTACAGTTCGCGGTAGGTGACGCGGCGGGTCGGCTGATCCGGACTGTCCGCTTCGAACAGCAACGCGGTCTTGTCGCCACGGGTGGCCAGCTGGCGGTCCAGGCAGTTGACGCTGGCATTGAGTTCGCCGTCCTCGAACCAGCGGATGTGGAAATCGTCCAGCTGGAAATTGACGTCCTTGATCCGGGTCGGCTTCCTGAACCAGTCCAGCCGCTCGGCGACCTTGGCCCAGAACCGGTCCGGATCATCGATGGAGGCCTGGTAGTCGCGCTGGTAGGCGGCATGGTCGATGCGTGCCTTGGCGGCGAATTCTGGCTTGACGGGGTAGATGTCGCTCATGGGGGCCCTCCCGGGGACAGCGGAACGAAAGTCTGAGGATGCGATTCTGACAAGAATGCCCATCACACCGCGAGCGCCGGCAACGCTCCGCGGGACGGGCGATGCACCGAGTTTGCCGCATCCGGCCATGCGGCATCGCAGCAACCCTGTTAGACCTTGGTCGTAATTCCAGCCGGATACCACTGCGCGGGATCGGGCGCCGAGGCTTTTTTCAAGGCGTTTTCTCCGGTTCCCGGAGCCATTCGACCAATGGCGAATAGGCGCGGCGGAGCCATCGGCGCAAGTCTGCCCGGCACGTGCCGACCACGGCATGCGTCCAAACCGGGAGGGGTTATGACCACACGTTTCGCAACGATGGCACGGCGGCCGCTGGCCACCGCGTTGTTCGTCGCCTGCATCGCGCCGGGCCTGGCCTTCGCGCAGACGGCGAAGGAAAAGGCGCTGGAGGCCCGCGTGGCCGAACTGGAGCGGCAGGTGCAACTGCTGCTGTCGGCGCAGCAGCAACAGCAGACCCAGATCAGCAGCACCCAGGAACAGGTCACCCAGGTCCAGGCCGCGCAGGCGGCCAAGCCCGCCCTGCCGGCCGGCAAGCAGCCGATCCAGGGCACCACCATCATGACCGCGGCCAACCCGGGCACCGCCTTCTCCTACGGCGGCTTCATCAAGATGGATGCGATGGTGACCGACACCAGCGACGGCCGCATCGCCGACGGTTCGTCCGGCCGCCTGTTCTACGTGCCCAGCACGATCCCGGTCGCGGGTGCGAACGCCGACGGCGGCGACCCCTATGCCGATTTCCACGCCCAGTTCTCGCGCTTCTGGCTCAGCGCCGATCACGTCACCGACAACGGCGACAAGTTCAAGGGCTACATCGAAGCCGACTTCTTCGGCGGCGGCAGCAATGCGCTGGCCGGCAACGAGACCGCGACCAACACCTACGCGGTGACCCTGCGCCACGCCTATGTCACCTGGAACAACTGGCTGGCCGGCCAGACCTGGTCCAACTTCATGGACGCCGGCGCGCTGCCGGACGCGGTCGACTTCGTCGGTCCCACCGACGGCACCATCTTCGTCCGCCAGGCCCAGCTGCGCTACACCAAGGGTCCGTGGTCGTTCTCGATCGAGAACCCGCAGACCACGGTCACGCCGTACCTGGCCGGCGCGCGCTTCAACAGCGGAGACAACGCCGCGCCCGACTTCACCGCCCGCTGGCTGACCAAGGGCGACTGGGGCCACTTCACCGTGGCCGCGCTGCTGCGCCAGTTCAAGGTCGCCGACGAAACCGACACCGGCGCCGCGCTCAGCGTTTCCGGCAAGTTCAACCTGGGCAAGAACGACGACATCCGCTATGCGGTCAACGCCGGCCAGGGCATCGGCCGCTACCTGGCCTTCGGCGTCGGCAGCGACGTGGTCACCGAAGCCGACGGCGACATCAGCGCGCTGGACGGATACGGCGGCTTCGTGGCCTGGCGCCACGTGTTCAGTCCGAAGGTCCGCACCAACCTGATGTACTCGGCCTCGCACTTCGACAACGACGTCTCGCTCACTGGATGGGGCGTCACCGAACGCACCCAGTCGATGCACGCCAACGTCATCTATTCGCCGTTCCCGAAGCTGGACATCGGCGCGGAACTCATCTTCGGCCAGCGCTCGCTCGAGGATGACCGCGAGGGCGATCTGAAGCGCCTGCACACCCACGTCAAATACTCGTTCTGAGGGGAGAGGAATGAACGCGACCACGCTCAAGCACTCGCCGTCCGGTGAACTCACCGGCGGCCACAAGAAAGTCATCTTCGCATCCAGCCTGGGTACCGTCTTCGAGTGGTACGACTTCTATCTGTACGGATCGCTGGCCGCGATCATCGCCAAGCAGTTCTTCAGCGGCGTCAACGAGACCACCGGCTTCATCTTCGCGCTGCTGGCCTTCGCCGCCGGTTTCGCGGTGCGCCCGTTCGGCGCGGCGTTCTTCGGCAGCCTGGGTGACCGGATCGGCCGCAAGTACACCTTCCTGGTCACCATCGTGATCATGGGCCTGTCGACATTCATCGTCGGTGTCCTGCCCAACTACGCCAGCATCGGCGTGGCCGCGCCCATCATCCTGATCGTCCTGCGCCTGCTGCAGGGCCTGGCCTTGGGTGGCGAGTACGGTGGCGCGGCGACCTACGTGGCCGAACATGCCCCCAACGGCAAGCGCGGCCTGTACACCAGCTTCATCCAGACCACCGCCACGCTCGGCCTGTTCCTGTCGCTGCTGGTGATCCTGGGCTGCCGCCTGTCGCTGGGCACCGAGGAGTTCGAGGCCTGGGGTTGGCGCATTCCGTTCCTGGTCTCGATCGTGCTGCTGGGCGTGTCGGTGTGGATCCGCATGCAACTGAGCGAGTCGCCGCTGTTCCAGCAGATGAAGTCCGAAGGCAAGGGTTCCAAGCAGCCGTTCCGCGACAGCCTGAAGGGCGGCAATTTCAAGCTGATGCTGCTGGTCCTGCTGGGCGCCACCGCTGGCCAGGCCGTGGTCTGGTACGGCGGCCAGTTCTACTCGCTGTTCTTCCTGACCCAGGCGCTCAAGGTCGACGGCACCACCGCCAACCTGCTGATCGCCGGCGCGCTGGCGCTGGCCACGCCGTTCTTCGTGTTCTTCGGCTGGCTGTCCGATCGCATCGGCCGCAAGAAGATCATCCTGGCCGGCTGCCTGCTGGCCGCGCTGACCTACTTCCCGATCTTCAAGGGCCTGACCCACTTCGCCAATCCCGGCGTGGAAGAAGCCCGCACGAACTCGCCGGCGGTGGTGGTGGCCGATCCGGCGACCTGCAGCTTCCAGTTCGATCCGGCCGGCGTGCGCAAGTTCACCAGCTCCTGCGACGTCGCGACCGCCGCCCTGACCAAGGCCGGCGTGCCCTACACCGTGCAGTCGGCCGCGCCCGGCTCGCTGGCGCATGTCGAGGTCGGCGGCAACCGCGTCGAATCCTACGAAGCCGCCGGGCTGTCCAAGGACGACGCCAAGGCCAAGGGTACCGAACTGGGCGCCGCGCTGAAGGGCGCGTTGACCTCCGCCGGCTATCCCGAGAAGGCGGATCCAGCACGCATCAACATCCCGATGACGCTGTTCCTGCTGTGGGTGCTGGTGATTTACGTGACCATGGTCTACGGCCCGATCGCCGCCTACCTGGTGGAACTGTTCCCCACCCGCATCCGCTACACCTCGATGTCGCTGCCCTACCACATCGGCAACGGCTGGTTCGGCGGCTTCCTGCCGGCCATCTCGTTCGCCCTGGTCGCCGGCACCGGCAACATGTACTACGGCCTGTGGTATCCGATCGGCGTGGCGGTGATGACCTTGATCATCGGCGCGCTGTTCCTGCGCGAGACCAAGGACGTGGACATCACCCGATAAGCGCGCTCCCTCCGCGCCGGCCGGACGCATTCCGGCCAATCCGACGCCGGCCCCGAGGGGCCGGCTTTTTTTTTGTCGCCCCCCGTCTCGTCGGCAGCGCCGGGCGCCGTGTGCATCCGCACGCCGCAGCCCGCACCGCCGCATTTTTAGGAATCCTCCGATATTCCGGCCAGGCCTCGCCGCCTATTCTCGTTTCCCATTTCCGGCCGCCCGCCAGGCAGCCGGCCGAGTGTCAGGGACGGCCTCCCTGTTCCTGTGGACGCCCAAGGCCGAGCTGCGCCGCGGGCCCCTTCGTGCGGTAACCGAGAGTTCTCCCCGTGGCCATCTATGGAAACCTGAGCGATTTTTCGCTGCGTGACATCCTGAATGTGATTGGCGACAAACGTGGCGTCCTGACCGTCGATCAACGGGATGGGCAGGTCCTGCGCCTGCAGGTCGCGGAATCCAACGTCACCCGGATGTCGGTGGAACGTCCGGTGGACTCGCGTACCGAGGCGCAGCTGCTGCTGCGCCTGTTCGGGCAGGATCGCGGCGTATTCCGGTTCGAGGCCGGCGAGGTCGAGTCGCCGCATCACTCGTTCCTGCGCCTGGGCGAAGTCCTCGGTACGCGTGCGGGAGACAGCCTGGACGAACGCGATCTGCCGCATCCGAAGACCGTGTTCCTGCTGATCAAGGCGCGCCAGGTGTCGCTGCCCGCGGATCTCGACGAATTCCTCGGCGCCGCCGAATCCCTGCTGGCAACCGGAGCCAGCGCCGAACGGCTGGCCGATGCGCTGGGCGTCCCGGTGGATCAGGCCCGCCACAACCTGCAACGCCTGCGCGAGGTCAAGAAAGTCTGGCCAATGCAGGCTCACGTCGACCGGCTCGACGCCGACCAACGCCAGCAGCGCCGCTCCCTGGGCCAGCGCATCGCCAGCTTCTTTTCCCGATGACCCCAATCAAGTTCGTTGTGTCCGGCCCCGTCGGTGCCGGCAAGACCACATTCATCCGTTCGATTTCGCAGACCGAGGTGGTCAGTACCGAGGAGCTCAGCACCGAGCAGATCGGCAAGACCCATACCACGGTCGCCCTGGACTTCGGCCAGATCGATCTGGGCGAGCACGTGCTGCACCTGTTCGGCACTCCCGGCCAGACCCGCTTCGACTACATGTGGGACATCCTCAGCGAGGGCGCGCTGGGCCTGATCATGCTGGTCCCGTGCGATGCGCCCAATGAATTTCCGCAGGCGCGCCGGATCCTCGAATCCGTGGTCAGCCGCCATCCGGTCGAATTCATCATCGGTCTCACCCGCACCGATCTTTCCAGCAACGGCTGGAACGTCCCCGACGTCGCCGCCTATTTCGGTCTGCCCGAACAACAGGTGGTCACGGTCAATCCGCGGGATTCGGCCAGCACGCGGGATGCCATACACCACCTGCTGCAACGCCTCTGAGCGACCGGCGCGCTCCCTTTTTCTTACGCCGTACCCAACCAGGATCCGCCATGAGCAAACAAGAACAGCTACAAACCCAACTGGACAACCTGACCCGAGCCCTTCCGGGCATCAAGGGCAGCTTCCTGTGCACTCTGGATGGCATGCCCGTCAGCCAGTCGATCACCGATCCCGGCATCGACTCGGCGCGCGTCGCGGCGATGGCCGCCACCGCGCTGGGCGTGGGCCGTCGCATCACCGATACCTTGTCCACCGGCACCTTGCGCGGCATCAAGCTGCTGGCCGGTGAAGGCCGCGTCTTCATCTACATGATCGGTGGCAAGGCCTGCCTGGCGCTGGTGGTTCCTGCGGACATGGCAATCGGCCTGATCGAACTGGAAGTCGCCGACGTCATTACCCGACTGACCGACATTCTCTGAGCCGAGGCTAATCCCATGTACGACGATCGCAAGAGCTGGAACGTGAAAGACGCGGAAATCATGCGCGAGCTGCGCGGAATCCTGAATCTCACCGCTGACGAATGTGCACTGCTCAAGGGCCTGCAACCGGCGGCGAAGGAAGCCGCGCCACAACTGGTCGCCGAGTTCTACGAGCGCCTGCTGGCCCACGAGCCCACCCGGGAATTCATCGACGACAAGGAACGGCTCGGCAACACCCTGGCCAACTGGTTCACCGAATTGTTCTGCGGCAACTACGACGATGCGTACGCGCTCAAGCGCCTTTCCATCGGCAACGTCCACGTCCGCATCGGCCTGCCCATCCGCTATCCGCTGGCGATGATGGACGTGATCGCCAACCACGGCGAGCGGATCGCGTCGACCACCGGCGAAGCCGCGGTCAAGGCATTCCGCAAGGTACTGGCCCTGGACGTGGCGACCTTCAACCAGGCCTACGAGAACAACCAGCTGCATCATCTGGCCGAACTGACCGGCAGTGAGCGCCTGGCGCGCCGGCTGCTGTCCGGCGGCTGAGGTGGTCACGCATTCCGGGATTGCCGGGATGCGGTCTATTGCGGG
>NZ_JANJUE010000251.1 GCF_024710765.1 Pseudoxanthomonas sp.
AGGGCGCAGAACACGATGAGCTGCACCACGCGCGGCTTGGTCAGCGCGTAGTACTGCGCCAGGCGCGACGGCAGGGACGTGGTGACTGCCACGCTCATGCGCCCACCCGGGATGCGCCCGCCGAGGCGCGCGCCGCCGCGCCCGCGCCCTGGCCTTGCGCCACGCTGGCGCTCAGGGCCCAGGTCAGCACCACCACCAGCGCGGCAGCGCCCCCGGTGTGCAGCACGGCAGCGACCAGCGGCCAGTCCAGAATGACGTTGCTCAGGCCGGTGGCCAGTTGCAGTGCCGACAAGCCCAGCAGCCAGCGGGCTTGCACGCTCAGTTGCCGCGCATGCGCCGGTGCTGCGGCACGCAGGGCAGCGGCCCCGCCGCGCAGACGCCAGGCCAGCAGTAAAAGCACCAGCAGCACCGCGTAGGCAAAAAGGCGGTGCACATAATGAATGGCAGTGAGTGCCGCAAAATCGATGTGGCTGCCATCCTTGAGCACCCCCAGCGGACGCCAGATCTGGAAGCCCTGGGCAAAATCCATCGCAGGCCACCAGCTTCCCTGGCAGGTTGGGAAGGTGGTGCAGGCCAGCACGGCGTAATTGGTGCTGACCCAGCCTCCCAGAACCACCTGTACCGATACCAGCACCATGGCCAGCACCAGCAGGGTGCGCAGGCCCGGGGCCACTGGCACCGGCACGGCACCCGAGGTGGCCCGCGCGTAGCGCACGGCCTGCACGCACAACAGCGCCAGCAGCACCAGGCCACCGATCAGGTGCAGCGTGACGATGGCCGGGAAGAGCTTCATCGTGACCGTCCAGGCGCCAAAGGCCCCCTGCAGGCACACCCATACCAGGGTGACCGTGGGCCACCAGGGGCTGATCGGCTCGGCCGATTGCCGGGCGTGGGCGGCATCGCGTGCGCGCAGGCGGCGCTCGCGCCAGGCGGCCACGGTGAGAACGATGATCAGAACCCCGACGCCGGTGGCCAGATAGCGGTGGATCATCTCGACCCACGCCTTGCCATGGGTCACCGGCCCGGTGGGCATGGCCTCCTGCGCCGCCGAGATTTCGGTCCGCGCGCCCAGCGGGCTGGCGTTGCCATAGCACCCGGGCCAGTCAGGGCAGCCCAGCCCGGAATCGGTGAGGCGCGTGAAGGCGCCGAACATCACCAGATCGAAAGTCAGAAACAGCGTGAGCACGGTCAGTGCCTGCAGGCGCCGCCCCTGGGTGGCGCCCCGGCTGCGCCACCAGACCCACGTCAGCGGGCCCAGGGCGATCACGGTGCCCAGCAGCATCAGGCGCAGAAGCGGGGCAAGGTCGTACAAAGGTTGGGTATCAGTCATGTCAGTTGTCCATTGCGCTTCGCGCTACGCGCAGCCCATGCAGCGCACGGCCCTGGCCTGCGGCCACCGCGCAAGG
>NZ_JANJUE010000259.1 GCF_024710765.1 Pseudoxanthomonas sp.
GCCGTCAAGGGCACGGGTCAACAGGCCATCGAGGCCATCGTCGCCGCGCGCGAGGGCCGGGGCGAAGGGCCCCAGGGCGGCACCCGGGGGCCGTTCACCAGCCTGTTCGACTTCTGCGTGCGCGTGGATCGCAGCAAGATCAACAAGCGCACCGTGGACGCGCTCATCAAGGCCGGGGCCTTCGATGCGCTCAACCAGCACCGCGCGGCGCTTTCGGCATCACTCGACCGCGCATTCGACTTCGCGACCGCAACACTGGCCAATGTCAACCAGGGGGGCCTGTTCGACATGATGGGCGACGATACCCACGGCTCCAGCACGCAGGAGCCCGATCTGGTGGACGTGCCACCCTGGGGTGTGCGCGAACGCCTGACGCACGAGAAGACGGCGCTGGGCTTCTTCCTCTCGGGCCACCTGTTCGACGAGTCCGCCCGCGAGGTGGGCCGCTTCGTGCGCACGCGTTTGGCCGACCTGGTGGACACGCGCGAGACGCAGACCATCGCCGGCATCATGAGCGACTTTCGCGTGGTCAACGGCATGCGCGGCAGGCAGGGCATTTTCGTGATCGACGACACCTCGGCACGCGTGGAGGCCTCGGCCACGGACGCCGTCATGCAGGCGCACCGCGAGCAACTCAAGGACGATGAACTGGTCATCGTCAGCGGGCGCCTGCAGCCCGGGCGCAACGGTTTCGAGGCGCGCTTCATCGTGCAGCAGGTCATGGACCTGCCCACTGCGCGCTGCCGGTTTGGCAAATACCTGCGTGTGGCGGTGGGGGACAAACCCCCGGAAGTGGCGAGGCTGCTGCGCGAGTTTGCCGCCCGGCGTGAAACCTCGGAACACGGCGAGCTGCAGCACGGCCTGCGTGTGCGCCTGGGTGTGCGCTGCACGGATGGGCAGGAAGCTGCCAGCGCCGAGCTGCAACTGGGCGACGCGCACCGCACCTACCCCAGCGACGCCTCTCTGGCCGCCTGGCGTGCCGAGGCGGCCGGTGGCGACGCCGTAGTGGTGTATGAATGAAGATTGGCTTGCGACCGTTTGAAACTGCCGAACCCGTGGTCAATTTCCAGGGGCATGCAGCCGCATCCGCGGGTCGCTAGAATGAAAATCATGGCAACAAAACCACCTTCTTCCCCCCCCGCGCCCGCCGTGCACCGGCCGGCGCCGGATGACGGCGGTTCGGTCGTGCTGGAGCGGCGTGCCCAGAAGGCCAAGCCACCGCAGATGTACCAGGTGCTGATGCTCAACGACGACTACACGCCGATGGAGTTCGTCATCGTGGTGTTGCAGGAGTTTTTCAGCAAAGACCGCGAAACGGCCACCCAGATCATGCTCAAGATCCACCTTGACGGCAAAGGCGTGTGCGGCGTCTATTCGCGCGACATCGCCGCCACCAAGGTCGATCAGGTGCTCGACGCGGCCCACCAGGCCGGGCATCCTCTGCAATGTATTTCCGAGCCCGTTGAATAAACGCTGCTCCGCCCCGATT
>NZ_JANJUE010000027.1 GCF_024710765.1 Pseudoxanthomonas sp.
CGTGACGTACTGAGCCGCCGCACCACCGACGGCATGACGCATGCATCCGCCCCCTCGGGGGCGGATGACGCCGATGGCGGCAGACAGGAAGACCGAATTGGGCTAAAACGGGGACTCCTTCCCCCGAGCTGACCCGATGTCGACCGTGGCTGCGATTCCCTCCGATGCCGAACTGCGCGCGCAGGCCGAGCTGATCGGTACCCGTCTGCGCGCCGAGCATGATCACCTGGTGACCGCGGAAAGCTGTACCGGCGGCTGGATCGCCAAGACGGTGACCGACATCGCCGGTTCCTCGGACTGGTTCGACAGCGGCATGGTGGCCTACAGCTACGAAGCGAAACAGGCCCTGCTGGGGGTGCGTCCGCAGACCCTGGAAACCCACGGCGCGGTCAGCCGCGAGACCGTCATCGACATGGTGTCCGGCGCGCTGGTGAATTCCGGTGCGAGCGTGGCCGTCGCGGTGACCGGCATCGCCGGCCCGGGCGGCGGCAGTGAGGGCAAGCCGGTCGGAACGGTCTGGATCGGCTGGAAGCGCCGCGGCGGCTATGCCCGCGCGGAAGTGTTCCTGTTCGACGGCGACCGCGACGCGGTCAGGCGGCAGACGGTGGCGACCGCGCTGAGCGGACTGGAAAAGCTGTGATGCGACCGACCGGCGGGAAAGGGCGACGCTGATGTGGGAGACCCTGGGAGCGGTGCGCGATCTGGGGCGGTTGCAGGAAATCGCCTCGGTCCTGATCCGCAACGGTTTTGGCGACATGGTCCGGCGCATCGGCCTGGCCGGAGCGCTGGAGCGGGCCGGCAGGCTCCTGCACTGGCAGCATGCGGAAGACGCGCTGCGGATGGAGCCGCCGGAACGACTGCGGCGCGCGCTGGAAACGCTGGGACCAACCTTCGTCAAACTCGGCCAGGTGCTGGCCACCCGCATCGACCTGCTGCCGCCGGAATGGATCGCGGAGTTGAGCCGGCTGCAGAACGCGGTGCCGGCGGTGCCTTACGAGGTGATCCGCCCGCAGCTGATCGAGGATCTCGGCGACCTCCCGGAAAACATCTTTGCCCGCTTGGACCCGGAACCGCTGGCCGCCGCTTCACTGGCGCAGGCGCATCGCGCCTGGCTGGAGGACGGTCGCGCAGTGGTGCTCAAGGTGCGCCGCCCCGGAATCCGCGAAGTGGTCGAGGCGGACCTGCGCCTGCTGGCGCGACTGGCCGACATCATCCAGACGCAGGTGCCGGATCTGCGTCGTTACCATCCCGTCGGCATCGCCCAGCAATTCGCCGCGTCGTTGCGCGCGGAACTGGATTTCGCCGGCGAATGCCGCAATGCCGAGCGCATCGCCCTCAATTTCCAGGATCATCCCGAGGTGATGATCCCCGCGGTGCACTGGCAATGGACCAGCGAGCGCCTGAGTGTGCAGGACTGGGTGGACGGCATCCCCGGCTGCGATCTGGCGGCGGTGGACGCGGCCGGACTGGATCGCCATGCGCTGGCCCGCACCGGCGCGGCGATCGTGCTGAAGATGGTGCTGGTGGACGGGTTGTTCCATGCCGATCCGCATCCGGGCAACATCTTCTACCTGCGGGACGGGCGTATCGGCTTGATCGATTTCGGCATGGTCGGCTGGGTGTCCGAACAACGACGCTTCCAGGTCGCGCGATTGCTCAACGGGCTGGTCGGCGAGGATCCCGAGGCCGTCACCGACATCCTGCTGGACTGGACCGAAGGCGACGCGTCGGTCGACGAGACCCGCCTGCAGGCCGATGTCGGGGTGTTCACCGACCGCTATCGCGGCGTGCCACTGAAGCAGCTGCGCATGGGCGCCATGCTCACCGACGTGGCCGCGCTGCTGCGCCGGCACGGCCTGAGCCTGCCGCCGGACCTGGCCCTGATGATCAAGGCGTTCCTGACCCTGGAAGGCCTGGGCCGGCAACTGGATCCGGACTTCGACATGGCCAGCGAGGCGCGTCCCTACCTGGAACGCGCGATCCTGGAGCGCTACTCGCCACGCGCGGTCGCCCGGCGCGGCCGCCGCAGCCTGTCCGGGGCCCTCGATCTGGTCGGCGACATGCCGCGCGATCTGCGCCGCCTGCTGCAGGCCGCGCGCCGGGGCCGCCTGCGCGGGCAACTCGACATCACCTCGCTGAAGGCCTTTGGCGACCAGCTCAACAGCGCCGCCAACCGGCTCACCATCGGCGTGGTCACCGCCGCGTTGATCATCGGCTCGTCCATCGTGATGAACAGCGTGGGCGGCGGCACCTCCAACCGCTGGCTGATGGCGATGGGCGTGCTGGGCTTCGTGTTCGCGGCCATGACCGGGGTCTGGATCGTGCTGTCGATCTGGCGGAGCGGGCGCAAGCGCTGAGCCGCCGGGGCGCCGTCATCCCTCCGGCCGGCGGAGACAGCGGGACGGGGGCGCACGGCGAGGAAAGCGCGTCGCGGGAGCCTGGGCTTGCCAAGCGGGTTTGTTAGTAGTAATACTACTAACCATGGACCTGACCGATACCCAGCAAGCCATCCTCGCCCTGATTGCCGAGCGCATCGAAACCGAGGGCGTGCCGCCCTCACAGACCGAGATCGCCCGCGCGCTGGGATTCAAGGGCGTACGTGCGGCGCAATACCACCTGGAGGCCCTGGAACAAGCCGGCGCCATCGAGCGGTTGCCGGGCCGCGCCCGGGGAATCCGGTTGCTGAGGGCACCGGTGCAGGCCCAGCCCGAGCTGGGATTCCCGCCCGCCAACGAGGACGGACTGCGCATACCGGTGCTCGGGCAGGTGGCGGCCGGCGCGCCGATTGGTGCCGATGCCGGCCATCACGATTACGTCCTGCTGGATCGGGCTTTCTTCGCCCCGGCGCCGGATTACCTGCTGCGGGTCAAGGGCGATTCGATGCGGGACGAAGGCATCTTCGATGGCGACCTGATCGGGGTACACCGCACCCGCGACGCGCGTTCCGGGCAGATCGTGGTGGCCCGGATCGACGAGGAGATCACGGTCAAGCTGCTGAAGGTCGGCAAGGACCGGATCCGGCTCCTGCCGCGCAACCCGGATTATTCCCCGATTGAAGTCCAACCTGACCAGGATTTCGCCATCGAAGGCCTGTACTGCGGCCTGGTGAGGCCCAACCGGTGACGCGCCCACACGTTCGCGCGGGTTTGTCCGACGCCATGGTGTCGGATTTCCTGATGGTCCATCCGCAGTCACCGGCCTTAATTTCTGATTTCCCGGGACAGTCGCAGCCTGTGCGATCAGCCCCCGCTAGCCTTGCATTCAACGATTGATTCTTCTGAGGAACCGATGATGGACGAGAACAAGAAGCGCGCCCTTTCCGTGGCCCTGACCCAGATCGAGCGCCAGTTCGGCAAGGGCTCGGTGATGCGCATGGGCGATCGCGTGATCGAGCCCGTGGAAGTGGTGCCGACCGGCTCGCTGATGCTGGACATCGCCCTCGGCATCGGCGGCCTGCCGAAGGGTCGCGTGGTGGAAATCTACGGGCCGGAATCCTCGGGCAAGACCACCCTGACCCTGCAGGCCATCGCGGAGTGCCAGAAGCAGGGCGGCACGGCGGCCTTCATTGACGCGGAGCACGCACTGGACCCGATTTACGCCGCCAAGCTGGGCGTCAACGTGGACGATCTGCTGGTGTCGCAGCCGGATACCGGCGAGCAGGCGCTGGAAATCGCCGACATGCTGGTGCGTTCGGGCTCCATCGACATCGTCGTCATCGACTCGGTCGCCGCGCTGACCCCGAAGGCGGAAATCGAAGGCGAGATGGGCGACCAGCTGCCTGGCCTGCAGGCCCGCCTGATGAGCCAGGCCCTGCGCAAGCTGACGGGCAACATCAAGCGTTCGAACACCCTGGTGGTCTTCATCAACCAGCTGCGCATGAAGATCGGCGTGATGATGCCGGGCCAGAGCCCGGAAACGACCACCGGCGGCAACGCCCTGAAGTTCTATGCCTCCGTGCGCCTGGACATCCGCCGCATTGGCGCGATCAAGAAAGGCGATGAAATCATCGGCAACCAGACCAAGATCAAGGTCGTCAAGAACAAGCTGGCGCCTCCATTCAAGCAGGTCGTCACCGAGATTCTCTACGGCGAAGGCATCAGCCGCGAAGGCGAGCTGATCGACATGGGCGTGGAGGCCAAGCTGGTCGAGAAGGCCGGGGCCTGGTACAGCTACGGCAGCGAGCGCATCGGTCAGGGCAAGGACAACTCGCGGACTTTCCTGCGCGAGAACCCGCAGATCGCGGCCAAGCTGGAAGGCGAACTGCGCGAGAAATTCCAGCCGGCCGAAGCCTCGCGTAACGAGGGCGAGGACGCGGACCAGGATGACTGAGTCATTCGGCAGGGAGAACGGTCCGGAACGGGTGCCGGTCTCCCGGCTTGGCGGATGGAATGATGAGCAGGGATGAGGAACCGGGTACGTCGCCGCGACGGCGGCGAGTCCGGGCCGAGCAGACCCCGGTCCAGCGGGCGCTGGGTCTGCTGACCCGCCGGGAACACTCGCGGCGGGAACTGGAACGCAAGCTGGCCTCCCGTGGCGTCGCTCCGGAAGAGGCCAGGACGGCGGTGGAGCGGCTGGCCGGAGAAGGCTGGCAGGACGACCGCCGGTTTGCCGAATCGCTGGTCCGCAGCCGGGCCGGCAACGGCTATGGGCCGCTCCGCATTCGTGCGGAGCTGGCTACCCATGGGCTGGATCGCGAAACCATCGCGGCGGCCATGGACACTTTTGATGGCGACTGGACCGAAAAGGCGTGCGACCTCGTCCGCCGCCGTTTCGGTCCGGGCGGCTTGATTGACCTGGCGGGGCGGCGCAAGGCCGCCGACTTCCTGATCCGGCGGGGATTTGACGGCGGCAGTGTCAGCGCCGCGACCCGGCTGGACCGGGAGGACTGAACCCGGCGGGCCTGTTAATCTAAGGCATTGGGTTGCTTCGGCCGGCCCGCGCCCGCATCTGTGGGGGACGCGGCGTCCGGATGCGCCCGTCAGCCAATGCCAGCCAGATGACCAGTTCCCCCAAAATCAGCACCCGCCAGATCCGCCAGGACTTCCTCGATTTCTTCCACAGCAAGGGCCATACGATCGTGCCGTCGGCGCCACTGGTGCCGGGCAATGATCCGACCCTGCTGTTCACCAACTCGGGCATGGTCCAGTTCAAGGACGTGTTCCTGGGCGCGGAGAAACGCAGCTACGTGCGCGCCGCCGATGTGCAGCGCTGCCTGCGCGCGGGCGGCAAGCACAACGATCTGGATTCGGTGGGCTACACCGCGCGCCACCACACCTTCTTCGAGATGCTGGGCAACTGGTCGTTCGGCGACTACTTCAAGAAGGAAGCCATCGCCTGGGCCTGGGAACTGCTGACCGGCGTCTGGAAGCTGCCGAAGGAACGTTTGCTGGTCACGGTCTATCACACCGATGACGAAGCCTTCGGAATCTGGAACAAGGACATCGGCATCCCGGTCGAGCGGATCGTCCGCATCGGCGACAACAAGGGAGCGCCGTTCGCGTCCGACAATTTCTGGCAGATGGCCGACACCGGCCCCTGTGGTCCCTGCACGGAAATCTTCTATGACCACGGCGATCACATCGCCGGTGGTCCGCCGGGCTCGCCCGACGAGGACGGCGATCGTTTCATCGAGATCTGGAACCTGGTGTTCATGCAGTTCGACCGCCAGCCCGACGGCACCCTGGTGCCGCTGCCGGCGCCCTGCGTGGATACCGGCATGGGCCTGGAGCGCCTGACCGCGATCCTGCAGCACGTCCACAGCAACTACGAAATCGATCTGTTCCAGGCGCTGATCGAAAAGGCCGCCGAACTGACCGCCACGCCGGATCGCGAGAACAAGTCGCTGCGCGTCATCGCCGACCATATCCGCGCCTGCAGCTTCCTGATCGTGGACGGCGTGCTGCCTTCCAACGAAGGACGCGGCTATGTGCTGCGCCGGATCATCCGCCGCGCCCTGCGCCATGGCTGGATGCTGGGCGTGCGCCAGCCGTTCTTCCACAGGATGGTGGGCACGCTGTCCGAGCTGATGGGCGAGGCCTATCCCGAGTTGCCGGCCGCGCGCGAACTGGTCGAGCGCGCATTGAAGGCCGAAGAGGAGCGTTTCGCCGAGACGCTGGATTCGGGCATGCGCATTTTCGACGACATCGCGTCGCGCGCGCAGGGCGTGATACCGGGTGTTGAAGCTTTCCGCCTTTATGACACCTACGGATTCCCGGTGGACCTGACCGCGGATATCGCCCGCGAGCGTGGCCTGACCGTGGACATGGCCGGCTTCGAGGTGGCGATGGAGCAACAGCGCGAAACCGCGCGCGCCGCCGGCAAGTTCGCTTCCAGTGCCAGCCTGCCGGCCGATCTGGTGGCGCAGTTGCAGCCCACCGGATTCCTTGGCTACGAGCAACTGGACGCGTCCGATCTGCGCATCGTGGCCTTGTTGAAGGACGGCCGCCCGGCCGAGTCGGTCAACCTTGGCGACGAAGCGGTGGTGCTCCTGGATCGCACACCCTTCTATGCCGAGTCCGGTGGCCAGGTCGGCGACGTGGGTCGCCTCGCCGGAGCGGATTCCGAATTCGCCGTATCCGACACGCAGAAGCTCGCCGGCCAGTTCCATGGTCATGTGGGCCGGGTGACCCGCGGCACCCTCAAGGTGGGTGATCGCATCGCCGCGTCGGTCGACGCGGCGCGGCGCGCCGCGACCATCCTCAACCATTCGGCGACCCACCTGCTGCACGCCGCGCTGCGCGAAGTGCTGGGCACCCATGTCCAGCAGAAGGGCTCGCTGGTGGCACCGGACCGCCTGCGTTTCGACTTCTCCCATTTCCAGGCGATTACCGCGCAGGAACTGGCCGAGGTCGAGCGCAGGGTGAATGCCCAGGTGCGGGCCAATCATCAGGCCGAAGTCCACCACATGGGCATGCAGGAGGCGCTGGATTTCGGAGCCATGGCGCTGTTCGGCGAGAAGTACGGCGAGCACGTCCGCGTGCTGCGCATGGGTGACTACTCGACCGAACTGTGCGGCGGCACCCACGTGGGCCGGACCGGCGACATCGGGCTGTTCAAGATCGTCAGCGAAGGCGGCGTCTCGGCGGGCGTGCGCCGGATCGAAGCGGTGACCGGGCAGGGCGCGCTGGATCATGTCGACGCGGAGGAGCGTCGACTGGAGCAGGCGGCCGAATTGCTGGGTGGCAACGCCAACGACGTGGTCGAGAAGATCCGTGCCCTCGCCGAACGGCAGAAGAAGCTCGAGCGTGAAGTGGAGACCCTCAAGGCCAAGGCGGCCTCCGGCGCCACCGCCGATCTGGCGGGCTCGGCGCAGGACGTCAACGGCGTCCGCGTGCTGGCCTCGCGGCTGGAAGGCTTCGACGCCAAGGCACTGCGCGACGCCATCGACCGGCTCAAGCAGCAACTGGGCGACGCGGTGATCGTCCTGGCCGGCACCAGCGACGGCAAGGCCGCCCTGGTGGCGGGGGTAAGCGGCGCCGCCGCCGGCAAGGTCAAGGCGGGGGAACTTCTGTCCCACGTCGCCGGTCAGATCGGCGGCAAGGGCGGTGGCCGTCCGGATCTCGCCCAGGGTGGTGGCGAGGACGGGCCCGCCCTTGTGTCTGCCCTCAAGGGCGTGAACGACTGGGTCGCCCAACGCCTGCAATGAGCCCGCCCGGCCGCGCCCGCGCTTGCGGGCGCGTGCTCCGGCCCGTACCATGATTCACGACGATGAACCTATCTGGAAGCTTCCTCGCGTCCAGCGATGCAGGAACGCTGCCCCGGCTTTAATCTTGCCGGATTCAGGAGAAGAAACATGCTGATTTTGACCCGCCGAGTCGGCGAAACCTTGATGATCGGTGATTCGGTCACGGTGACTGTGCTCGGCGTGAAGGGCAACCAGGTGCGCATCGGTATCACCGCGCCGAAGGACGTTGCCGTGCACCGCGAAGAGATCTACCAGCGCATCCAGCGCGGTGAGGAAGCGGGTTCCGCTTCCCACAACGACGATTCGTCCTCGAGCTGATTTCCGTTTGCCGCCGAACCGGTCTGCCGTTATCCTATGCGGCCGCCGTCGTTTGATTGCGGCGGAACATTTCCCGGAGTGATGCCCGAGAGGCCGAAGGGGCTCCCCTGCTAAGGGAGTATAGGGTCAAAAGCCTTATCGAGGGTTCGAATCCCTCTCACTCCGCCAGTCGTACCAGAACCCCGCTTCGGCGGGGTTTTTGGTTTTTTTCCGCCGGTGAACACGATGCGTTGCCGCAGGAACGCTGCCGACGTGCGGAGACGACACAAGCGCGCAGGGGCGACTACCGGTTGGCAGGTCGCCCGTCATCATGTCCGTTGCAATCGCGATTTGCCGTGCGCGGGCAGGCAAGCTCGGGACCTGTCCGTTACCGCGCCCCTCTGATGAATCCCGGCGCATGCCCGGACGGCGGAGCATGGGCTACCCCTGCCATTGGTCAGGCTTGACTACAGGTGTAGTCAGATCTAGTTTGACTACATCTGTAGTCACCCGGGAGGGGAACGATGGCACGCAAGAGCATCGGGGACCAGGAATTGGCCCTGCTCCAGTACGTGGGGCAGCAGGGTGACGCCTCGGTCGGGGAGGTCGCCGCGGGTTTCGGCGAGGCGCAGGGCCTGGCGCGCTCGACCGTGCTGACCATGATGGAGCGGCTGCGGGCCAAGGGCTACCTGAAGCGGCGCCATGCCGGCGGGGTCTACCGCTATTCGGCCACCACCGGCGAGGACGACGTGGTGCAGGGCGCGGTGGCGACCTTCGTGGAGAAGACCCTGCGGGGTTCGGTCAGCCCCTTCGTGGCCTGGATGTCCAAGCGTGGCGAGGTCAGTGACGAGGAACTGGCCGAACTGGAAGCGTTGGTCGCGCGCCTGCAGTCCAAGCGGCAGGAGGACTGACCATGGACGCGCTCATTTCGGCGTTGCTGGAACGCGTGGTCGCGACCAGTGTCCAGACAACGGTCCTGGTGACCATGGTCTGGGGTCTCTGCCGCTGGGTGCCGCGGATGCCGCCGGCGACCCAATGCTGGCTATGGTGGCTGGTGGCCCTGCAGTCGCTGTCGGGATTGATCGCGCCACCGCTGGAATTGCCGTGGCTGGCACCGGCGGCTCCCTTGGTCGAGCGCCTTCCGGCCGCGGCCGGGGTGGCGGCGGCACCCGCCGCGATGGCCGTTCCGGCCTCGACCTTCGAGTTGTCGTGGCAGACCGGACTGGCAGTTCTGTGGCTGTCCGGCGTACTGGTGGTCGCCAGCGCGACGCTGCGGGACTGGCGGCGCAGCCGCGAACTCCTGAAGCAGGCCGCCCCGTGCACCAATGGCGCGCTGGTGCGGGCAATGGCGCTGGCCGCCGAGGCGCATGGACTTCGCGGCGCACCGCGCCTGCGTGTCTCCGATCGCATCGCGTCACCGCAATTGGTGGGGCCGTGGCGCCCGGTCCTGCTGCTGCCGGCGGGACGGGTGCTGGACGGCGATGACCTGGACATGGCGCTGACCCATGAGCTGGTGCATCTGCACAGACGCGATCTGTGGTGGGGCTGGGTGCCGACCCTGGCCCGCCACCTGTTCTTCTTCCATCCCCTCATCCACCTGGCGGTGCGCGAATACGGCATCGCCCGCGAAGCCGCCTGCGACGCGGTGGTGGTGGCGGGTGACCGTCGTTGCCGACAGGACTATGGCCGCCTGCTGGTGCGGCTGGGGACGTCGACCTCGTTCCGCACCGGCCTTGCCAGTGCTTCTCCCACCTTCCTCAGCCTCAAAAGGAGATTGACCATGCTGCAGAACACCGCCTACTTCCCGCGCGCCGGTTCATTCATCCTGCTCGCACTGGTCGCCGCCGCCGGAGTGATGCCGCTGCGGCTGGTGGCCGCCTCCAGCGATGCCACCGCGGTCGCGGCCGCGGCCAGCCGGGGCGTCACCGGGTCCGGGACGACGATCATCCAGGCGAGCACGTCGCTGGTCAGTACCCATAGCGGCGAGAGCGAGGTTTCCGGACAAATCCATCTGTCCGATTCAGGGCCGGACCAGGCCTATGTGCGCATCAATGGCCGTGACGAACGCACCGTGATGAATGGTTCCACCGACGATCTGGAAGAAGCGCGCCGTGCCGTGGCCGGCCAGGGACAAGCGCTGTGGGTGCGACAGGGAAGCGCGCGCTACCTGATCCGGGATCCGGGCACGCTGCAGCGTTTCGATGCGCTGATTGCGCCCGTCCGCCAGTTGGGCGAACAGCAAGGGGAACTGGGGGAGCGCCAGGGACGACTGGGCCTGCAGCAGGGCAAGCTTGGCCAGGAGCAGGGCGAACTGGGGCAGCGGCAGGCACGTCTTGCGCTGGCCGCGGCGCAACGTGCGCTGGAGGGCGCTTCCCGTGATGAATCACCGACGGAACAACGCGAGCAGGCCGAGATCAATGCCCGCCAGAAAGCACTGGGCGAACGCCAGGAGGCGCTTGGCCGCCAGCAGGCCGAACTGGGACGGCAGCAGGGTGATCTTGGTACCCGCCAGGCCGAAGCGAGCCAACGTGCCGATGAGGGATTGAAGCGTTTGTTGAAGACCGCGCTCGCCAGTGGCGTCGCCCAACGCATCGGCAGGTGAGCAGGGGCGGCGTTCTTTTCCCCCCCTCGCTCGGGTCATGAGTCGAAAAACCTCGCTGTGGCGAGGTTTTTCGGTTTACGGGCCGTCGTTGGCCGTGCTCCTGGCGCCGCCGCCCCGCGCTGCGGGCTCGGGTCGGTGCCGATACCCCGTATCTCGATCGCCGCAAGCGTCGAAATAGGAGGAATCCGATTTCCCGCGCGTCCCGGGCTTCCCAGACTGAGCTGTGCGGAATCGAAAAGGTCTGGACGTTGGACAGCAGGCATCGCGTATCGGGGCTCACCTTGATCGAACTTATGGTCGCTCTCGCCGTATTGGGGCTTCTGGCAACCTTGGCCGTCCCGGCCTATCGGGATTTCATGGTCCGGGCGCGCATGAGTGAAGCCCTGTCGATGGTGGGGCCTCTCAAGTTGGCGGTGGCGGAGACCGTCATGGTCCAAGGGGATCCGGCCGCATTCATGGCCTCCCTGCCGATTAAGGGCAAGCATTCGACGGAGGTCTTCGGCTATACGCCGATCGGCTATTTTCCGGGAAGCCGGGGAACCCGTTACGTCAAACAGGCGGTGGTCAGTGAGACGGGGGTCATCATCATTCAAGCCCAGGACACGGGTTGCAAGGGATACCTGTCCCAAGACGGCAGCGATCTCACCCAGCTTTGGCTGTATCCGAAGCTCAACGGCAGCAAGTCCGGCCTGGACTGGATGTGCGTCTCCGCGACCTACCATTGGAATGCCAAGGACCGCGTCTACAAATGTGTGCCCGCCGTCTGCCAGCATGACGACAACGATTTGCGGAAATGGCTGAAGGAATGATGGCCATGGCCCGGGCAGACACCAGCGGAAGCTGGACCCGAAGTTCGCCCGCGTACCACTGCATTCGCCCACGTTCCTGCTTCTGAGGAGAAGGCGGGCCCGCGCGGCAGGTTTTTTCCATGCCCAGGACATAAAAAAACAGGCAGACCGAAGTCTGCCTGTTCTTGCAAATGGCGCGCCCGGAGAGATTCGAACTCCCGACCGCCTGGTTCGTAGCCAGGTACTCTATCCAGCTGAGCTACGGGCGCGTTGCGTTAGAGGCGGAATTCTGCACGATTCGATTTCGGGCGTCAATCATTTTTCCGTAACGAATTTCCCTGGCCGATATCCTATGGCGCGGGCACGCGGTCCCGGTGGACGTCCAGGGGCCGGGAAGCGCTGCCTGCATCCCAATTCCGGGATCCGGGAAGGGCCTGTTAGCGGGACTTTCACGGTCCGCCCGTGACAATACCGGCCACAGGGGGAACATCCAGTATTCCGGGAGTTCCATTTCAATGCGTTTTTCCAAACCCTTGCTCGGTCTGGGGCTGCTTGTGGCCGTCCCGCTGAGCGCGGTGGCCGCCACCTATACGGTGGGGCCGTCCGGGCGCCAGTACACCCAATTGTCCACGCTCCTGCGCAACGTCGATCTCGCGCCGGGCGACATCGTCGAAGTGGACGGCAACGCGACCTACAGCGGGGACATCGTCATCGGTGACGATGACAGTGGCACCGCCGCCAATCCGGTGACCATCCGCTGGCGGCGGGTGGCGGGCGCCAGCCGTCCGATCCTGCGTGGCGGCACCCATACGATCAAGTTCGAACAATCCAACCACGTGGTGCTGGAGGGTTTCGAAATCACCGGCGGCAGTACGACCTGCGTTTTCAGCGAGGCCCACGGCGCCACCGTGCGCGATGCCTACATCCACGACTGTCCGTCGCACGGCATCCTGGGCGCGGATCAGAACTCGGGATCCTTCACCCTCGAGTACAGCGAGGTGGCGCGGGCCGGGCAGGGCGATCGCCGCCATGCCATCTACATGCAATCGGACGAGGTCGCCTACCCGGACACGGTGTTCCGGATGCGCCACAACTACGTGCATGACGCGACCGGCGGCGTGCTGGTGCGCGTGCGCCACCAGCGCGCGGAGATCTACTACAACTGGATCGAGGGCTCCGATCTGCATGAGGTCGAGCTGATTGGTCCCGACTGCGAGACCCAGAAGTCCGGCTGGACCGCGGACCTGCGCCGCGAGGACGCCGACGTGGTCGGCAACGTGATCATCCATCGCGCCAGCAGCCGTTCCGGCAATGCGTTCCGCATCGGCGGTGATCTCAATGGCCGCAACCAGGGCCGTACCCGCCTGGTCAACAACACGATCATCCTGGATCGCGGCGGCAGCGCCAACGCGGTGCTGGTCCAGTTGGGCCAGGGCTCGCTGGAAATGCACAACAACGCGATCTACCAGAATGGCGGCAGCACGCCGGCGATTGTGCGCGAGAACCCCGCCAGCGATGTGGCCACGCCGTATTGCGGCCCACAGGGCCGCGAACCGTGGTCGAACGGGCGGAAAGTGGCGGGCAGCAACAACTGGGTGCAGACCGGGGCGACCCTGGTGCCGGCCGAGTGGAGCGGCACGGTGCGAGGCGCGGATCCCCTGTTGACCAATGTCGCCCAGCGCAGTCTGCGTCCGCGCACGGGCAGTCCGTTGCTGGCCGCCGGCAACAACACCCCGGCGACTCCGGCGGCGTTCCCGTTCCCGTCACCGCAACTGCTGCCGGCCTATGATCCGCCGCTGCGGGTCAAGTTGGCCATCGGCGATGCCCACGCGCGGCTGGTGCCCAGCCGGATCGCGATCGGCGCGCTGGAACTCAGCGACATCGACAACCGCATCCGGGTCAATGGCGCGCAGCCGTTGATTCCCGGACAGGGGCCCGCCGCGAGCCAGCCGGCGGCCGGCGCCCAGGCGCAGCCGCAACCGGTGTCCAGCCGGCGCGGCGTCTACCTGGGCCGCTCGCCCTATCGGCAGGCGCCGGCCGCGCGTTACCGGCGCTCGGTGGTCAAACCCTGAGGAACGGACGGGCGGTCATCGTGCCGCCCATCCAGCCACCCATCCAGGCCGGGGCAACCCGGCCTGTTTTTTTTGCGCCGGGGAGGGCGCGCCGCGTACGGCAAGGACGACCGTTCGTCCCGGGCGCGGTCGGATGTGGCCGGGTAGCGCCTGAAGTCGCGTTGATAGCGGTGTTGCCAATGCAAGCGCAGGCCGTGGGTATCCGCGAATGACCGTAGTACAGGCAGGCCGCAGGAACGCCAGGGAACCGGGGGCCAGGACAGGGGGAAACATGCAGGACGGGTTGAATGCGTGCAGCCAGCGCTGCGCGCCGCAAGGGCCGCACACCGGCCGGCCGCGTGCGCCGCTGGCGGGAGTGATGCCATGAAGTCCAGTCAGGCCAGCCGCAAGGCGCGCGCCGCCCGCATCCTGTGGATCGCGGAAGTCATCGTGCTGATGGCAGCGGTGATGGCCGCGGCGTGGATCCGTTTCCACAACGAACCCGAGTACCACGTCGTCTTCGCCCAGCAGGCGCCGATCCGGGCGGTGCTGGTGGCGTTGTTCCTGACTGGCGCGATGGCGGCCTTCGGCCTGTACCAGGTCCATGTCCGCCACACGCGGCTGGATTTCGTGCTGCGCCTGACCCTGTCGTTCGCGTTCGGCGGCATCGGCCTGGTGGTGCTGTATTACCTGATTCCGGCGACCTACATCGGCCGCGGCGTGCAGGCGATGTCGCTGGCGCTGGGCCTGGTCGGCGTCTGCCTGGTCCGGCTGGCCTGGATGCACATCTACGGCTCGGACGTGCTGAAGCAGCGGATCCTGATCTTCGGCGCCGGCAAGAATGCGGACCTGATCAATTCGCGCATGCGCCGCAAGTCGGATCGGCGCTCGTTCCTGGTGCTCGGTTTCGTGCCGGTTCCCGGCCAGCCGGTGCTGGTGCAGGAGGATCTGCTGGTGCGCCCGGGCGAGGAAGGGTTGTCCGAACTGGTCGAGCGCCTGCAGATCGACGAACTGGTCATTGCCCCGGACGAGCGCCGCGGCGGCCTGCCGATGGAAGAGATGCTTCTGTGCGTGCAGCGCGGCGTGTCGGTCGTGGACCTGTCCAGTTTCTTCGAGCGCGAGGCCGGCATGGTCCAGCTCAACGTGGTCGATCCGTCCTGGCTGGTGTTTTCCGGTGGTTTCGATTATTCGACGCCGCGGCGGTTGAGCAAGCGCTTCTTCGATCTGGCTGCGGCGCTGGCGCTGCTGTTGATCGCCTGGCCGCTGATGCTGCTGGTCGCGCTGGCGGTGTGGGTCGAATCGGGCGGGCCGATCTTCTACAGCCAGACACGGGTGGGCGAACGCGGCCGCCATTTCACCCTGACCAAGTTCCGCAGCATGCGGGTCGACGCCGAGAAGGACGGCGTGGCGGTGTGGGCGAGCAAGGACGACGATCGCAGCACGCGGGTCGGCAAGATCATCCGCAAGACCCGCCTGGACGAACTGCCGCAGCTGGTGGCGGTGATTCGCGGCGACATGAGTTTCGTCGGGCCGCGTCCGGAGCGCCCGCACTTCGTCGACATGCTCAATGACGAGATCCGCTACTACGGCGTCCGCCACAGCGTGAAGCCCGGCCTGACCGGCTGGGCGCAGTTGCGCTATCCCTATGGCGCCTCGGTGCGCGACGCCGAGGAGAAGCTGAAGTTCGATCTGTTCTACGTGAAGAACCACGGCCTCGTTTTCGATCTGATGATCCTGCTGCAGACGGTCGAGGTCGTGCTGTTTGGACGTGGCGCGCGCTGATCGCGCTCCCGGCACGCGGCAACGCGGCTCAGCCGGGAAGCAGGTTCCTCGCCGCGCGACGCGCGGCGAACGGTACCAGCCGCAGCAGTTCGCGGCGGATCACCGGGTCCGGCGTCAATCGCCAGGCCTCGCGTGCCAGTCGCCAGCCATCGCCCCAGCGCCCACGGATCAGCATGCCGCGGGCGTTGCGCGCGTAGGTGCCGGCGAGTGCGCGATCCAGTTCCGCGTCGGCGACCTCGCCACGCGCGGCGCGTACCGCGCGTTCGACCACGCGCACGTAGTCGTCGTAGGTGCTGGCTTCGGCCGAGAGGCCGTCGTGGCCGCGCATGGCGCGCACCAGCGATTGTTCGACCACGCCGATAGGCCAGCGCTGGGCGATGCGCAGGTGGAAGTCGATGTCCTCGGCGGTGCGCAGGCTTTCGTCGAAGCCGCCGATGTCCTCGAACACTTCGCGGCGCAGGATGGCCGAAGCCGGCGCCAGCGCGGGATTGTGGATCACCCAGCGCAGCACGCGGCCATCCTCGCGGATCACGTCGCGGCGGCGGAACACGTCGATCAGCCGACCCTCGCTGTCGACCCTTTCGACGTCGCACAGGACCATGCCCGCGTCCGGATGCGCCTCCAGCCAGGCCAGTTGCCGTTCGGTCTTCTCCGGCAGCCATTCGTCGTCGCTGTCCAGCAGGGCGAAGTAGCGGCCGCGGGCCAGGCGCATGCCATGGTTGCGCGCCGCGGACACGCCGGCGTTGGCCTGCCAGACGTAGCGGATGCGATCACCGTAGCGAGCAGCCAGCAGATCGCCGGTACCGTCGCTGGAACCGTCGTCGACGACGATGATTTCATCGATCGTGCGGGTCTGCGCGAGCACCGTGTCGATCGCGCGCACCACCAGGTCCCGCCGGTTGTAGGTGGGTATAATCGTTGAAACCTCGATAGCTGGCGCCATGCTGAAGGATCTCTCCAAGAAGCTTCTATACGTCAGTGGTCTGCTGGGCCTGTACCACCGCGTGCGCAACGCGGACAGCCTGACCGTGGTGATGTTCCATCGTACCCTGAGCCCGGAGGATCCGCGCTGGCGGACCTGCGACCCGGATTACACCCTGGCGACCCACTGGCTGGCCGATTCGCTGGCGTTTTTCCGCCGGCACTACCACGTGGTGTCGCTGGAGCAGGTGCTGGCTTCGCGCCGCGCGGGCACGCCGCTGCCACCGCGTGCGCTGTTGATCACCTTCGACGATGGCTGGGCCGACAACGCCGACTACGCGCTGCCCGAACTGCGCAAGGCCGGCCTGCCCGCATTGATGTTCGTGGTGTCGGACGCGGTGGGCACGCGCCAGCCGTTCTTCCAGGAACGCCTGATCGCGGCGCTGCGTCGCGGTGCGTTGAAACTGGCGGATCTGGCCGCGGCGATGCAGCCGCACCTGGACGAACCCTGGCAGCCCCGCGACGAATCGCTGGGCGAACTGCGCGAGGCCATCGCGCGGTTGGAGCGCATGCCGGCGGCGGAGCGCGAGGCGGTGCTGGCGCCGTTCATGGCCGCGCTGGACGACGGCCAGCGGCACATGGTGACCGCCGCGGAACTGGAACAGCTTGCCGCCGGTGGCGTGGCTTTGGGCCTGCATGGCAAGACCCATACGCCGATGAAATTCGCGGCGGATCTGGATGCGGAGTTGTCCGGTGCACGCGCCGCGCTGGCGCGGCACCTGGGACAGCCGGCGCCCAGCGCCGAATCGATGTCCTTCCCGCATGGTTCCTTCGACGACGCGATCGCGCAACGCGCGCGTGGCGCCGGTTACGAGCTGATCTTCACCAGCGTGCCGGTGCTCAATCCGGTCGGCGACGGGGTCGGCTGGCTGCTTGGACGCACCGGTTTCGAGACCGATGCGGTGGTCGACGCGCGCGGGCGCTTCCGTCCGGACTGGCTGGCGCTCTACCTGTTCCGCAAACCGGCGCAGCGGCTGGCCTGAGGCCTCGCCGCGGCGGTCATTCGTCTTCATCCGCCGAGGTCAGGAACCAGATCGGTTCGGTGCCGTTGGCAAGATTCCAGCGCACGAACACCGGTCGCCGGCCGCGCTCGCTGAAGCCGCTTTCGCGCCACGCCTGCAACTGGCATTCCGGCCCGGTGATCTCCACCGAGACCGAACCATGCCCGGCGGCGCGCGCGGCGGCGAGCAGGGCCAGCACATAGGCCTGCGGAAGCCCGTGCGCGCCGTTGTCGGACCAGAAGTCGCGCACGTGCAACGCGCTGTCCTCGACCTGCACCGCGAACCAGGCCTTCAGTTCCTTGCCGTCAGGCGAGGTGATCCAGAGATAGCGGGTGGTCGCCAACGGGGAATCGTCGAAGCGCCACTTGGCGTGCAGGCTGTCGCGCACCGCGAGCACGCCATCACCCTGCGACGAGGCCGACCACAGGGCGTCCATGCGCGGATCGACGCGATTGCCCCATTCGCTGCGCAGGCGCGGACCGTGCCAGCGGCGCCAGCCGTCACGGCAGGCCACCGCGAGATCGAGCAGCCAACCGGCGGGCGAGGCGAGCCATGCGGCCGGCAGGCGCGTGCGCAGGTAGCGGGCATGGCGCAGCACGCGCGCATAGCGCACCAGATCGGTCGGATGCTGGTAGCCCATGCGCTTGAACACCGCGGCCGCCTTCGGATTGGGAAATCCGTACAGCACGTCAACCTGCTCCTTGCCGGCATCGATCAGGCCCTGCTGCAGCATCAGCGCGGGGCCGAGCGAACGGTGTTCGGGCAGCACCGCCAGATCCACCAGCACGCCGGCGCCCAGATCGCGGCCGCGATGGCGCATCCGGCGGCGGCCGGCGCAGGCGGTGCCCACCCATTGTCCGCTGCGGGTTTCCTGCAGCAGTTGCAGCAGCGGCGGTCCGTGCGGACCGGCGAGGTAGAACCAGTCGTACTTGGCGGCGATCCGGTCGGTGCGGCCCAGATTGCCCCACCAGATCGACAGCACGGTGTCCCGGTCGCGCAGCGGATCGCCGGTGCGGACGAGATACTGGGGGGAGGGCGGGGCCTGGTTCACGGGTCAGTCCAGTTCCGGTACGTCGCCGGCCAGCACGGGCGGCATGTGCAGGTAGCGGGTGGTGCGGCGCTTGTTGCGGATGTCCTCGTAGACTGCTTCGGCCTGCGCCGGGCTCAGGCCCAGCGCGGTGGCCAGCTCGCTGGCCGGGCGATCGTGGTTGAGCGCCCACAGCGCCAGATCCATCTGCTGGTAGGGAAGGGCGAAATAGAACTCGTCCTGGCCCTGGCTGAGGCTGTAGGTATCGGTGGTGGGAATGGCGGCGCACACGCGCTCGGGCAGCCCGAGGTGGCGAGCCATGCCATACACCTGGGACTTGTACAGGTGGGCGATGGGCTTGACGTCGGCGGCGCCGTCGCCGTTCTTGACGAAGAAACCCTGGTCGTACTCGACCCGGTTGGGCGTGCCGACCACGCCGTAGTTGAGGCGGTCGGCGTGGAAATACTCCAGGTTCTTGCGGATGCGCTGTTTGAAGTTGGTGGCCGCCACGATGGTCAGGTAGTCGGCCAGGGCCAGTTCGCGCTCGTGGCGCTGGCCATCCGGCGATTCGGCGATCAGGCGGAAGCGGTTGATGCGACCTTCGGTGCCACCGTCGATCACGATCTTGAACTTCCAGCCTTCGCCATACTCGGGCAGGGTGTTGCGCACCGCCTGGTCACGGGCGCGGTAGCAGCCGATGGCCTCCAGCGCCGGGGCGATGTCGATCGTCTCGGTGCGCACGCCCAGGTGCTCGGCGAGCAGGCGCGCGCGCACCGCGCTGTCGTCGGAGGAATCGCGTTCCGGCAGGATCAGGGTGAACACGCGATCCGGTCCGAGCGCGCGCACGGCCAGCGCGGCGCTGACCGAGCTGTCGATGCCGCCGGAGATGGCCACGACCAGCCCGCGGCGATGCAGTTGCCGCGCGGTGATCTCGCGTAGCCGCGCGGCGATGCGGTCGGCTTCCTGTTCGTAGTCGATATCGAGGACGTGGCGGTCGAGGCTGCTCATGGCGTTGCGGTCTGCTCCATCAGTTGGAAGCGTCGCACCTTGCCCGAAGCGGTCCGGGGCAGGGTGTCGACGAAGGTGACTTGGCGGGGAATCTTGTAGGGGGCGAGGCGGGCGCGGCAGTGCGCCTTGATGCGGTCCTCGGCGCGGGGCGGAAGCTCGCCGGCGGCAACGACGAACGCGCGGATGACCTGGCCCATCACTTCGTCGTCCACGCCCACCACCGCGACTTCGCGGACGACGGGCAGTTCGGCGATGACTTCCTCGACGTCGGTGGGATGCACGCGATGGGCGCCGGTCTTGATCATGTCGCTGCGGCGGCCCTGCAGGAACAGGAAGCCGTCGGCGTCCAGATGGCCGAGATCCCCGGTGTGCAGCCAGCCCTCGCGCAGCACCTGCGCGGTGGCCTCGGGATTGTTCCAGTAACCGGCCATCACGTTGGGGCCGCGCACGCAGACCTCGCCGCTTTCGCCGGGCGCGGCGGCGCTGCCGTCCTCGCGCTGGATCCGCCACTGCACGCCGGCCACGGGAATGCCGACCGAACCGAGCTTGTCGTCCAGTCGTTCCGGCGGCAGCCAGCTGATCCGCGAAGTGGCCTCGGTCTGTCCGTACATCACGTACAGGCGCGGCGTGGGCAGCCGTTCGCGCAGTTGGCCGGTCAGCGCGGGCGACATCGCGCCGCCGGCCTGGGTGAGGTAGCGCAGCGAGGCCAGCGGGCGTTCGCGCTGCGCGAGTGGTTCCAGCAACAGCGCGAACGTGGAGGGCACGCCCGAAAAACCGGTTGCTTCGGCCTGTTCGATCGCGTCCAGCACCAGGTGCGGGAACATCAGGCCGGGCCCGAGCACCACGCAGCCGCCGCTGATGAGATGGGTGTGCAGGACCGACGCGCCGTAGGCGTAGTAGAACGGCAGCACGCTCAGAACCCGATCCGAGGCGTCCAGCGCCAGGTAGTCCACGATCGCCTGCGCGTTGGCCAACAGGTTGGCATGGGTGAGCATCACGCCCTTGGGCGCGCCGGTGGTGCCGGAGGTGTACAGGATCACCGCCAGATCGGATGCTTCGGGCAGCAGCGCGGCCGGCAGCGGTTCGTCCACCGCGTCGTCGACCAGCGCCCGGCCGTCCTCCAGCACCGTCGTCGCGGCAATGGAGGGCAGTTGCGCGACCGCGTCGACGGTATCGCGATGCGCGCTTTCATGCACGACGTGGCGCGCACCGCAGTGCTGCAGCCACGGCAGGAAATCGCGCAGGCGCGCCTGTGCGTTCAAGGGCACCACCACGCCGCCGGCCAGCCAGGCGCCGTAGCAGGCGACCGCGGCCTCGATGCGGTTGGGCAGGATGATCGCCACCCGGTCGCCGGTTTGCAGGCCGCGGTCGCGCAGGTGCGCGGCGAACCGGCGCGCCTGCCGCCAGAAGCCGGCGTAGTCGACCCGGCGTTCGCCGTCGATCAGGGCCAGGCGGGCGGGCGCATCGCGTGCGACGCGTTCGACCCGGGTGCAGAGGGTTTCCATCGGCGCGGGATCAGCCGGCCCGCTTGCGGGTGACGAAATCGTCGACCGTCTGGATGGTGTCGAAATTGGCGGGCGTCATTTCCTCCGGGACGATCTGCAGCTTGAATTGATCTTCCAGGAAGAAAATCAGTTCGTGGATGCCGGTCGAATCGATGATGCCGCCGCGGATGAGCGAGTCCTGATCCCCGATGGCGGAGGGATCATCCGAGAACAGGAAATTCTCCAGGATGAACTGCTTGATCTGTTGCTTCTGTTGCATGGGGATCCCCTGTGGCTGTTTCGCTTGCTGCCATTGAAAACGCAAGCCCCGTGGGCATCCGGCCAGTCCGTACGGCGGCGTTGGCGGAGCGGGTGGCGGTGTTACCATCGCGCCCGTCGCCATGCCGGGGAAGCCCACGATGCGTCGTCTGTCACTGGTCCTGCTGCTGGGAGTGGCGGCCTGCCGCCAGGAGGCGCCCGCACCCGCCGTGCAGCCGCACGTGGTCCGCGACGCCGCGCCGGTGCAGTACGCGTCCGAGAAGGGCGCTTACACCGTGACCGAACTGGTGACCGGCCTGGAACACCCCTGGGCGCTGGCCTTCCTGCCCGACGGCGGCCTGCTGGTCAGCGAGCGCCCGGGCCGCCTGCGCCGGATTGGCGCGGACGGCCAGGTGTCGCCGCCCATCGCCGGGTTGCCCGGGATCTTCGTCGACGGCCAGGCCGGCCTGCTGGACGTGGCGCTGTCGCCGCAGTTCACCCGCGACAAGTGGGTCTACCTGGCGTTCGCCGAGCCGACCTTCCGTGGCAACAAGGCCGGCACCGCGGTGGCGCGCGGGCGGTTGGAAGGCGACGTCCTGAAGGACGTGGAGGTGGTGTACCGGCAGGAGCCCAAGCTCTCGCATGGCACCCATGTCGGCGCGCGGCTGGTGTTCGACGACGCCGGCCACCTGTTCGTCACCCAGGGCGACAACCGGGTGGCCGCGGCCGCCGCGCAGGAACTGGACAAGCTGCAGGGCAAGCTGGTGCGGATCTGGCCGGACGGGCGGATACCGGACGACAACCCGTTCGCGGGCAAGGCCGGCGCGCGCCCGGAAATCTGGTCCTACGGCCATCGCAACATGCAGGGCGCGGCGTTGCATCCGGTCACCCGCGCGCTGTGGACCAGCGAACACGGCCCGCAGGGCGGGGATGAAATCAACCTGCCGCAGGCCGGCGCCAACTATGGCTGGCCGCTGGCCACCCATGGCATCGACTACAGCGGCAAGCCGGTGCCGGGTGCGCGCGGACGCAGCGTGCCGGGCATGCAGGATCCGCATTACGTCTGGGAGAAGTCGCCGGCCGTGAGCGGGATGGCGTTCTATACCGGCGGCCTGTTCCCGCAATGGCAGGGCAACCTGTTCCTGGGCGCGCTGGCGGCCAAGCAGCTCATCCGGCTGGAACTGGACGGCGACAAGGTCGTGCACGAGGAGCGGCTGCTGGGCGAACGCAACCAGCGCATCCGCGACGTGCGCCAGGGGCCGGATGGCGCGTTGTACGTGCTGGTGGATGCGCCGGACGGCAAGCTGCTGCGGATCGCGCCGCCGGCGGGCACCGCCGCACCGGGCGGCTAGACCGCGGCGGCCACCGCCGGTACCGCCGCCGCGGCCGGCTTGCGGGCGATGAAATCCACGCTGGTGATGCACAACTGTTCCGGCGGGATGGCGGCGAACTGCGGATGCACCGGGGTCGCGGCGAGCTGGCGCAGGCGTTCCGGGCGCGCGTTCGAGGTGTCCAGGACGATGGCGAATCCAAGGTCGCGGGCGTCGTCGACGAAGCGATGCGCGCGCAGCCGGTTCTGGTAGAGGAAGGCGTTGTTCCAGCGCTGCCATTGCCGATCCGAATAGCGCAGGTAGTGCAACTGGTGGATCTCGCGATCCACGTAGGCGTAGTGGTCGCCGCAGTTGACCGAATGGAACATGACCCCGCCGGGTGCGAGGATCCGCATCGCCTCGCGGTACATCGCGCCGATCACTTCCGGCGGCACGTGTTCCAGCACGCTGTTGGAGAACACCACGTCGACTTCGCCGTCGCCCAGGGTGGTGCGGGTGGCGTCGGCCGGCGCGCGGTACTGGACCACGCCGTCGGTGGCCGTTTCCAGCGAATCGCCGGCCAGCAGGCGGTTGCGCAGGCGCAGGTAGCGCTCGCGCACCGCGTGGGGATCGGCGCCGCCGGCTTCGGCGATGCGCGGCAGGAATTTTTCCAGGGTGGCGACGCAGCGTTCGGTCAGATCGCGGCGCAGGTGGGTGTTCAGATCGTAGGTGGTGACCCGCGCCGCGCCGGCCAGGTAGCAGGCGAACGGGAACGTGGGATACCAGCCGGTGCCGATTTCGAAGCCGCGCATGCCGGCGAAGGGATGGCCGGCGTCGCGCAGGTGCCCGGCCATGATCGCCCAGTCGTCGATCTTCACCGACAGTTCGCGCTCGAAGTCCTGCAGGCCGCCGAACTGGCGCTGCAGGTGGAAATGCAGGGTATGGCCGCCGGGCAGGTATCCCAGCACCTTCTGGACCATTCCTTTGACTCGCCAGTGCATGTCGGCTCCGTGATCGGGTGTGGGCGCTCAGGCCGCGGGGACCGCCAGCGGCGCGTCGGCGTCGCGATGGGCGGTGGGGGCGGTACGCGCTTCGTTGAGCTGGCGATGCACCAGCAGGGTGGAGAGGATGCCGACGAACGCCTGGTTGTCGGCGAAGCCGGTGGCGCGGCCCTGCCGGCATTTTTCCACCAGCCGCGAGACCGCCTGCGGTTCGAAGTAGCCGGCGTCACGGACCGACGCGGGCGCCAGCAGTTCGGCCACGTAGTCCAGCGGTTTTCCGTCGAAGAAGAAGCTCTGGCTGTCCGGCGCGCGATAGGGCTGCTTGGTCCGCTGCACGATGTCGGCCGGCAGCAGATCGGCAAGCGCGCGGCGCAGCAGGTACTTCTCGGTCATGCCGCGGATCTTGAAGCTGGGCGGCAGCCGGTTGGCGAATTCGATGACCCGGTGATCCAGGTAGGGGAAGCGCCCTTCGATGGAGTTCGCCATCGCCACCCGATCCCCCTGCGAGGACAGCAGGTAGCCGGCCAGCAGCGACTTGGCTTCCACGTACTGGTCGCGGGCCAGCGGGCTCCAGTCCATGATGCCCGGTGGCAGGGTCTGCTCGTAGGCATCCAGCGGATCCCAGCTGGAGGAGGCCGCGCGCAGATCCGGCGACAGGAACGCCAGCGCGCGCTGCGAGGTCGTCCAGCGCGGCACGTGGGCGAACACCGGGCGGTGCAGGTGTTCCATGCCCTGGCCGAAGAACGACTGGGCGAAGCCCGGATGGCTGACCGGCGAATTGCGCAGGTATCCGTACAGGCGTTCCAGCAGGCGCGGGCGCAGGCGCGAATCCGGTTGCCGCGCCCAGAACCGGCGCACCTTGGCTTCCTTGAACAGATCGTAGCCGCCGAACACCTCGTCGGCGCCTTCGCCGGTGAGCACCACCTTGTAGCCGTGCTCGCGCACGCTGCCGGCCAGCAGCATCAGCGGCACCGGCGCGGTGCGCAGCACCGGGGTCTCGGTATGGCGGATCAGGCGCGGGAAGGCTTCGCCGATGTCGCGGCGGGTGCAGCGCAGGGTGGTGTGATCGGTGCCGAGATGGCGGACCATCGCCTGCTGGTGTTCGCTCTCGTCGAACTCGCCGTCCTCGAATGCGACCGAGAAGGTGCGTACCGGCGTGTCGGTGAATCCCTTGATCAACGCGACGATGCCGGAGGAATCCAGGCCGCCGCTGAGGTAGGCGCCAACCGGCACGTCGGCGCGCAGTTGCAGGCGAACGGCGTCGACCAGCAGGTCGCGCAGTTCGGCGGTGGCCTGTTCCACCGACAGCGGATAGCGCGAGGGCGAGGTGTCGGCGGCGTCGGGGAATTCCCAGTTCCAGTACGTGCGCAGGTGCTGGCTGCCGTCGGCCTCGATGCTCAGCAGGCAACCCGGCGGCAGGCTCTGCACGCCGTCGTACAGGGTGTCCGGATCCACCGGCGCCCAGTAGGTGAGGGTCTGCATCAGCGCGCGCGGATTGAGCTGCGCGCATTCGGGCAGCACCGCCAGCAACGATTTCACTTCCGAGGCGAACCACACCCGGCCGTGCCGGTGCGCGTGGTACAGCGGGCGGATGCCGGCGCGGTCCCGCGCCAGCACCAGCCGCCGGCGTTCGCCGTCCCACAGGGCGATCGCGAACTGACCGTTGAGATGCTGGACGAAATCATCGCCGTAGCGGTCGTACAGATGTACGATCACTTCGGTGTCGGAGTGGGTGTAGAAGCGGTGGCCGCGGGCTTCCAGATCCCGCCGCAGTTCCACGTAGTTGAAGATCTCGCCGTTGAACACCGTCCACACGGTGCGGCGCTCGTTGTGGATCGGCTGGTCGCCGGTGGCCAGGTCGATGATCGACAGCCGCGCATGCGCCAGCGCCGCGCCGGGCTCGGCGTGGAAGCCGAAGCCGTCCGGGCCGCGGTGGACCAGCGGATGGATCATCCGCTCCAGCGTGCCGCGCGCGTCGTCGGGCCTGACATCCGCGCCGCTGAAGCCTGCGATTCCGCACATCGTCCGGGTCTCCTGGGTAGCGGGATCAGGTGGAGCCGGCGGCGTACAGCGCGCGCTCGCCCCGGGCTTCGGCCAGCACTTCCTCGCAGGCCAGCAGGGTGTCCTGGGCGACCTGGCGCCAGTCGCGCGAGAACCGGCGGGCCAGCGCGGCCTCGTCCCATTCGCGCTCCAGCGCCTGGCGCAGGCCGTCGGCCAGCGCGGCCGGATCGCGCACCGGCACCAGCACGCCGCTGGCGTCGTCGACCACTTCGGGAATGCCGCCCACCGGGGTGGCGACCACCGGCCGGCCGCAGGCCAGCGCCTCGACCAGCACGTTGGGGTGGCCTTCGGAATAGCTGGGCAGGGTGACCAGATCGGACGCGCACATCCAGCGCGCGACCTCCGCCGGCGGGCGGGTGCCGGCGAAGCGCACCGGCAGATCGCCGGCCGCGGCCAGCGCCGCCAGTTCCGCATGCATCGGGCCTTCCCCCACCAGCACCAGTTGCAGGCGCGGGCGGGAGGCGCGCAGCTGGCCGGCGGCGACCAGCAGTTCGCGCAGGCCCTTTTCCGGCACCAGCCGGCCCACGTAGGTGACCACTTCGGCGTCCGCGGGCAGATCCAGCGCCCGCCTGGCCTCGGCGCGGTCGGCCGGATGGAAGATGGACGCATCGCAGCCGTTGGGGATGGCGCGGATGCGGTCCGGGTCTGCGCCGTAGTCGCGCTCGGCGACCCGGCCCAGGTCCTCGCTGACCACCAGCAGGCGGCGGGCGGCGTGCAGCACGGGGCGGGTCAGGCGGCGGCTGATGGCGTCGCGCACGCGCAGATCCGAGCCGCGCGCGCCGACCACCAATGGCGCGCCGATCCGGCGCGCGGCCAGCATCGCGCCGTAGGCGTCGGGATACAGCCAGTAGGACAGCACCAGGTCCGGGGCGAAGGCGCGCATGGGCGCGGCGATGGCGCGCGCGCACAGGCGGCCGTTGAACGGACGGCTGACGGCGGGCAGGGCGGGGTAGCGCACGTACTCGACATCGCAGCCGGGCACGTCATGGTGCTCGTCCGAGGCCCGGTACAGGTAACTGCGCGGTTGCGCCCAGCGCGGGTAGCTGGCGACCGGGCTGATCACCCGCACCTGCGCCAGCCGCGAAAGCTCGCGCACGGTCTGGTAGATCGGGCGGCCGCGGTTGGGCTCGCCGGCAATCGGGAACTGCGAAGTGACGATCAGCAGCCGCATGTCGCCCCGCCTCGGCCGGATGCCGGGAACTGGCCTGTTGCGGGACTCGCTAGCGTTATATCGACCATGCAGTGAACCGGTTCCGGGAGTTGAAGTGGTCCGCGAAAATTCGCCTTCCGTGCGCGTGGTGGAGCTGGATGCCCTTCGGGGCATCGCCGCCGTGGCCGTGATGGCTTATCACTACACAACGCGGTACACGGAACAGATAGGCCATGCGGGGGGCATGCCGCTGGACCTGCTGCCTGGCAAGTACGGCGTGCAGCTGTTCTTCCTGATCAGCGGCTTCGTCATCTTCATGACCCTGGAGCGGACCCGCACCGCGATGGATTTCGTGGTCTCGCGCTTCTCCCGGCTGTTCCCCGGCTACTGGTCGGCGCTGGCGATCACCAGCCTGGTGGTGTATTCGATCGGCCTGCCGCTTCAGCAGTTGCCGCTGCACGACTGGGCGCTGAACCTGACGATGGTCCAGGAGTTCCTCGGTGGCGAGCACCTGGACGGCTCCTACTGGACCCTGCAGATCGAACTGTTCTTCTACGCGCAGATGCTGCTCTGGTACATGCTGGGGCTGCTCAGGCGGATCCACTGGATCATCGCCGGCTGGCTGGTGCTGGCCGCCATCGAGGGCGTGTTCGAAAAGCACGGCTGGCATTTTTCCTACGTGCTGCGCGAGCTGCTGATCCTGCGGTTCATCCCGTTCTTCGCGATGGGCATCCTGTTCTACCGAATACGCCAGCATCCCGGCGAGCGGCCCTTGAACATCGCGATGATCGCGTTGTGCCTGTTCGCGATCGGAATCGGCGAGCGTCCGGTATTCCTGCTGGTGGGCACGGTCTGCTGCGCCATCTTCATCGCCTTCACCCTCGGCTGGCTGCGCTTCCTCAACGTGCGCTTCTTCGCCTGGCTGGGCACGCTGTCCTATTCGCTGTACCTGATCCACCAGGCCATCGGCTTCGCGGTGATTTACCGGCTGGAACAACGGGGCGTGCCCAGCCTGGCCGCCTGCGGGGTGGCGGTGGCGGTGGCGTTCGGCCTGGCCATGCTGCTGAGCTACGGCGTGGAAAAACCGGCGATGCGCTGGATCCGCTCGGAATGGAAGCGGCGCGGCATGCGCCTGGAGACCGCGTGAGCACGTACGATGGCGCCCACGCGGGGCACGGCAGGGAGCGGTTTTGAAGGACAGGCAGAAGATCGTTTCCGCGGCGGCGTGGAGCATCGGCGCGGGTTTGACCGGCCGTGCGGTGGGCCTGCTGGGCACCCTGTTGATCGCCCGCCACCTGAGCCCGGAGATCGTGGCCGAGGTGACGGTGGCCACCATCATCGCGTTGACCGGCAACTGGATCGGCGCCTGGGGCTGCGGCCAGTACGTGATGGTGCGTGGCGGCGAGGGGCGCGAGGCGATCTTCACCGCCAGCGTGTTCTACCTGGTGGCGGGCTCGCTGGTGATCGCGCTGACCTGGTGGGCGACGCCGTGGCTGGCGGGCTGGCTGCAGGCCCCGAACCTGGCCACCTACCTGCCCGGCGCACTGCTGGGCATCGGCATCCGCCGGCTGGGCGCGATACCGGACAAACTGCTGGCGCGTGAACTGCGGTTCGGACGCATCGCGATCGCCACCGCGCTGGGCGACGTCGCCTATGCCACCGTCGCGGTGACGCTGGTGAGCACGACCGACCTGGGCGGGCGCGCGATGATCCTGGGTTTCATCGCCCAGTCCTGCGTGATCGCGGGAGTGACCATCACCGGCACCGGTTGGCGCAGCTGGCTGGCGCCGGCCCGTCTGCGCTGGGCGCGGGTCCGCGACATCGTCCGTTTCGGCGCGCCGATCACCGGCGAGATCACCCTTGCCGAGGGCGGGCGCTACTGGGACAAGCCGATGATGCTGCGGCTGGTCGGCGCGCATGACGCCGGTGCCTACGGCATGGCCTTCAATCTGGCGCAGCTGCCGGCGGTGTACGTCGGCGGCCACATCGGTACGGTGATGGTGCCGGCGATCGTGCGCGCGGAACCGGCGGCGCGCGCGCCGCTGATCGTCAACGCGCTGGTGGTCGCGGCGGTGCTGCTGTGCCCGATGGCGGCGGGACTGGCGGTGGTCGCGCCGACCCTGGTCGCCGCGCTGCTGCCGCCGGACTGGGCGATGGTGGCGCCGTTGTTGAGCATCCTGGCGTTTATGCTGCTGCTGGGGCCGGGCAGTTACATCCTGTCCTCGTTCCTGACCTCGCTGGGGCGCAACGCGATCCTGATGTGGATCGAGGTGGCGACGATGGTGGTGCTAGTGGCCGCGTTCGCCGTGCTGGCCCGTTGGGGAGTGATGGCGGCGGCCTTCGCGGTCGGCGCGGCGATGCTGGTGCAGTGGATACTCACGGTCCAGGCCTGCCATCGCGATGGCGTGCGGCTGGGGCGCCTGTGGCCGCCGCTGGCGCGGGTCGCACTGGCCTGCGCGGTGATGGCGCTGTCGGTGTGGGGATTGCGGCTGCTGGTCGCCGGCCAGGCGCCGGCGCCGGCGCAGCTGTTGCTGGAAGTGGGAACCGGCGTGCTGGTGTACCCGCTGGCGCTGGCCATATGCGGCGGCGGCCTGCTGGGGAACCTGCTGCAGTCGGCGGGGTTGGGACGCCTGCCGTTGCTGGGACGCTGGCTGCGCGGTTGAGGGGTGGGGAAGGCGCGGGCGTGCGACTGCCGCGCGGTACGAATGAGGGCTCATGGAAGCCAAGGGGGAAGGAAGGGGATGTTCGATTTCAATGCCATCGTGCTGTTGCGACGCGAGGCCGGCAGTCCGGGCGACAACCCGCTGGCGCCGGGGCAGCAGTTCGTCGAGCTGGAGATGGGCGACGAGGCGCGGCTGTCGAAGGTCTACCGGCAGCAGGGCCGCACCGGCGATCCGGCACGCCTGCGCCGGCGCTTCGAGCATGGTTTCCGCTGCTTCGCGATCGAGGAAGGAGATGAAGTGATTGCCTGGTTCTGGGCGCTGCACGGGATACCGCGCTACTTCGACGAGCTGGGCTGGCTGTTCCCGCTGGACAAGACCCAGGTCTGGCTGCGCGATGCCTATGTGGTGCCGCAGCGACGCGGACGCCGGCTGCTGCTGGCGATGATGGCGATCGGCAGCATGGTGGAATCGGCGCCGCTGGAATACCTGTCCGACGTCAGCTACATCAACCGGCCCTCGCTGCGCGCGCACCGCACCATGGGTTTCAAGCCCTTCGCGACCGTGTATGGGCTGATGCTGGGAGGCCGCCTGCTGTGGCGGAGCCTGCCGCCGCCGGCGCTGCGGCCGGAACCGACCGCGTTGCATCCGCACAAGCGCCTGCTCTGGCTCAGCGCCGAGGAGCGCGCCTGGCATCGCACCCAGATTGCCTGACCGGCGCCGCGCGGCTCAGTCGTCGTGGCCGAGCCGGTAGGCCAGCGGCCGCAGCGCACGTGCCGCCGACAGCCAGCGGTTGGCCGTGGTGCCCGCGGCGAGGATCCCGGACACCATGATCTGCTGATCCGGCAGCAGTTCGGCCAGGTAGGAATTCTCCCGCGCCTGGCTGTCGAACTGGCGCAACTGCGGCCAGCGCGCGTTCATCGCCTCGAACAACTGCCACTCGTTGATGCGGCCGGGGCTGGCCTGGCGGTATTCGGGATCCCAGCCGGTCTTGAAGCCGCTGAGCACCTGGCCCGACATCAGGTTGCTGGTCGAGGCGATCACCCGTCCGGCGCACAGTGTTTCCACGAACACCAGCGTACCGGTCGGCGCCAGCCGCGCCGCCATCTCCAGGAAGAATCCGCGCTGGGCCGGACTGGCGTGCAGGGAACTGCCGGCGTCGCCCTTCCAGCCGGCGTGTTCGAGGGCGAGATGGCGCTCGGCCGCGGCCTGATCCGCATCGGCGCCCTGCAGGATGCGGGTGGCCACCTCGCCCTGATCCTGCAGGCGGCGCAGGCGCCGGCGCAGATCCTTGAGCACCGAACCGCGCATGCGCGCGGTGGTGGAGACACCGGCGCGCGTGCGCAGCACCGGACGCTGGAAGCGCCGGGTTTCGTGCCATTGCAGGCGCGGATCGCGGGTGGCCCACAGCGCGGCCGACAGCGGACATTCGGCGACCAGGTTGTGCAGCAACAGCACCGGTGCGGGGGAGCGTGGCTGCGCCATCAGGTCGATCACCGCCGCGGCCACCGTCTCGGCGGCGCCGGGCGCGTGCAGCAGGCCGGACTGGAAGGCATGCGCGTGCCGGTAGGCGCGCCAGTGCGGCAGCGGCACGAACAGGTTGGGGCGCCGATGCTCCAGGCAGGCCAGGCCGATCAGCGCATCATCCTCGCCGCGCACGCGCAGCAGCGACGGCGGTGCCTGCGGCGTCAGCCAGCGCACCGCCGCCTGCACGAATCCCGGCATCAGGAAGGGATTGGACGACGCGCTGGCGCGGGCCAGCGTTTCCCATTCCGCGAAGTCACCGGCCTGCAGGCTTTTCCAGTCATCCAGGGTGACCGTCGCGGTCATGCCGGCACGGTCCCGTGCCGGCGGCCGCGCATCGCGTCCATCAGGCGCGTGCGCAGACCCACGCGATCCACCGACAGCCAGGCCATGCGCCCCTCGGCCATCGCCAGCACGCGCTTGTAGTCCATCTCGCCGGCCATCAGTTCGTAGCGCCGATGTCCTTCCTGGACGGCGTTCTGCACGGCTTCGGTCAACAGCAGCAGGCCGGGGCTGCCGCAGTCGCCGATGCGCGGATAGTCGATGCCCGCCTGGTAGAAACAGACCACGCCGCGCGAGATCAGGTGATAGAGATAGCCTGCCACGTGCCCACCGGCCTCGAAGCGCAGCAACTGCGCGCCGTGGTCCGGTTGCGAGGCGGCGATCAGCCGGCGATGGAAGGCGATGATGCGGGGATCGGCGAACGCGCCCTGTTCGCCGGCCTCGGCGGTCCAGTGGGCCTGGTGCAGCGCGACCAGGCCATCGAAGAACGCCAGGCGTTCTTCCGTCGTGGTGGCCACGTCGATTTTCAGTTCGCCCCAGCGCTCGCCCAGCTTGCGCGCGGTACGGCGCACGCGGGCGCGGGTGTTGCGTCCCAGCACGCTCGACAGGTACAGGCCGTGGTCCTCGCGCAGGCCGGTCAGGTCGATGTAGGGCGTCGGCCGCTTGAACATGCGCAGGCGCAGGTTGGGCGCGCGCAGTTGTTCCAGCGGAATGCGATCGACCTCGATGCCCGGCAGGAACAGGGTCAGCCAGTGGCGTTCATGACGATGCAGGTGATCCACGAACGCGACCAGGGTTTCGCTTTCCAGTCCGGTTTCGCTGAGCAGGCCGTTGAACTCGATGGTCAGGCTGTCGAGCGCGCGGTCACCGACCTGGTGCAGGCGCAGGTGGGTCGGACCCAGGCCCAGGAAGCGCCGGCGCGCCGTGACGATGCCCAGGCCGACCAGGCGCTTGTCCAGATAGACCGAGGCCAGGCGTGCGTTCCGGCGCGGGCAGATCATCTCCAGCCAGGTGCCGATCCAGATCCAGCTGAGGAACACGCTGCATTGCGAGCGGCTTTCCAGTTCTTCCCAGCGTTGGCGCAGGAGATCCAGATCCGGCAGTGGTTCCAGGCGAACGTCGAACGAGCGGGTGGCGGGCGAGAGCATCGGCGGTTTCTCGTATCCGTTGGCGGGCGTGGTCACGATGGGCACGCGCGGCCGCGCGTGATCAGGGCGGAGGATGCAAGCGCTGTGCCACGGGAGCGCACGGCGGGGGGAGCGGCGGGAAGGAGGGCGACATGATCAACCGAAGGTCGCATCCAGTCCCTGCTCCACGCCCACGCGCGGCGTCCAGCCCAGCTGTTCGCGCGCGGCGGTGGTGTCGAAATTGGCGAGCGGGCGCAGCGAACGCACGCGGTAGCGGGTCAGCGGCACGTCGCACTTGAGCACCTTGCCCAGCTGCTCCACGCCCCAGCCCAGCAGCAGGAAGGTCCAGACCGGCACGCGCAGCCGTTTCAGTTCGCCACCGAGTTTGCGCTGCGCGCGCTGCAGATAGGCCTCCTGGGTGACGGCCGAGGTGTCCACGATGTTGAACAGCTTGCCCACCGCCTGCGGCGCGTCGGCCGCCTGCACCAGTGCGTCGACCACGTCGTCGATGTAGACCAGCGGCAGGGTCTGCGCGCCGCTGCCCACCGCCACCCAGCGGCCGGCCAGGCCGATGACGCCATTGGGGGTGACCTTTTCGGCGCCGGGCCCGAAGATCTGGCCGGGACGCAGGATCACCGCGGGCAGGCCGCGCTGTTCAATCGCCTCGCGCACGTGGCGTTCGGCGTTCAACTTGGTCTGGGTGTAGGCGCCGCGCCATTCCGGATGCGGTTCGTAGGAAGAGGCTTCGGTCATCACCGCGTCGGCGGCGCGCCCGGCGTGATCGAACACGCTCATCGAGCTGACATAGACCAGCCGGCGGTTGCCGTGCGCCAGGCAGGCCTCGACCACGTTGCGGGTGCCCCAGACGGTGCCGGCTTCGAAATCGCGCGGACCGCCGCGCATCGCGGCGCCGACGTGGTAGACCACGTCCACGCCCTGGACCGCGTGATCGACGATGCGCGGATCGCCCAGGTCGCCGATCACCGTCTGGATGCCGGCGTCCTGCGCATACGCGGCGACCGGGCGGCGCACCAGCACGCGCACGCTGCGGCCCTCGGCGCGCAGGCGCGCGACCAGCCGGCGGCCGAGGAAACCGGCGGCGCCGGTCACCAGCGCGTCGGCCGGCGGCAGGTCGGCGTAGCGGCTTTCCAGCAGCGCCAGGCGCTGGCGATCCGGTTCGACGCACAGCGGTTCCAGCAGGCGGGCGATGCGCAGCGCGTCCTCGCCGGTGAACGGCGGGGCGGCGCCGTCGCGCGCGGCCTGCGCGAACGCCTGTGCGCCATGCTGGATGCCGGGCGAGGGCTTGAGCATGCCGGTGGCGAAGCGCACCACGTTCCAGGGCACGCGGAACACGTCCTTGAGCGCGCTGAAGAACGCGTTGGCGACGATGCCGATGAACTTCGGACCGGGCAGCACGCGATGGATGCGGCAGGTCTGCAGGAAGCGATCGACCTCGATGGTGCCGCGGGTGCCGCGCACGAACACGCGGTTCTCCATCGGCCGCGCGTTCCAGGACAGCAGCAGGCGGCCGATGCCGCGCTCGGCGCGGATGTTGGCCTGCCACTCGTCGAAGTGCAGGTTGGGGTCGGTGCCGCGGGACTGGAAGGCGACTTCGGCGTGGCCGATTTCACCCAGGAACGCTTCCAGCGTGTACAGGCCGTGCACGCCCAGATCGCGGAACGGGTACGAGCCCTGGGTCACCGCACCGGGCAGCGGGCCCCCGGCGTAGGGCGGATATTCCGAATTGCGGATGATGTCGACCGACACCACCTCGCCGATGCGGCCGTCGCGCACCGCCTGCAATGCCTGCATCAGCACCGGATCGAACAGGTCCGAATGGTTGACGCCGAGCAGGCGCCCGCGGGCTTGCGCGCGCGCGATCATCGCTTCGCAATCGGCCACGCTGTCGGCCATCGGCTTCTCCACCAGCACATGGCAGCCCATGTCCAGCGCGGCCAGGGCAATCGCCGGATGCGAGGACGGCGGGGTGAGCACGTACACCGCCTGCGGCTGCGCATCGGCCAGTTCCTCCAGGCGCGCGACCGCGCGGGCCACGCCGAAGCGCTTGGCCAATGCCTGCGCCGCCGGCAACTGGCTGTCGCAGACGCCGACCACGTCGACGAAATCCAGGCGCTTGAGCGCGGACAGGTGATGGGTGGCGACATAGCCGGCGCCGACGATGGCGACGCGCAGCCGGGAGGAAGCGGAAGCGGGCATGGGGGTATTGAGCATGATCAGGAAAGGGGGCGTTGGCGTTGCAGGGCCTGGGCCACGGTGTCCAGCACGCTGTCCACGCGGCTGTCCCAGGTCTGGTCGGCGACCGCGGCGATGCGCTCGGCGGCGGCCTGCGGGGTGTCTTCGGCCAGCGCGCTTTCCAGCGCGCGCAGGTAGCCCTCGCGGTCATGGGCGATGCGCACCCAGCGCGAGAACTTCTCGATTTCGGGGTTGTAAACGCTGACCACCGGCTTGCCGGTGGCCAGGTACTCGCGCAGTTTGAGTGGATTGGAATTGGCGACCTGGCGATTCATCCGGTACGGGATGATCGCCACGTCGAACGCCTTGGCCCACTGCGGCAGGGTGGGATAGGGCTGGGCCCCCACCAGGCGCACGTTGGACAGCGCACGCAATTCGCTCACGTCGGCGGCGGCGTGGCCGACCAGCAGGAAGGTCCACTGCGGGCGCTGGCGGGCCAGCCAGGCGATCAGGTCCAGATCGATCCACTCGTGCAGCGAACCGATGTAGCCGACCACCGGACCCGACAGGTCGCGCGCGGCGGCGGGGATCTCGGTGCCTGCCTCGCCGGCCTGGCGGAACAGCGCCACGTCCACGCCGTGCGGCGAGTAGAACGTCCGCGGATTCAGTCCGCGCTTGCGTTCCAGCAAGGCCGGCGGAGCGACGAACTGGAGGTCGGCCGCGCGGCTGAGCGCGTCGTCGCGCTGGCCGATCAACTCGGCGTCCACGCCGGGATGCGCGGCATAGTCGTCGATGCAGTAGTACACGCACAGTTCCTCGCCCAGGCGCCCGGCCAGGAAACCCGGGTGCGGGACCGCGAACCAGGAAATGCGCCGCTGGATGCCGATCGCGCGCAACGCACGACGCACCGCCCAACGGCCGAACAGGCGGTTGAAGGCGTCGACGCCGGGAATCCGCCGGAACGGCAGTTGCGGCACGGTGCAGCGCCAGAAGCCGTTGCGGATGCGCTCGGGCCGGCGCAGCGCCGCGCTCAGTTTGCGCCACGCCTTCTTCAGGTCGCGGCCGGACGCGTTGGGCGCGCGCATCCCGGGGGAATCCACGTACAGCACCGGCATGTGCCCGGCCAGGCGGGTGGCGATGTGGTGGCTGCTGGTGCGGTTCTCCGCGTTCCAGTCATTGCCGAAATAGACCACGCCCAGCCCCTGCAGGGTCGCGTTGGCATCAGGCATCGCGCCACCATGCGATCAGCCAGGCGGTCGCGCCATGGTGGATCCAGTCCTTGTGCACGCCGGGAATGGCTTCCACGTGCGGGCCGATGCGGCCGCAGGCCGGGGCGAAGAAGGTCACCAGGCCGTTGCGGCCCAGATGGCGCATGCGCGCCACCGTCGCGGCCGGATCGCTGAGGTAGTAGAGCACCTCGCAGGCGGTGACCAGGTCGAAGCGGTGGCGTTGCTCGCCCCAGGGCTGGTGGAACAGGTCCGCGGCCGCGAAGTGCGCCCGTGGCAGCCGCGCCTGCGCGCGCGCCACCGCGTGGGCGCTGACGTCCAGGCCGTATTGTTCATCGCTGAGGCGGGCCAGGTATTGGGTCTGGTGGCCTTCGCCACAGCCGATCTCGAGCACGCTGCCGACCCGGCCGAAGGTCTGTTCGATGACCCGGTTGGTGGCCTCGAAGCGGGTCCGCTCCATGGCCGAATCCATGTTCCAGGGGTCTTCCATGCGGTAGGCCAGATCCAGCCGCGCATGATTGTCGCTGCCGCCGACGCCGCGCAGCGCGTACTTCATCCACAGGCGGCGCTGTGCCTTCTTCAGCAGTCCGGCGGTGCCAGCAAACATCTCACTTCCCCCTGAATCCATCTTCCTTCAGCAGTGCGGCACCTCCGTGGTCGCCGCACGCGCGCTTTCTTCGTCCACCCGCAGCGGTCGCAGCGGCGAGCTGTACCAGCCGACCACCTGGCCGCAGCGGAACTCGACCCACGACGGGCCATAGTCCCAACGCGCGGCGTGTTCGCCGTCCGGCTCCCCGAGGATGCGCCGGACCTGCTTGCCGTCCATGCCGACGGTGAGCCGGCTGGCGACTTCCGGCGTTCCCAGTCCCGGCGAAACCGCATCACCGGGACCGGCGGGATCCAGCGACGGGGTCGCGGTCTTCTGCGCACCCCACCAGTACAGCACCAGCGCAAGCAGGGCCAACATCAGCAGGTAACGGCGACGACGGGGAAATCCGGTCACCGGCGCGGGCTCAGAATCTATCTCGAGGTCGTTGGCCGGTTCCGATTCGCGCGCCCAGGCGCGCGCCGAGGCGGCGAATGCGGGTGTCGCCGCGGGCGGAAGCGTCTGCGCCAATGGCGCGGTGTCGAACGCCTCGTCCGCCGCCGCCGGGGTCGGACGCGAGGCGCCCGGGAGCCGGCCATGCACGCGATGGAACTCCAGCGCGGCCGCGTACATGCGGTTGAGCCGTTGCAGTCGCGCGACATCGGCGGGATGGCGCTGGTGATCCGGATGCAACTGCATGACCCGGCGCCGGTAGGCATGCTTGAAATGCAGCATGCTGCATTCGGCGTCCAGTCCCAGTTCGTTGTACAACGCGACAAAGTCGGTATCGTCCGACATGCAGAACACGCCCCTGATATATCCCGCCCACGTTAGCGCAGTGCGTCCGGATTCGCCTGCCAGACGGCAAAGCGGCGCGGATGCGGCCACCGGCCGGGGGGATGGCCGGATTTGTCGGCAATCCGCGTATTCAGGGCATCGGGCATGGTTGCCGGATGCGGATGGATGATGGCCAGGGGAGCATCGAAACAGGCAAGGGAACGGGCAGGGCGCAGGCAGCTGCTGGCACGCTGGTGCCACCGCGCCGGTGTGCTGCCCCTGCTGGGCCGGATGCGACTGGGATCGGGCGACGCGGTGCGGGTGCTGGCCTATCACCGCGTGCTGGAATCGGCCGACCCGGACGACTTCAGCTTCGACACCGACCTCATCAGCGCCTCGGCGGATGCGTTCCGCGCGCAGATGGCCTATTTGAAGCGGTATTTCGTGCCGATGACCTTCGCCCAGGTGCTCGATCAGCTGGACCAGGGCAAGCGGCTTCCGCGCGGCGCGGTGCTGGTGACCTTCGACGACGGCTACGACGACAACTACCGGATCGCCTTCCCGATCCTGCGCGAGTTGGGGATGTCGGCGATGTTCTTCGTTTCCACCGGTCATATCGATTCCGGGCGACCGTACGCCTACGACTGGCTGGTGCACATGGTGTGCTCGACCGAGGCCCGGCGCCTGCAGGCGCCCGAGCTGGGCGTGGACTGGCCGCTGGGCCAGGGCCTGGGCGAACGCCGCGTGCAGGCATCGGAACTGCTGGACCGGCTCAAGTCGCTGGATGACGAGGGCCAGAGCGCGCTGATCGCCCGGCTGGAGCGCGAATGGAACCTGCCGCGCTCGCAGGGCCACCCCCATTGCCGGCCGATGACCTGGGACCAGCTGCGCGAGATGCGCGCGGCCGGCATGGAAATCGGCTCGCACGGGGTCGACCACCGGATGCTGGCCAAGCTGCCGCGGGATCGGATGATCGCCGAGGTGCAGGGATCCAAGCAGGCGCTGGAACGCGAGCTCGGTGGCGCGGTCGCGGTGCTGTCCTATCCGGTCGGCGGGCCGGACGCGTTCGACGGCGATACGGTCGAGGCGGTGCGGGCGGCCGGGTTCCGGATGGCCTGCAGCTACGTGGCCGGGACCCGCGCGATCGAGGCCACCACGTTGTATTCGGTGCCGCGTTTGCCGGTGGAACGGCAGATGGACCGGGAATGGTTCGAGGCGATGGTGGCGGTGCCGGAGGTGTTCAGCTACACATCAAGGTTGCGCACAGGTTGAACGAGCGGAGCGACAGGGGCTGATGTTCTTTTTCTTGTTGGTGTATCTGGCGCTGGTGATCATCCGGCCCCAGGATTATCCGGCGATTGCCGAAAACCCCGGACCGCCGTTGCAGTCGATCGCGCTGCTGGCGGCGGCCGGCCTGTGGGTGTTCTCCGCGCGCAAGTCGTTCTCCGCGCCGCAGTACCTGCTGATTCCGTGCTTCCTGCTCGTAGCCATGTTCTCCAAGGTGGTGAACGGCTGGCCGGGTGGCGCGCTGTTCGTGTTCTTCATCTTCGCCCCGGTGCTGTTGGCCTATGTGTTGCTGGCCAACGCCGCCAGCACCCGCGAGCGGCTGGAGACGGTGATGGCGGTGCTGACGATCTGCGCGGGCGTGCTGGCGCTGCACGGCGTGGAGCAGGCAACGATCGGGATGGGCTGGACCGGAGTGGAGCTGTCCCAGGGCACCCGCATCCAGTACGTCGGCATCTTCAACGATCCCAACGACCTGGGCCTGCTGTTCGTCATGTGCCTGCCGATGGCGTTCTACCTGGGCGCGCGCGGCGGCTTGATGGGGTTGCGCCGGCTGTTCTGGCTGCTGGTGGCGGGCTTGCTGATCTATGGCTGCTACCTGACCAACTCCCGTGGCACCCTGTTGGCGCTGGTCGCGCTGCTGGGCGTGTACGTATGGCGCAAGCGCGGCATCTTCACCGCCGGCCTGCTCGGGGTCGCGGCGCTGGGCGGGCTGATGATGCTGCCTTCGCGCCTGCAGGACATGGAGGTGTCCGAAGCCTCGGCGATGGGTCGCGTGGATTCCTGGTACGAAGGCATCCAGATGTTCATCGGCAATCCGGTGTTCGGCATCGGCGCCGGCGGCTACTCGGACCTGCACGAGCTGACCGCGCACAATTCCTTCGTGCTGGTGCTGGCCGAGCTGGGCATCATCGGTTTCACCCTGTGGCTGGCCATCGTCGGCTACAGCTTCCGGATGATGCTGGCGCCGCTGCGGCGCGGCGACGACATCATCAACGACGTGCCGCCCGAGGTGCCGGACGAGGTGGCGCTGGCCGAGTGGCACAAGGACCGGGCGCTGACCCTGACCCTGCTGATGTCGCTGAGCGGCTTCATCACCGCGGCCTTCTTCCTCAGCCGCAGCTACGTGATCATCCTGTACCTGCTGATCGCGATCGTGGTCGCCCACTACACGCGCCTGCGCGAGGTCTATCCGAGCCTGCCGGCCTTCAGCCTGGACAAGGACCTGCTGCGCTGGCCGATCTATTCCGTAATCGGCGTTATCGGCCTGTACGTGATGGTCAAGGTACTCCTGGCAATGGCATGAACAGTCGGTCGCGCACCCTCAGCAACACCCTGTTCTCCTCGGTAGGCACCTACACCGAGTACGTGCTGGGCATGCTCACGTCCATCGTCATCGCCCGGCACTTGGGGCCGGACGGTTTCGGCACCTACAGCCTGGTGATCTGGCTGGTGGCGATGGGGGTGGCGATCACCAACTCCGGTACCGCCAGCGCCGCGATCAAGTTCGTCGCCGAACTGCGCGGCACCGAACACACCGAGATGATTCCGTACCTGCTGGACTACCTGCGGCGCGCCCAGCGGATCTTCCTGCTGGTGGTGCTGCTGGCCGGCGCCGCGGTGTTCATCTTCGGCGGCGACCACATCGCGCCCGGCATGAACCACAAGCTGCTGCTCGGCTTCCTGGTGCTGGCGGTGGCGCTGCGTTCGTCCTACATGTTCAACATCGGCGTGGCCAAGGGCTTCGAGAATTTCCGCGCGACCGCGATGGTGGCGCTGGTGTCCACCCCGATCAACCTGTTGCTGGTGTTGCTGGCCTGGCGGCTGGATGCGCCGGTGGAATGGCTGCTTGCGGTGTTCGTCGTGTCCAGCTTCGTGTTCTTCGGCATGTCGTTCCGCCAGATCGCCCCGCTGGTGCCCGCGCGCCAGCACGGCGTGCAGCTGCCGGCGCCGTTGCTGGGCCGGGTGCGCAGGCACATGGGCTGGACCGCGCTGACGGTGTCGGTCGGCTTCATGGCGGCCAGCGAAGTGGAAGTGATGTTCCTGAACATGTACGCCGACAGCCATGCCGCCGGCCAGTTCAAGGTCGCCTACCAGTTGGCGATCGGCGCGGCGATGCTGGTGCCGGGCGTGTTCGGCGCGCTGCTGCTGCCGATGATGGCCAACGCGCTGAGCCGCGGACGCGAGGTCGCCGCGCAACGCTTCGTCGCCACCACCGGCTACCTGGTGCTGCTGGCCGCGCCGCTGGCGGCGTTCGGCGTCGTGTTCTGCAACGACGTCATCCACCTGCTGTATGGCCGCGAGTACTACGCGGCCGGACCGGTGTTCGCGGTATGCCTGGTCGCGGCCTGCCTGACCACCATGACCCAGGGCGGTTCCAGCCTGCTGGTCAGCGCCGATCGCCAGCGCAGCATCCTGGTGCTGGTGATCATCTGCGCGTTGCTGAAGGTGGTGCTGGACGCGGTGCTGATCGCCCACTTCGCGCTGAAGGGCGCGGTGGTGGCGTACATCACCGTGGCCACGCTCAACGCCGTGGTCTACATGACCCTGGCCACCCGGGTCAGCCATGCGCATCCGGAATGGGGACGGCTGGCGCGGATCCTGTTGGCCGCCGCGCTCGCGGGCCTGCTGGCCTGGCCACTGCGCGGATTGCTGCCGATCGCCTCGGTGCTGAGCGGCGGCGCCGTCCTGGTACTGGCCTACATTCCGTTGACCCTGTTGCTCGGCTGCTGGAGCCGGGGCGACATCGAGCACCTTCAGCATCTCCACCAGCGCTTCGCCGCGGGTCGGCCGCGGCTGGGCGCGCGTTTCCTGGCGTGGGCCTACCAGCGTGCGCCGGGTGAGGGCACGCCATGAGCCTGTATGCGCCGCTGTTCCGGCGGGTGCTGTTCCCGCTGTACGAATCCGGCCTGCGCGGGCGCAAGACCCTGCGCTATCTCGACGAATACGAACGCAACCAGTCGCTGGACGAAGACGCGCTGCGCGCGCTGCAGTGGCAGAAACTCCAGCGCCTGCTGCGCCATTGCTGGGAGCAGGTGCCGTTCTACCGTCGGACCTGGGGCGAACTGGGCATCGGCTCGCACGAGGACATCCGCGGACTGGACGACTACGCCCGCCTGCCGTTGCTGGACAAGCCGACCATCCGCGCGAATTTCGAGGCGCTGATCGCCGCCAACCAGCGTCCCGGCCTGCTGTACAAGACCACGGGCGGCTCCACCGGCGAGCCGCTGAAGTTCGGCTATACCCACGAGAGCTACGAACGCCGGATGGCGATCATGTGGCGCGGCTATGGCTGGTCGGGCGCACGCCTGGGCCAGCGCACGCTGTATCTGTGGGGAACCCCGGTCGGCGCGCAGAAGCGCAAGGACCGCCTCTACCACGCGGCTTTCAACCGCTACATGCTCAGCGCCTTCGAGATGAGCGACGCGCGCATGGCGGAGTATGCCGACGCGTTCGATCGGTTCCGCCCGGAGAGCGTGGTGTCGTACGTGGCGCCGATCGTGAAGATGGCCGAGTGGCTAATCGCCAACGGCCGCAGCGTGCATCGCCCGCAGCGGATCCTCGGCGCGGCCGAAACCCTGCATGAAAGCCAGCGCGCCCTGATCGAGCAGGCGTTCGGCTGCCCGGCCTACAACACCTATGGCTGCCGCGAGTTCATGCTGATCGCCGCCGAGTGCGAACATCGCAAGGGCCTGCACGTCAACATGGATCACCTGCACGTGGAACTGGGAGCGGGCGTTGGCGGCGACGTCGCGGGGCCGCGCGAGATCATCGTCACCGACCTGCACAACCTGGGCATGCCGCTGCTGCGCTACGTCAATGGCGACCTGGCCACGCCGGGGCAGGGGCGGTGCAGCTGCGGACGCGCGCTGCCGCTGCTGGCCAGCGTCGACGGCCGCAAGCTCGACGCCCTGCGCACGCCGGACGGCCGTTACATTCCCGGCGAGTTCATCGTGTACGCTTTCCTGGGGGCGACCGGCATCCGTCGCTACCAGGTGGTGCAGAAACGCCTGGATGCCTTCGAGATCACGCTGGTGCGCGATCACGACTTCGAACCGGCGGTGGTCGAACGCATGGGCGCGGAGCTGCGCAAGGTGATTGGCCAGGACGTGGCGCTGGATTTCCGCTTCGCCGACGACATTCCACTGACCGCGACCGGCAAACAGCGCGTGACGGTATCTGAACTGACATGAAGGGTATGGAAGTCATCCACTTCGTCGAGAACCTGGAGCGCGGCGGGCTTGAGCGCACGGTCATCGACCTGATCGCCGCCCAGCGCGATGCCGGCCACGATTGCCGGGTGATTTGCCTGTTCGAGCCCGGCCAGCTGGCGGACGAGCTGACCACGCAGGGCGTGGAAGTGGCGGCCTGCCACAAGCGGCAGGGCATGGACTGGTCGGCCGTGCGCCGCGCCCGGGCGCTGCTGCGGCGCCACCCCGGCGCGGTGCTGCATACCCACAACGCGACCGCGCATTACCACGCGGTGCTGGCGGCGCTGGGCCTGCCGCTGGCGCGGGTCATCAACACCCGCCACAGCATGGGCGCGTCGAATCCCGCCAGCCGCAAGGAATGGTTGTATCGCCGCAGCATGCGCATGACCGACTACGTGGTGGGCGTGTGCGAGGCCGCGCGCCAGTGTTTCGAAGACCAGGGCGTGCGTCCGCGCCAAAGCCTGCTGGCGGTTCCCAACGGCATCCGCCTGGAGCGCTTCCAGGCCACCGGCGCCGCCGGACGCGCGACGCTGGCGGCGGAGCTGGGCTGGGCCCCTGACAGCCGCATCATCGGCACGGTGGGACGCCTGCAGCCGGTCAAGAACCAGCAGGTGCTGCTGCGGGCGTTCGCGCAACTGCGCGCCGGGATGCCGCAGGCGGTGCTGGCGATCGTGGGTGACGGCAGCCTGCGCGAGCCGCTGGAGCGGCTGGCCGGTGAGCTGGCGCTCGGCGATGCCGTGCGTTTCCTCGGTGATCGCAGCGACGTGCCGCGGCTGCTTGCCGGGATGGAGGTCTTCACCCTGCCTTCTTCGAGCGAGGGCTATTCCATCGCGCTGCTGGAAGCCTGCGCCGCGGCGCTGCCGATCGTGGCGACCGATGTCGGCGGCAACCGCGAGATCGTCCACGAGGGCCGCAACGGACGGCTGGTGGCGGCGGGCGACCCCGCCAACCTCGCCGAGGCCCTGCGGGCATTGCTGGCCATGCCGGACGAGGCGACGCGGATGGGCCAGGCAGGACGCGACTGGGCGCTGGCCGAAGGATCATTCCGCACGATGGCCCTGCGTTACGAGCGGCTGTACGCGGGCCACCCGGTGAGCGCGGGCGAACTGGCCGCGCTCACGGAAACCGCCTGATGCGCGTGCCCGCATGCCCGTTCGTATGGAACCTGCGTGACCCGCACGCCCGTGCGCGTGATCGCATGCTTTCCCCCCCTGAATCCGGATCCCCCGTCGCATGAATCCCCGGCCGCGCCGACTGAAAATCCTGCAATGGTTGCCCAATGCCTGGCTGACCACGGCCGGGCCCGCGGACGAACCCAGCCTGTACCTGACGTTCGATGACGGCCCGCATCCCGAGTACACGGCGCCCCTGCTGGATCTGCTCGCCGAGCACGACGCCAAGGCCAGCTTCTTCCTGATCGGCCAGCAGATCGAACGGCATCCGGAGCTGGCCCGGCGGATCGCCGAGGAAGGCCACACGCTGGGCAACCATTCGTTTTCCCATCCGCGTTTCGAGACCCTTTCGTTGCGGCAGCAGTTCGAGGAAATCCAGCGCACCGACACGCTGTTGACCGCGATCAACGGCCGCGATCGGCATGGCTTCCGCCCGCCGCGCGGCGTGCTGTCGCTGCCGATGATCGCCCGCTGCATCCGCGAGCGCCGGCGCATCCTGTACTGGTCCTACGACAGTCTCGACTACAGCCGGCGGCCCGCCACCGAACTGCTGGACGCCATCGGCCGGCATCCGGTCCGGGCCGGCGAAATCGTGCTGATGCATGACGACAGCCGGCTGTCGCTGGAGCTGCTGCAAGAGCTGATTCCGCGCTGGAAGGCCGCCGGATTCGCGCTGCGCGCGCTGCCCTCTCCGGGCTGAATCCACGCCGGCGCCGGCACTGGCCGGATTCCCCCCCGTCCCGCGTTGTTGGAAGTGGCGGCAGACGCCGGAGCAGGCAAAGACGGGGGAAAGCTTGAACGTTCTGATTGGATTGGCCGTGCTGGCCGCCGTCGCGGCGATCGGTGCCTTCGCCATCTGGCGCCTGCTGCGCGCGCGCAACATGGAAATCTGGATTGGCAGCTACCTGCGCCGCAAGCCGCCGCAGGTCACCGATCGGCCGGTCCATGTGATGTTCTGCTTCGTCGACCATTTCGAACCGATGTGGCGGGGCGCGGACCTGGCCACCCAGCGCACGCGGGTGGATCGCTGGTGCCGCGAGTACCGGGACATGGCCGCGCGCCACCGCGACGCGGACGGGCGACCGCCGCAGCACAGCTTCTTCTATCCGGAAGAGGAATACACGCCGGAACACCTGGAGAAGCTGGCCGAACTGTGCGCCGACGGCTATGGCGAGATCGAGGTGCACCTGCACCACGACAATGACACCGAAGCCAACTTCCGCCAGAGCATCACCCGCTTCTGCCACATCCTGCACGAACGCCATGGCGCGCTGCCGCGGGATCCGGCCAGCGGCGAGCTGCGTTTCGGCTTCATCCACGGCAACTGGTGCCTGGACAATTCCCGTCCCGATGGTCGCTGGTGCGGCATCGACAACGAACTGATCCTGCTGCGCGAGCTGGGCTGCTATGCCGACTTCACCATGCCCTCGGCGCCCAGCGACACCCAGACCCGCATCATCAATTCGATCTACTACGCCACCGACGATCCCCACGCGCCCAAGTCCCACAACGAGGGCACGCCGGTACGCGTGGGAGGCACGCCGAGTGGTGACCTGATGCTGCTGCAGGGCCCGCTGGGCCTGAACTGGCGCGACCGCCGGATGGGCATCATCCCGCGCATTGAGAACGCCGACGTGCGCGGCGGCCAGCCGCCGACCGCCGCCCGCGTGGATGCCTGGGTGCGTACCGGCGTGCACGTGGAAGGCCGTCCGGACTGGGTGTTCATCAAGATCCATACCCACGGCACCCAGGAAGCGGACATGGACACCCTGCTTGGCGCGTCGGTGGACGCCATGCATCGTCACCTGGAAACCGCCTACAACGATGGCAAGCGCTTCGTGCTCCACTACGTCAGCGCGCGCGAGGCCTACAACATCGCCAAGGCCGCCGAGGCCGGACGCGAGGGCAATCCCAACGAGTACCGCGACTTCGTGCTGCCGGCGCCGCGCTCGTCGTGGGCCGGCTCCGGCCGCAATACCGCGACCCGGGATGCCGCGTGAACAGCGTTGCCGCCACGCCCGGGCCGGAGGAAACCGACACGCGGGTCAGCGTGATCATGCCGGTCTACAACGCCGAGCAGACCCTGCTGCGTTCGGCCGAGTCGGTGCTGGCGCAGACGTTCGGGCGGGTGGAGTTGATCCTGATTGACGACGGCTCGCGCGACGGTTCGGCGGCCATCATCGCGGAACTGGCCGCGCGGGATGACCGCGTCGTCGCCATCCGCCAGGCCAATGCCGGCGTCGCGGCCGCGCGCAATGCCGGCCTGCGCGCCGCGCGTGGCACCCACATCGCGTTCCTGGACAGCGACGACTGGTGGGTGCCGCGCAAACTGGAACTGCAACTGGCGCGGATGCGGCAGACCGGGGCCCGGATCTGCTATGCGAGCTACCAGCGGGTGGCCGAGGATGGCCGACTGCTGTCCAAGGTATCGCCGCCGCTGTCCGTGGACTACCGGCGCATGCTGGGCAGCAACCACATCGGCAATCTCACCGGCATCTACGAACGCGGGCTGGGCGAAGCCTCGTTCCAGCGGATGGGGCACGAGGACTACGTGTTCTGGCTGGAGCGCGTGCGCCAGGCCGGCAGCGCGGTGCGGGTCGAGGACGACGAACCATTGGCCTACTACCTCGTGCGCAACGGTTCGGTTTCCGCCAACAAGCTGCGCGCCGCCGGCTGGCAATGGCGCATCTACCGCCAGGTCGAGGGACTCAGCGCACCGCGCGCGGCCTGGTACATGATCCACTACATCCGCAACGCGCTGTGGAAGCGCAAGCCGATGCCGACCTGACGCGACGATGACGAACCGTTCCCCCACCGTGGCGGCGTCGTACGCCGTCGTGATTCCCGCCTACAACGCCGCCGCCACCATCGCCAGGGCGCTGGACAGCGTGCTGGCCCAGACCGTTCCCGCCACGCAGGTGATCGTGGTGGACGATGGTTCGCCCGATGGCGGACAACTGGCGGCGGTGCTGTCCGGATATGGCGACCGGGTCCTGCTGCTGCGCCAGGCCAACGCCGGCCCCGCCGCCGCGCGCAACACCGGCGCCAGGCGTTGTGAAAGCGAATGGATCGCTTTTCTCGACGCTGACGACAGCTGGTTGCCGCACAAGATGGAGCGCCAATTGGCGCTGGGCCGCGATCCGCGTGCCGGATTGCTGCATGGCTCCGCGCGCGACCGACGACCCGCGCTCCCGCGTGAACTCGACTTCGATGCGTTGTGGGAATGCAATCGTGTCTGCACCTCGATGACGGTGGTGCGCCGACAGGCCTTCGAGGCGCTGGGGGGCTTCGACGAGTCGCCGCGACTGATCGGCGCCGAGGACTATCACCTGTGGCTGCGCATCGCCCATGCGGGCTGGAAGGTACTGGCCTGCCAGGATCGGATCGGCCACTACACGCCCGCCAGCGGCAGCATCACCAGCCGGATCGAGCGCTGCGCCCGCGCCGAGTTGCACAACGCGGCCACGCTGGGGCAGTCGCTGGGCGTGCCGCAGCCCCAGGTGGAAGCGAAGCTGAGGGCGATCCGCACCGATTTCGGCCAGCACCTGCTGCACGCGCGCAACCTGCGTGGTGCGCGGGCACTCCTGACCGAGGCACTGACCAGCCGGATGTCGCTGCGCGGCCTCGGCCTGTGGTCGGCCACCTTCGTGCCCACGCCGCTGCTGGATCTGCGCCGCCGCCTGCGCAATGGCTGAGCATCGCGCAGGCGGGGCGTCAGGCGAGGGTCAGATCTCGCTCAGCTCCACCACATAGCCGGTGGTGCTGCCGGTCACGTCGATGCGGTAGCGCGCGCCGTCCTCGACATACTTGCCCGAGCTGAAATTGCTGTTGATCGTCGCATTGGCGGGTGAAAGCACCCGCACCCGCAGGCGCCCGGCGGTGGCTTCGCGACTGTTCACCAGGGTCGGCGCCACCGGCACGTTGACCTGGAAGGTCGCGGTGGTGCCGCTGGTGACGGCGAACTGATCGCTCACGGTCAGGCGGCGGTTGGCGAAGGCGAACTGGCGCTGCCAGGACGTCACCGCCGTGTTGTCGCAGAACGAGGGGGTCAGGTTGGCATTGGCGGTGAAGGCGCCGCCGGATCCCGGGTTGACGTCAAGAGTGGACGCGCGACTGTTCGATTCGCACTGGCGAGCGATCGTGCCATTGCGCGCGAACCGCACCAGGTTGTGCACGTCGGTGCCCTGGTTGATCCCGCTGCCGCTCCAGATGTTGGCCGTGACCGCCAGCCAGTCACCTGCAAACAGGGTGAACGAACCCTGGTCCTGGTGGGCGTGACTCTCGTTGTAGGGGCCGGCCACGATCGCCACCCACATCGCATTGCGATCCCAGCCGGTGCGGGCGAACAGATGCCCCACGCCCTTGGCGTGATAGACCAGCTCGCTGGGCTGCACGGGAGTGGTGCCCGCCGGCAGCAGGTCATAGCGATAGTTGAAGCCCGAGGTCATCTGCGACACCGAGATGTTGCGCAGCCACCAGGTCGCGACATTACGTGCTTCATTGCTGAGGGCCAGATCGCGTGCCTCCAGCATCAGCCGGCGATGGTAGTCGTACAGTTCGGGGACGGAATTGCGTGCCTGGTCGCCGATGGGCGCGAAGCGATCCATCGTCGGCACAGTGGCATTCACCCAGTAATAGATGCTGTCGGTGGCGTGCGGACTGGCCAAGGCCAGATTCGTGCCAGTGGCATCGCGCCATACTTCGTACAGCCAGAACAGCCGCATGTGCGAGGTGCCATAACCGGTACCTTCGCTGCTGCCGCCGCCGGGCAGGCGGGCGAAGTACTCGCGCAGGGCGGGCAGCTTGTTGGTCTGCAGGAAGGTCATCCAAGTAGTGCTCCGGCTGGCCAGCGCCCAGTACATGGTCGCTTCCAGGAAGCTGTAGTAGTAGTTGTTGCCCGGGTTGCTGATCGACCAGCCCGACCACGGGAACGAACGTCCGCCCCATTGCGCGCTGCCGTAGTTCCAGATGTTCCATACGGCCTGCTCCGCGTACGCGGACCAGCGGTTGCGCTGGCTGGCGGTAATGAACGCACCACAGGTGTCCAGCGTGGTTGCGACGTCGGCGATCATGGTGCCGACTTCCAGGTAGGAATCGTTCGACACGGCTGGTCGGCCGCCGCCTGCGATGGCGGTTTCCGCCGCCGCCACCTGGCGCTCGGCGATGCTGATGGCGAGCGTGCAGTAGCGGGTTTCCGGCGACAACTGATACATCATCACCGCCTCGCTGGCGGTGAATCCGTAACCGGTACCGCCGTTGCCGACTGCGGCGTCGACCCAGTTCTTGAAGCGGGTATAGGCGGCCGAACCGCGGTCGGCATACAGCCGCGCCGAAGGCAGGGCGACCAGGCGCGGGGGCGCGGAGTTCTGGGAGGCGCCGCCATCGCCGGTGACCGGCGTCTGCACGGGCGGCCGGTTGGCCGAGTTTCCGGCGCTGGCCGGTTTGCGGCCGGTGAGACTGACGAAACGGCTGCGGGTGAAACTGCCGACCTGGGCGGCAGCGGTGCGCACGTCGGTCCAGGTGCGGGCGGTGATCCACTGTGCACGTTGGCCCAGCAGACCACTGGCACTGGCGGCGCCAAGGCAGGTCAGCAGGGGAACCGTGACGGAAAGCGAAAGGAGGAAACAGCGCCAGCGGGCGGACCGCGGCAGGCGGGGGGAACCGGAAAACGGGATGCGCGACAAGGGGATCTCCTGGCAAGGAAACCGCGCGCAGAACAGAGAATCACGACCTGTGATGATCGCCCGCTGCGGCTCCCCCTAGCCACATACGACCCGCGCAACGGCGTGCGCATCATAGCTGCATAACGG
>NZ_JANJUE010000283.1 GCF_024710765.1 Pseudoxanthomonas sp.
CGCATGGCGGGACTCGACACGAAAGAGTTGGAGCGCATTCCTGAGTTGATGGAACAAACGATGGACGCGACATCCGCGCAGGTTGAAAAGATCGCGGGCGAAATTAACAAGTGGCAGGATATGTATTGTCTCGGCTACGGCGCGACGTATCCCATCGCACTCGAAGGCGCGTTGAAGTTGAAAGAAATCACGTATGCTCATTGCGAAGGGATGTTATCCACCGAGTTCAAACATGGACCGCTTTCGGCGGTGAGCAAAGGTTTTCCGATCATCTTTGTCGCAGGACCAAACGACGTACCGCTCATCATCAGCGGACTCAACGAGGTCAAGGTGCGCGGCGCGCGGACAATTGTCATCGCCGAAGACGACTCGCGCCTACGCTCGAATGCCGACGATGTCATCGTCCTGCCTAAATCGGATGCAAGTATCGCTCCACTGCTGGGCGTGCTGCCGCTGCAAATGCTCTCCTATCACATGAGCGTCATGCGCGGATTCGATCCCGATTTCCCGAGGAATTTGTCGAAGACGCTGACGGTGGATTAAACATAAGAGCCACGCTTACTGCGTGGCTCTTATTATTTCACTTATATATCTTGCGACCTTCCAAATACTTGGATATATGTTCTTCAAGGTCTATTGGCGGGACTGCATTTTCTGGCATGGGTCCACGCATCATGGCAGTATAGATCAATGGTCCCAGCAGAGAAGCGACAGCATGTGAGGGATGCTCTTTTCGGAGGAGTCCATCCTTTTGATAGCGGGTCAACAACTCTCCTATCGAGCGAAAGAGAGCCAGCGGCTGGCTAAATGAGCCCACCAGTTCTGGATTACGGGATATCTCAGAGAACAAGCTGGCGAAAAACTTTTCATGCATCACCACCGAACCTTGATAGGCTTGCAGCACCCGCATCAAATCGGCTTGAATATCCCCTGTATATTTTGTCGCCGATTTAAAATCTGTCCGCTCAACTAGCGCCTGTATGGCGCGTTTTACCAATTCACTTTTGCTTCCAAATTTGCGAAAGAGTGTCACCTCACTCATATTGGCGGCATCCGCCAATAACTTGGTGGTCGCACCTGCATATCCGCGCTCGATGATCGTCTGCATAACGGCATCGTAAATTTTTTCGTCGTCAATCACTTTTGGCATGGCGCCTCCTGATCGTTATTTTATCATATGTTAGTATTGACTTACAATAAAATCGGTGATATATTATTGAAAGTAATTACTAACATTAAGTCAACCTGACTACGGAGTGAATGATGTCCATCGCGAATCGAATATTTGAAACTGTGATGACCCAGGGCTCTGGCAAAAAGCCGTCCCTCGATAATTTACTGGCTCAATTTGACAAGGAATTGGAAAATTTCCAAACATTGGTTCAGCCCGCGGAAGAGTCCAAGCCGCGCACACTGTTCGACAGCAAGCACCTCAAATTCAGTGATATGTATATGTCCAAATTAACGTTGAAGCAAAT
>NZ_JANJUE010000091.1 GCF_024710765.1 Pseudoxanthomonas sp.
CGCCAGGCCATCGAGCTTGGGCTCGACCGAGAACAACAGGTGCGGCCGCTTCAGCTTTTCGGCGATGCGGCGGACGAAATCCTGTACATCCTAGTCGCTGAAGGCATTTCCCAGCCACACCATCGGAATAGCGTGGCGGACTTAGGCGAACCCGGCCGAGGGCGCGTTGCCGACCCGCTGGGTCGGCGAGTCCGGGGTGATCAGGTCCGGATTGGCCGCTTCCAGCTCATCCAGTTCGCGCAGCAGGCGGTCGTACTCGGCGTCCGGGATGTTCGGCTCGTCGAGCACGTGGTAGCGATAATTGGCGTCGTCCAGTTGGCGACGCAGCGCGATGGCGCGATCGGCGGGTGTGGGTGCGGTCATGGCGGGATTCTAAGGCGGCCGGCCGCAAAGCCGGCGTGTTCAAAGCGGCGCCCCCCCCATTGCCGATCCGGAGGAGCAGGCGAACGGTGGTGGCTCCGGCAAGAACGGCCCGACGCTGCCCGGCATGGCCTGGCATGGCCTGGCGGGACGACGGTCGCCGCCCGGCCGATTACCAGCGCGGCGGCTTGGTCAGCGGCGGCGCCTCGTGCTGGCGATCGTAGGCGCGCAGTTCTTCGCGGATATGCTGGATGCGCTGGCGGCCCAGGGTGTTGCGGCTGTCGTCCAGGACCACGCCGTTGAGCAGTTCGGCCATGCGCTCGACGTTGGGCAGCAGTTTTTCCCAGGCTTCCAGCGCGCTCACCGGCGCCGGCAGGGTCAGGAAGAACGCGATGGCCGGGGTTTCCATCTCGCGGATGTTGGCCATGTCGAAACTGCCCGGCTGCATGATGTTGGCCATGCTGAAGATCGGGCCGCGTTCGGGATGGCCCTCGATCAGGCGGTGGAACACGTTCATGTGGCCGAAGATCAGGCCGGTCTTTTCCGCCGCGACCACGATGTCCTCGCCGCGCAGCACCTGGCCGGCGCGCGCCGCGACGTACAGCGAGACGATCTTGTCGAAGTCCTGGCTGACCCGCTTGCCCAGGTGGCTGTCGGCCGCGGTGGGCGTGCCGCCGGCCAGGCCGAGCTCGGGCTGGGTGACCTCCTCGCCGGAGTAGTCGCTGTCGGTTTCGTAGGCCGCCTCGTCGGTGGCCAGGCTCGGTTCGACGCGGGCGTTGTCACGTTCGCTGGGTTCCAGCCGCCGGCCCTGGCTGGGCTTCTTGGGGCGGCCGAAGAAGATGATCGCCGCGATCAGGATGGCGCCTGCGATCAGGATGCCGATTCGGAGCATTGCCATGTCGGACACGTCGTGTTCTCCGCCAGGGTTCGTTCAAGGGTCCAGGGTCAGGCCGCGCCAGCCAGGCGTGCCGCTTCATCCAGGTCGACCGACACCAGTCGGCTGACGCCCGGTTCACGCATGGTAACGCCACTGAGCTGGTGCGCGGCTTCCATGGTCGCCTTGTTGTGGCTGACGAACAGGAACTGCACCTTCTCACTCATCTCCTTCACCATGTTGGTGAAGCGGCCGACGTTGGCCTCGTCCAGCGGCGCGTCCACCTCGTCCAGCAGGCAGAACGGCGCGGGATTGAGCTGGAAGATCGCGAATACCAGCGCGACCGCTGTCATCGCCTTCTCACCGCCGGACAGCAGCGAAATGTTGGAGACGCGCTTGCCGGGCGGACGCGCCATGATCGCCACGCCGGTATCGAGCAGATCCTCGCCGGTCAGTTCCAGATAGGCATGGCCACCGCCGAACAGGCGCGGATACAGCGCCTGCACGCCGGCATTGACGCGGTCGAAAGTGTCCTTGAAACGACCGCGGGTCTCGCGATCGATCTTGCGGATCGCCTCTTCCAGGGTCTCCAGCGCGGTGGTCAGATCAACATGCTGGGCTTCCAGGTACTCGGCGCGCTGCGAGGCCTCGCCGTATTCGTGAATCGCGGCCAGGTTGACCGGCTCCAGCCGGCGCATGCGCGAATCGATCTGGGTGACGGCCTGCTCCCACTCGCGGGCGTCGGCCACTTCGGGCAGGGTGTTGATGACGTCCTCGACCACGAAGCCGGCAGCGACGATGCCCTGCGAAAGCTGTTCGGACTTCAACGCCAGCGCCTGCTGGTCCAGCTTGCGCTGGGAGATCCGCTCGCGCTGGGCCAATGCGGCCTCGTCGCGCTGGTGGCGGGTCTGCTCGTACTGGCGCAACTCGTTGTCGATGCCTTCCAGCACCGAGCGTGCCTCGGCCAGCCGGCGATCGGCGTTGACGCGTTCTTCCAGCGCGGCCTGGCGCTGGGCCTCCAGTTCCTGCACCGGCGAATCGCCCTCGCTGAGCTGCAGGGTCAATTCCTCCAGCCGCGAATCGAGCTGGCCGCGCTGGCCACCCATGCGATCCAGCGCCTGGCTCAGGGAGACGATCTGGGTGCGCTGGGATTCCAGCGTCAGTGCCAGCGCATGGGTGGCGTCGCGGGAGGCGCGCGCCGCTTCGCGGGCCAGATCGCGCGCTTCCACCAGTTGCCGGCGCTCGGATTCCAGCGCTTGCCGCGCCGATTCCAGATCGCCCATCGCGGTGACCGCTTCCTCCAGCCGCATGCGCGCCTCGCGGGCCTGCTCGCGGCTGTTGTCCAGGGTTTCCACCAACTGGGCGATTTCCTGATCGATCTTGTCGATGCGCTGGCGGGTCGATTCGACCCGGCCCTGCTGGCTCTGCAACTGGCCGGCCAGTTCGGACACGCCGCGATGCGCCAGGTACAGCGCGCGCTGCGCATCCTCGCGCTGCTGCTCGGCGGCGAGCAATTGGTCGCGCAGGTTGGCCAGGCGTTCTTCCAGCTCGGCTTCGCGGGTCTGCAGCGTTTCGATTTCGGTGCGCAGGCCCTGGATTTCGCGTTCGCGCAGCAGCGCGCCCTGCTTGGCCGCGCCGGAGCGCAGCACCCGCACCCAGCCGGCGCCCAGGCGCTCGCCGCTGCGGGTGATCACCGAATCGCCTTCGCCCAGTTGCGCCTGCAGGCGGCGCGCCTCGGTCAGATCCTCGGCCACGTGCAGGCGCGCCAGCAGGCGGCGCACCGCCGCCGGTCCCTGCACCCGCGCGGCCAGCGATGTCGGCGCGACGTTGAAGTCGGCCTGCGCGTCGGACACCAGCGCGATGCGGCCTTCGCCCAGTTCGCCCAGGGCGTCGACCAGCGATTCCGGCGCATCCACCAGCACGCCTTCAATCAGTTGTCCCAGCGCGCCCTCGACCGCGTTTTCCCAGCCCGGCTCGACGGTCAGCCGCTCGCCCACGCGCGCGGCCGAATCCAGTCCGCGCGCCTTCAGCCAGCTCATCGCCGCGCCCTGCTCCTGGCCCAGCGCGGCATGTTGCAGGGTTTCCAGCGAGGACAGGCGGCCACGGGCTTCCTGGGCGCGCTTGCGCACCTCCGACAGTTCGGTCTGCGAGGCGCGCTGCTGTTCCTGCACCGATGCGGCCGACTGCTTGCGCGACTCGACCTGCTCGCTCAGGGACTCCAGCGATTCCTTCTGGGTGTCGTGCTGGATCTGCAACTGCTTGAAGGCTTCGGCCAGCGCGTCCAGGTCCAGCCCGGCACGCTCGGCGGCCAGGTTCTCGCGGCGGCGCTCGGTCTCCAGCGCCTGCCGATCCAGGTAGTCGACGCGGGTGCGTTCGACCTCGCCGGCGCGGGCGGCTTCGGCCGACTCGCGCGAATGGGTTTCCCAGCGCTGCTGCCAGTCCGACAGCCGGGTCTCGGCGTCGCGCAGGGCGTCCTGCTTGAACAGATCCTCTTCCTGCAACTGCGCCAGTCGTGGCTCGGCTTCCTCCACGCTCTCGCGCAGGACATTCAACTTGGTCTCGTCGCCGCTGATGTGCTGGCCCAGTTCCTGCAGCGCGTTGTGCGCCTCGTCGCGCGCCTTCTTCAGGCGCTCGGCCAGATCGCGCTGGTGCTGCATCTGCTGTTCCAGCCGGGCCCGCGTGCTGCCGACCTGGTAGACCTCGCCCTGGGCCTTGTTGAGACCCTCGGCGGCTTCCTCGCGGCGCAGGCGATCGGTCTCGATGTTGCGCTCGGCCTCGCGCTGTTCGGCGATCAACTGCTGCAGGCGGGTTTCTTCCTGCGAGAGCTTCTCGCGCAGGCCCTGCAGTTGCAGATCCAGGCCGCGGAACTCCAGCGCCTTCCATTCGGCGTCCTTGATCCGGCGCTCTTCCTGCAGGGCCTGGTACTGCTCGGCCTGCTTGGCCTGGCGCTTGAGGTGCTCCAGCTGCTTGCCGATTTCCTCGCGCAGATCGTTCAGGCGATCCAGGTTCTCGCGGGTGTGGCGGATGCGGGTCTCGGTTTCCTTGCGGCGTTCCTTGTACTTGGAGATGCCGGCGGCTTCCTCCAGGTACACGCGCAGGTCCTCGGGGCGGGCCTCGATGATCTGGCTGATCATGCCCTGCTCGATGATCGAATAGCTGCGCGGCCCCAGGCCGGTGCCCAGGAACAGATCGGTGATGTCGCGACGACGGCACTTGGTGCCGTTGAGGTAGTAGTTGCTCTGGCCGTCGCGGCTGACCTGGCGCTTGACCGAGATTTCGTTGAACGCGGCGAATTCGCCGGCGATGGTGTGATCGCTGTTGTCGAAGATCAGCTCGACCGTGGCCTGCGAAACCGGCTTGCGGGCCGAACTGCCGGAGAAGATCACGTCGGTCAGCGAATCGCCGCGCAGGCGGCTGGCGGAGCTTTCGCCCATTACCCAGCGCACCGCGTCGATGATGTTGGACTTGCCGCAACCGTTGGGACCGACCACGCCGGTCATGTTGGTGGGCAGGTGCAAGGTGGTCGGATCGACGAAGGACTTGAAACCGGACAGCTTGATGGTCGAAAGGCGCATGCGGCGATGGTTTTCCGGGCGTCGCGACCGGTCGGCCGGTGCGCTGCCAAATTGTTGGACTGGATGAGGTTGAATCGCCAAATATTTGATTTATATGGCAATCCAATACTGCTCTTGCGGCATTGACCGATGAGTATAACGGGCCCCGGCCCGACGCGGGACCGCAGGCCCCGGCCTTACTCCAGGCCCAGCTCCAGCCGCACTCCGCCTTCATGCGCCGCCGGCCCCTTGGCCGCGTCGATGAACACCCGGGTCGGATCCACCTCCCCGCCGGCCAGCAGGGCCTCCTGCACGGCATTGGCGCGCGACCGTCCCAGCGCGGCCAGTTCGTCGGCGCCGGGCCGGAAACGGGGCAGCAGCGCCTGGCGCAGCCAGGCCACGTCGGCCGCCTGGCGCGCGGCCTTGCGCGCCTTGCGGTCGGGGTCTTCCTGCCCGGCTTTCTCCGCGGTCTCCGGAATGTCCGGCTTGCGACCCAGTTGCTGGCGATAAAGCCCTTCCAGCAGATCCCGCTGGTCCCCCGGCTCCAGCGCCGCGAGCGCGATCGGTTCACCCTCGCGCGCGGCCAGCACGGCGGCATCCAGCCGCTGCGCCGCGATGGCGTCGGCCTCCCCGTCCGGCGCCGTGCCGGCCGGAATGTCCAGGCGCAGTGCGGGCCGTTCGCCCAGCGCCTTGGCCAGCGCGGACAGGCTGGCGCGCGCGGACTCGCCAAGCTCGCTGGAACCGGCGGCGAAGTCGACATAGCGGGCCTGCTCCGCGCCCTTGAACAGCGAACCGATGAAGTCGAACGGCGCGGTCACCGCCTTGACCAGGATGTTCTTCAGGATCTGCCAGACGATCGGCCACATCCGGAAGGTGGGATCGTCGAGCGAGCCGTTGACCGGCAGGTCCAGATCGATCACGCCCTGGCGGTTCTTCAGCAGCGAGGTCGCCAGCCGGATCGGCAGCGAGACCTTCTCCTTGCTCTCGGTCGCCTCGCCCCACTCCAACTGGTCCAGCACCACATGGTGGGCCGCCTCCAGCTTGCGGTGGTCGATTTGGTAATGCAGTTCGGTGCTCAGCTTGCCCTTGGTGATGGCGTAGCCGGCGAACCGGCCGGAGTACGGATTGAAGATGGGCAGATCGATGTTGCGGAAGCTCATCTTCAGATCGGTGCGTTCGTCGTAGGCGAACGGATTGAGCGTGCCGGTGATGTCCACCGGTGAGAAACGGTTGACCACCTGCCCGTGCAGGTCCACCCGGGCCTGCGCGGACGCGGCGGTGGAGAGTCCGCGGACATGCCCGCGCAGGGCGGCGATGTCGGCGCGGAAACCGGGATCCATCGAGGTGTCGGCGAAGGCCATGGTGCCGTTCTCGATCTGCAGATCCTCCACCCGGATGGTCATCGCCGGCCCGCTTGCCTTCGCCGGCGCGGACGCGGGGGTGGCGAACAGCCGGCTCAGGTTGACGGTGCCATCCGGTTCGATTGCCACGATCGCGAACGGCCTGCGCATCAGGACGCGGGCGATCTGCAGGCGATCCGGCGCCTGCGCATAGCGCAGGCCGCTGACGTCGACCTGGTCCCAGGCCATGACCTGCCGCTTGCCCGCACGCTCCAGCAGCGAGAAGCCATCGATGCGACCGGCGCCGGTGAACGCCAGCGCGGCGCCCGCCTCGCCGGTCCCCGGCACGCTCAGATCGCCGTTCGCGCTGAGGGTGCCGGAGCGCAGTTCCAGGGCGGGAAAGTCCGGCAGGTAGGCCAGCACGTCGCGCAGCGGCAGGCCGGCCAGATCCAGTCGCAGGCGGGCGGCGGCGCTGGCCGGCACCACTTCGCCTTCCAGGGCCAGGCGGGTCTTGCCGTTGACGGTGGCGCTGGCCCGCAGCGGCACCGGCCGGGCCATGTCCAGACTGATGTCGCGGGCGCTGGCGGACAGCCCCTGAAGATGGAAGCGGCCGGCCGGTCGCACCGCCCGGTCCTGCACCTCCACCTCGGCGTCTTGCACCGCGACCTCGCCCAGGCTGAATCGCCACGCGGGCGCGGGGTCCGGCGGTGAAGCCGATGGCGGTGGCGATGCGGCGGGCGTGGCCGGAAACAGGCGTTGCAGGCTGAGCGTGCCGTTCGCCTCGCGGGTCAGCGCGGTGCGCAGTCCGTCCACGCGCAGGGCGGTGGCGATGACCTCGCGCTTGCCCAGCGAGAACCGCGCGCCTTCCAGCGCCACCCGCCCCAGGGTGGCGGTGTCGCGGGCTTCGTCGCGGACCCGCACGCCGACGCCGTTGGCCTGCGCGCGCGACAGGCTCGCCTCCAGCAGCGTGCCGGCTGTGGTTCCGGCGGCGAAACGGTACTCGCCGGCGACATCGAAACGGCCACCGTGCAGCGCGAACGGCAGCGCTTCGCTGAGGAAGGCGTACGCCGTGTCCACTTCCAGGTTCGCCGCGGCCAGAGTGCCGAAAGAGGCGAACGGGCGCAGCGAAAGCTGGCCACGCCAGTCGAACCGTTCCCCCTGATCGCCACTGGCCGCCAGATGGAAGCCGCCGCCTTTGCCGTTGCCGGACGTGGTGCGGAAATCACGCAGCTCGAAACGCAGGGGTGCCAGCCGCTTGCTGGGCTGCAGGCGCCGGCTGTGATCGGCGAAATCGACCACGCCATCGGCGACGGCGAGGTGCTCGATCAAGACCTCCGGCGGCGGGCTGTCGTCCTGCTTGCGGGGTACCAGATCGGCGAGGTTGAGCGAACCGTCCGGCCGCACCACCGCCTGCACGTAGGGCCCTTCCAGGGTCACGTCGCGGAAGGTCCAGGCACCCTGCCACAACGAAGAGATCTGGAAATCGACGACCAGCCGGCGCAGGCCGACCAGCGGCTTCTGTCCGGCCTTGGGCGATGGCTCTTCGATGGCGAGCGCGTTCGCCTCGGCGCGGAAGGTGAACGGGTTGAACCGCAGTTCGCCCATGCGCAGCGATTTGCCCAGTTCGTCGCGGACATAGTCGGTGGCCTCGGACCGGGCGAAACGCGGCAGCCACCAGAAACCCGCCAGTGCGTACACCCCCACCGCGAGCAGCGGCAGGGCGATGACCCAGGGCAATCGACGACGGATCCAGCCCAGCATGACCTGCTCCTTGGTGGCGCCAGTTCCCGCGCGGCGGATGCCGGGTGGAGCGGGACGACGGGGCCGGCGAACGGGCCAATCGTCGGAGTGCTCACATTAACGCGCCCCATGACCCGCGTGCCAGCCTCCACGCGACCGCACGAGCGGCACCGGCCTGTTAGGATCCGGGAGTTTGTTCGCTGTCCCTTCCTCCCTCACCAACTGGTCACACCGCCGTGTCTCTCTTTGCATCCGTCGAACTGGTCCCGGGCGATCCGATCCTGGGAATGACCGAGGCCTACAACGCCGATCCCCGCCCCGGCAAGGTCAATCTGGGCGTTGGCATCTACTACGACGAACAGGGCCGCATTCCCCTGCTCGACACGGTCCGCGAGATCGAACAGGCGCTGGCCGCGGAAGCCAAACCGCGCGGCTACCTGCCCATCGACGGCCTGCCGGGCTACAACCTGGCCACCCAGAAACTGCTGTTCGGCGCCGGTTCGGCCGCGCTCGAAGCCGGTCGCGTGGTCACCGCGCAGACCATCGGCGGCAGCGGCGCCCTGCGCATCGGCGCGGACTTCCTCAAGCGCGCGCTGCCGCAGGCGAAGATCGCCATCAGCAGCCCGAGCTGGGAAAACCACCGCGTGGTGTTCGGCACCGCCGGCTTCGAGGTCAGCGACTACCGCTACTACGACCCGGCCACGCACGGCCTGGACTTCACCGGCATGCTGGAAGACTTGGGCGCACTGGAGCCGGGCACCGTGGTGCTGCTGCACGCCTGCTGCCACAACCCGACCGGCGTCGACCTGACCGCCGCGCAGTGGGCGCAGGTGGTGGACCTGGTGAAGGAACGCGGCCTGCTGCCCTTCATCGACATCGCCTACCAGGGTTTCGACCAGGGCACCGACGCCGATGCCACCGCGATCCGCCTGTTCGCCGATTCCGGGATCCCGGCGTTCGTGGTCGCCAGCTCGTATTCCAAGTCGTTCTCGCTGTATGGCGAGCGCGTGGGCGCGCTGTCGATCGTCTCGGCCGATCGCGACGAGGCCAGGCGCGTGCAGTCGCACATCAAGCGCACCATCCGCTCCAACTATTCCAGCCCCGCCACCCATGGCGGCGCGCTGGTGTCCGGCGTGCTCGGCAGCGACGAACTGCGCGCGCGCTGGGAGCTGGAACTGGGCGGCATGCGCGAGCGCATCCACACCCTGCGCGCGGGGCTGGTGTCGCGACTGGCGGCGCTGGGCGCACCGGAGTTCGGCTTCATCCAGCAGCAGGCCGGCATGTTCTCGTACTCCGGCCTGAGCAAGGCCCAGGTCGATCGCCTGCGCGAGGAATACGCGATCTACGCCATCGGCACCGGCCGCATCTGCGTGGCCGCGCTCAACAGCCAGAACATCGACAAGGTGGCCGAAGCGGTCTACGCGGTGAGCCGCGGCTGAGCCGGTGTGAATCGGCCTGCGATGTTTCAAGGGTGATGGGACAAAACCCCCGGCATGGCCGGGGGTTTTGTTTTACGGTTCCGCGCGGGCGGGCCGCTCTCCCACGCTTCCCTCCTCCGTTGCAGAAGGGAGACCGAGGCGGATTTTCTCCCGTCGTTGTCTACCTTCAGCGCCTGCCCAGATACCCCGCGACCGCGTCGATGTCGTTGGCGCTGAGCCCCGCCGCCTGCGCACGCATCGCGCCGTGGGTCAGTGTATCGACGATGTAGGCGCGGCTGCGGCTTTCCAGTCGCGAACGCGGCGGGATGTTGCCCTGGGGGTAGTCATGACAGGCCGCGCAGCGCTGCTTGAACAAGGTCTCGCCATCCAGTCCCGAGTCGGCCAGCGCCAAGCCCGTGGATGTTCCAGCGCCACCAGGCACCCGAGGTGCCGGAGCAACATTCGCCTGTCCCGCCCCCGCCTTCTCCGCGCGCGCCGGCGCGTCCGGCCCGAAAGCCTGGATGCGATCCGTGCCGACCACCACCGTTCCGTTCGCGAATACCGGTTCGTTGTACTTGCCGGAAGTGTGCAGTTGGCCGGGCGCGCTCTTCCACAGCAGTTCCAGGCTGTCGCCGTCGAAGGCGTACAACACCGGCGCCGGTGTATCCGCGCCCGCGAGTGGCGCGGAACGGCGGGCATTCTCGTCGAGCACCCAGACCACGGGATTGCGCGTGCCGTCGCTGCTGATGACCGGCGAGCCCGGATTGATCAGGACCACGTCCATCTGCCGGCGCTCGACCGCCAGATGGGCCGGCTGGCCGGGCGCGGCCGTCACCCGCAACTGGACCAGCGACGGCGGCACCGCTTCGGCCGAGCCTTCCGTGCGCCGGGTGTTGCCGGTCAGGTAGACATGGACCACGCCCTCCCCGTCGCGATAGTTCGCCGGCACCGAGCGTCCGCGCGCCTGATCCATCGCCGCGTCCTGTTCGGAGTACGGACCGAACACGTTGAGCGGGCCACGCCCGCCAAACTGCGGCTGTCGCGAAGGGGGCAGCAGCGAACCATCGCTGGCCGCGTCCAGGCCGCAGGCCGGACGCCTGTCGAGCCGTCCCGGCAAGCGCCCACGATCGAGCAGGTAGGCATTGCCCTGCTTGCCGCCGACCACCATCAGTCGCGGCGTGGCGGTCGATGAAGGGGGCAGATCGGCCAGCAGGCTGATGCCGCCGGATCCCAGATCGATATCCATCTTCGCGCTGCCGCAGTGGTTGAACGGCGTGTAGGTGCCACGCAACCGCAACCCTCCCGACGCTGCGTCGGACAGTTTCAGCACCGACTGGGTCCAGTCGTGCGGCTGATCGCGATAACCGTCGAAGCCGCTGCCGGTCACGACGAAGATGTTCCCCTCGGCATCCAGCGCCGGCCCACCCGCGCCCCAGATGCCGCCGCTGCCGCGATGCGGCATCGCCACCGCGGCGAACGCGCTGGCCACGCGCGGCTGCGCGGTATCGACCGCGACCAGCCAACCGGTCTCGGTTTCGCCGAAGGTGACGTACAGGCGTGAACCATCGGGGCTCAGGTTCAATGCGCCGCGCTGCACCCGGAAATCGAAGCGCCGCTTCGGCGGCACCCGCGAGGGTCCGGCGTTCGCGTTGACGGTGTTGAAACGGGTCTCGTCCAGGCGCACGGGCCAGCCTTCGATGAGCTTGCCGCTGCCGATGTCCAGCGCATAGGCCTGCCAGCGCTCCTTCGGATCACAACTGGTGACATACAGGCGCCCGCGAGCGACATCGATGATCGGCGTACCCAGGACGCCAGTGGGTACGGCATCCAGCGGCGCCGGCTGCAGATGGCAAGGCGGCGCGAGCCGGGTGCGCCAGAGAATCCGGCCGGGCGCCACGTCACCGGCCTTGCCGGCGTTGATCGCGTACACATAGCCGTGGTTGCTGGCGGCGAACACCACCTGGAACATCTGCCCGCGGTGTTGCCCCGCCGTCATCCGGACCTGCGACAGGTACAGGGGCGAGGCGTACAGGCGCGGCGCCTGGCCTTCATGCGCATCCAGCGGCGGTGATTCCCAGAGCAGGCCGAAGGAAGGATCCCGCACCCGCGCCGGCGTCAATTCCGGCTGGTGGCGATGCCAGCCGCTGCGTTGCCGATCCGCGTGGAAAGTGGTTGCGTCACGCACCGACGGCGTGATCACGCCGGACGTCGCCGAGCCCGGCCCTGTCGAATCCACCGGGTCGGACGCTCCGGCATCCGCGCCTGCGGCCGGAACCTCGATGTCCGCCGTCCACAGGATCGCATTCAACAACACGCGCCTCAGCATCGGCTGGTCCAGCGCGGCCAGGAAATGCGCGCCGCTGTAACCGAATGAACGACCGCCATCGGGACGCTGGAACGTCCAGCCCACGGTGACCGTTTCAGGCCGCTCCTCGATCACCGGCGCGCCGTCGCGGTACTGCACGTGCAGGGTGCTGCGCAGCACCGGCTGCACGCCCCGCGCTGCGAAGCGCAGGGTCGGATAGAACTCGTCGCGATAACTGAAGGCGGTCACCCCGCGGATGACCGGATGCCTCGCGTCGACCGGCGATATCGTCGCGGTCTCGGTGGTGCGATCGAACATGCCCACGCGTTCGGCGCCCAACCAGCCACGCAGATCAAAATGGGCATTGCCGGCCGGTACGGTGGAAGCCTGGTGCAGCGCCACCAGTCCGACGCCCCGCTGGACCAGCGCCTCCAGTTGCGCGCGCCGGGCGGCATCGCGTAGCGGATGTCGATCCAGCCCGTCGAAATACAGCACCACGGTCGAAGCGCCCTGCAACGCGGCGGGATCCGTGGGCCAGCCCCGGTCGTAGACGATGATCTCGGCGCCACGGGCCTGCGGCGATGCGCCGATGAGCGCCGCCAGCCGGCGCACCCCTTCGGCATAGGCATGCTTGCCCGGTCCTTCCGTGCCGGTTCCGCCAATGAGCACGATCCTGCGGCCTTCGCCCGGCCCCCGGCAGCCCGCCGCAAGCAGCATCAACAGCGTGATGCCGATGAGCAGCGCGGTGCGGATGCGCGCACGCTGGGTGTTCCCGTCCTGCTTCCGCACTGGCCCCTCTCCCGTGACGGATGTCCACAAACGTCATCGACGAGGCTAGGACCCGCGCGCCGGGGAAGGAATCCGATCCGGCTACGTTCTGAGACTAGATTTTGTTGCCTGCGGCCCGAATCAGGCGAACCTCCGGCCTTTCCGGTTCACCACAGGCGGCGGCCGCTTTCCGAGTCGAAGAAGTGCAGGTGCGCCGGATCCACCGCCATGCGCAAGGCGGCGCCGGCACGCGGCAGTTGCCGCGGCGGCAACCGCGATACCAGCGGGTGCGCGCCAAACATCAGGTTGACGAACGCCTCGCTGCCCACCGGTTCCACCACTTCCACCAGGGTGTCGAAACCGGTGGCTTCAGGCGCGGCCGGTTGCAGGTGTTCCGGGCGCACGCCCATCGCCACCGCCTTGCCCAGCCAGTCCTCGCCGACCCGCGCATCGCCGAGCGGAATCGACAGGCCCGCCTCGAGCACCAGCCGCAACCCGTCCGCGCGCTCCAGCCGCCCGTGCAGCACGTTCATCGCCGGGCTGCCGAGGAAGCCGGCGACGAACAGGTTGGCCGGATGCTCGTACAGCGCCATCGGCGTGTCGATCTGCTGGATCTGTCCGTCCTTCAGCACCACGATGCGCTGGCCGAGGGTCATCGCCTCGACCTGATCGTGGGTCACGTAGATCATGGTCGCGCCCAGTTGCCGGTGCAGCCGGGCGATCTCGGTGCGCATCGAATGGCGCAGCTTGGCGTCCAGGTTGGACAGCGGTTCGTCGAGCAGGAACACCGCCGGCTCGCGCACCAGCGCGCGTCCCAGCGCCACCCGCTGGCGCTGGCCGCCGGACATCTCGCGCGGCAGCTTGGCCAGCATCTGGCCCAGGCCCAGGGTTTCGGCGGCGGCGTTGACCCGCTGTTCGATCACCGCGCGCGGATGTCCGCGCAGCTTCAGCCCGAACGCCAGGTTCTCGGCGACGGTCATGTGCGGATACAGCGCGTAGTTCTGGAACACCATCGCGATGTCGCGATCCTTGGGCGCGACCTCGTTGACCACCCGATCGCCGATCGACAGGGTGCCGCCGGAGATTTCCTCCAGCCCGGCGATCATCCGCAGCAGGGTCGACTTGCCGCAGCCCGACGGCCCGACCAGCACCATCAGTTCACCGTCGGCGATCTCGAAACTCGCGCCGTGCACGGCCACCTGGCCGTTGCCGTAGACCTTGCGGACATTGTCCAGCCGCACACTCGCCATCTGCTCTCCCGGGCGGCTTCCGCCACCGTGTTGTCGGACGCTGCCGCCGGGCCCCTCCCGGTGCAGCGGCGTGCATACGAATGCACGCCGTCAATGACCACCTTCCCATTTCCCAACCCGGGAAGTTGGGTTATTCTGCCATGTAATCGTTTTCACAACGCAATCACCCCCACTTATCTCCAATTTGACGACACCGCCGGAGGGGCCATGTCGAACGCTTACCGTTTCCCTGAGAACTTCATCTGGGGCAGCGCCACCGCCGCCTATCAGATCGAGGGCTCGCCGCTGGCCGACGGGGCCGGCCCCAGCATCTGGCAGCGCTTCGCCCACACCCCGGGTCGCATGCTCAACAACGACACCGGCGACGTGGCCTGCGACCACTACAACCGCTGGCGCGAAGACATCGGCCTGATGAAGGAACTGGGGATGCAGGGCTACCGCTTCAGCGTGTCCTGGAGCCGGGTGATGCCCGAAGGCCGCGGCCGGATCAACCAGAAGGGCCTGGACTTCTACGAGCGGTTGGTCGATACCCTGCTGGAGAACGGCATCCAGCCCACCGCCACCCTGTTCCACTGGGACCTGCCGGCGGCGCTGGACGATCGCGGCGGCTGGCTGAACCCGGACATCGCCGACTGGTTCGCCGAGTACAGCGAAGTGATGTTCAAGCGCCTGGATGGCCGCATCAAGCGCTGGGCCACCCTCAACGAACCCTGGGTGGTCACCGACGGCGGCTACCTGCACGGCGCGCTGGCGCCGGGCCACCGCAACCGCTTCGAGGCGCCCATCGCCTCGCACCACCTGCTGCGCTCGCACGGCAAGTCGGTGCAAGCCTACCGCGCGATCGGCAAGCACGAGATCGGCCTGGTGGTGAACATCGAGCCGAAGTACCCGGCCAGCGACAGCCCCGAGGATCTGGCCGCCACCCGGCGCGCCGAGGCCTACATGAACCGGCAGTACCTGGATCCGGTGTTCTTCGGCACCTATCCGGAAGAACTGCGCGAGATCTTCGGCGAAGCCTGGCCGGAATGGCCGCAGGCGGACATGGACCTGATCCGCCAGCCGCTGGATTTCATCGGCGTGAACTACTACACCCGCAACGTCTCCCGCCACGACGAATCGAACTGGCCGTTGAAGGTCTCGCCGGTCCGGCAGACGCAGCATACGTATACGGAGACCGGCTGGGAGGTCTTCCCGCAGGGTCTGACCGATACACTCACCTGGGTCAAGGACCGCTACGGGAACCCCAAGGTGTTCATCACCGAGAACGGCGCCGCCTTCTTCGATCCGCCCAAGGCCGAGCGTGGCCGCGTGCGCGATCCGCTGCGCCTGAGCTACCTGCGCCAGCACCTGCGCGCGGTGCACGCGGCCATCGAGGCCGGTTGCGACATCGGCGGCTACTACGTCTGGTCGCTGCTGGACAACCTGGAATGGTCGCTGGGCTACTCCAAGCGCTTCGGCATCATCCACGTCGACTTCGACAGCCAGACCCGCACACCGAAGGACAGCGCACGCTATTATGCGAAGGTCGTGGCCAGCCACGGCGAGGCACTGACCAACGAGGACGACTGAGGCGAATGCGGCGGACTACTTTTTGCGGCCACGACCCCTTCAAGAGTAATCACCCCGCATGAGCACCGATAACCGGGTCCTGCTCGCCGACATCGGCGGCACCAATGCACGCTTCGCGCTGGCCGACGCCAGCGCTGCCGCGCCACTGCTGGAAGACAGCGTGCGCGGCTTCGCGGTGGCGGATTTCCCCTCGCTGGCCGACGCCGCCCAGCACTATCTGGACGAGGTCGGCGCCGAACAATCCAGCCTGGACATCCGCAACGGCGTGTTCGCGGTGGCCGGACGCGTCGATGGCGACGAGGCCCGCATCACCAACCATCCATGGGTCATCTCGCTCTCGCGCACCCGCGACGCGCTGGGCTTCGACAACCTGCGCCTGGTCAACGATTTCGCCGCCCAGGCGATGGCGCTGCCGTTGCTGGGCCGGCAGGACGTGGTCGCGATTGGTATTCCCGACTGGGCGCCGGATCCCCAGGCCACGCACCGTACCTACGGCGTGATCGGTCCGGGCACCGGGCTGGGCGTGGGTGGCCTGATCGTCCGCGACGGGCGCACTTTTCCGCTGGAAACCGAAGGCGGCCACGTCAGCTTCGCCCCCGGTACGCCGCAGGAAATCGAGATCCTGCAGCGGCTGTCGGCACAGTTCGGCCGGGTCTCGATCGAACGCCTGATCTGCGGCCCCGGCCTGGTCAACCTGCATCGCGCGCTCAGCGAGATCGCCGGCGAGGATCCGGGCAACCTGCAGCCCGCCGACGTGACCGCGCGCGCGGCCACCGGTGATGCGCGCAGCAACAACGCCATCGACGTGTTCTGCGCGGTGTTCGGCGCGGTGGCCGGTGATCTGGTGCTGACCCTCGGTGCCTGGGACGGCGTATTCCTGACCGGCGGGCTGGTGCCGAAACTGCTGACCTCGCTGCAGCATTCCGGCTTCCGCCAGCGCTTCGAGCACAAGGGACGCTTCTCCGCCAACATGGCGCGCGTGCCCACCCTGGCGATCGTGCATCCACGTCCGGGCCTGCTCGGCGCCGCGGCCATCGCGGTGGAAGCCTACGGGCCTTCGCGCTGATCGCGCCAACCGGCCGCGCGCCGGGCTGGTCTGGCTTTGGTCACTTTCATTGCAGGCGCAAAAGGTAGAAAGTTGAGGGGTTCTTCGTTGTCCGCCCCGCATCGGCGGCGACGTCGGCCTGGAACCCGCGCGCAGGCCGGACACATGCCTGCCCTGCCACGGCATGGCGCAGTCCGGCATGCGCCGCTGCGTAGACACCGACGACGCCCTGCCCACGGCCAGCGGCGCACACTCGTCCTTCCGCAGTCCAGCCGACGCCAATGAGCCTGCATCCGCGCATCCAAGAAGTCACCGAACGCATTCGCCAGCGCAGCCTGCCACTGCGTCGCGCCTATCTCGCCGGCATCGACGCGGCCAACGCCGCCGGCCCGCATCGCACCCGCCTGAGCTGCGGCAACCTGGCCCATGCGTTCGCCGCCTGCGGACCGACCGACAAGGATCGCCTGCGTGCCGACGCCACCCCCAACCTCGGCATCGTCACCGCGTACAACGACATGCTGTCGGCGCACCAGCCGTTTGAAACCTATCCGGATCTGATCCGCGACCTCGCCCGCTCGCTCGGTGCGACCGCGCAGGTCGCCGGCGGCGTACCGGCGATGTGCGATGGCGTCACCCAGGGGCGCCCCGGCATGGAGCTGTCGCTGTTCTCGCGCGATGTGATCGCGCAGGCGACCGCGGTCTCGCTCAGCCACGACATGTTCGACGCCGCGCTGTACCTGGGCGTGTGCGACAAGATCGTCCCGGGCCTGCTGATCGGCGCGCTCGCGTTCGGCCATCTGCCTGCGGTGTTCGTACCCGCCGGGCCGATGACGCCGGGCATTCCCAACAAGAAGAAGGCCGAGGTGCGCGAGCGCTACGCCGCCGGCGAGGCCAGCCGCGAGGAACTGCTGGAGGCCGAGTCGGCCAGCTACCACGCGCCGGGCACCTGCACCTTCTATGGCACGGCCAACTCCAACCAGGTGCTGCTGGAAGCGATGGGCGTGCAGTTGCCGGGCACCTCGTTCGTCAATCCCGACCAGCCATTGCGCGACGTGCTGACCCGCGCTTCGGCCGAACGCGCCCTGCGCATCACCGCGCTGGGCGATGACTACCGTCCGCTCGGCCACCTGATCGACGAGCGCGCGATCGTCAATGCGATCGCCGCGCTGATGGCGACCGGCGGTTCCACCAACCACACCATCCACTGGGTGGCGGTGGCGCGCGCGGCCGGCATCGTGCTCACCTGGGACGACATCGACCTGATTTCGCGCACCGTGCCGCTGCTGGCGCGGGTGTATCCGAATGGCGACGCCGACGTGAACCGCTTCGCCGCCGCCGGCGGCACCGCGTTCGTGTTCCGCGAACTGCTCAACGCCGGCTTGATGCATGACCTGCCGACCATCGTGCCGGGCGGCATGCGCGCGTTCTGCGACGAGCCGCGCCTGCAGGATGGGCAACTGGCCTACGCGCCGGGTCTGGCCGAGAGCGCGGACCCCGCGGTGGTGCGGCCGGTCGCCGAGGCCTTCGAGGACCAGGGCGGCCTGCGCCTGCTGCGCGGCAACCTCGGCCGCTCGTTGATCAAGACCTCGGCGGTGAAGCCGGAATACCGCTTCATCGAAGCGCCTGCGGTGGTGGTCGACGACCCGCGCGCGCTCAACAAGCTGCACGCGGCCGGCGTGCTGCCGCAGGATTTCGTCGCGGTGGTGCGCTACCAGGGCCCGCGCGCCAATGGCATGCCGGAGCTGCATTCGCTCGCGCCGCTGCTGGGCCTGCTGCAGAACCAGGGCAGGCGCGTCGCGCTGGTCACCGACGGCCGCCTGTCCGGCGCCTCCGGCAAGATTCCCGCCGCCATCCACATGACCCCGGAAGCCGCGCGCAGCGGTCCGCTGGCCCGGCTGCGCGAGGGCGATCTGATCCGCCTGGACGCCGAGGCCGGCGTGCTTGAGGCGCTGGTGCCGGCAGAGGAATGGAACGCGCGCGAGCTCGCGCCGAACACCTCGCCCGCCGCGCTCGACATGGGCCGCAACCTGTTCGCGGTCAGCCGCGACGTGGTCACGCCGGCCGACCAGGGCGCGCTGTCGATTTCCTGCGGTCCGCCGTATCACAACGGTACCTGGGAATACGATTCGGAATACGAGCTCGGCGACGCCGGGCAAGCCGCCGAAGCCCCGCACGAAGCGAAGGACGCCTGAGCGCCTCTTCCCCCTCCCACGCATTGACCGATTCCCCATGAGCATCGAAGCCCGCCAGCAGAAAGCCGAACAACTCCTCCGCGCCGCCGGCATCCTGCCGGTGGTCACCGTGCACACGCTGGACGAGGCGCGACGGGTCTCCGAGGCGCTGCTGGCCGGCGGCCTGCCGGCCATCGAACTGACCCTGCGCACGCCGGTGGCGATGGAGGCGCTGGCGATGCTCAAGCGCGAACTGCCGGATATCGTGATCGGCGCCGGCACCGTGCTCAACGTCGAACAGATGCAGCGCTCCATCGATGCCGGCGCGGACTTCCTGGTGACGCCGGGAACCACCGCCGAGATGGCCGATACGCTGGCCGCCGCGCCGGTGCCCGTGGTGCCGGGCGCGGCGACGCCGACCGAACTGCTGTCGCTGATGGCGCGCGGTTTCCGGGTCTGCAAGCTGTTCCCCGCCTCCGCCGTCGGCGGCCTGGCGATGATCAAGGGACTGGCCGGCCCGTTGTCCGAACTGAAGCTCTGCCCGACCGGCGGCATCGGCGAGGACACCGCCGCCGACTACCTGTCGCAGCCGAACGTGGCCTGCATCGGCGGCTCGTGGATGGTGCCCAAGGCCTGGCTGGATGCCGGCGAGTGGGACAAGGTGCGCGAGAGTTCGGCCAAGGCCGCCGCCATCGTCAGCCGCGTGCGCGGCTGACCCGCACCCCATTGGCTTCCCCTGCAGGAGCGACGTGAGTCGCGACCGGGTGGTTGGCGCGTCCTTCCGTCCCATCGCTCAAGCACGAAAGTCGCGACTCACGTCGCTCCTACCGCGGCCCTCCTTCCCGATACAGGCGCAACCCGAACCGGTCACGCCACCAGCCACGCGCCAGCAGCAGATGCCAGCCGACCAGCAGCAGGCCAAGCTG
>NZ_JANJUE010000095.1 GCF_024710765.1 Pseudoxanthomonas sp.
CAGCAGGTCGCGCAGCTCGGCCTCGGTCGGCGCGCGCTGGCTGACCACCTTCAGCTCGTCCGCGCTCATGCCGCGGTTGTCGGAGGACTGCAACAGCAGGCCGGAACCGATGCGCTTGCTGTCGTAGTTGTTGAGGCCGGCACCCAGCGGGATGCGCAGCACGCGCACGTTGGCCTTCTTCTTGGCGTATTCCAGCGCGCCTTCCTCGTAGTCCGGCGCAATCAGCACTTCGACGAACTGGCGATCCAGGATGACCTTGGCGGTCGCCGCGTCCAGGGTGCGGTTGAAGGCGATGATGCCGCCGAACGCGCTGGTCGGGTCGGTGGCGTAGGCCAGCTCGTAGGCGTCGCCGCAGGCCACGCCGACGGCCACGCCGCAGGGATTGGCGTGCTTGACGATCACGCAGGCCGGCGCGTCGAACTGGCGCACGCATTCCCACGCCGAATCGGCGTCGGCGAGGTTGTTGAAGCTCAGTTCCTTGCCCTGCAGTTGCTGGAACGTGGCCAGCGTGCCCGGCACCGGGCCGAGGTCGCGATAGAACGCACCAGACTGGTGCGGATTCTCGCCGTAGCGCAGATCCATCACCTTCACGAAGGTGGAATTCATCTGCGCGGGAAACTCGCTGCGCGCCGGCACCACGGCGGACGCGTCGGTGACGGCGGACAGGTAATTGCTGATTGCCGCGTCGTACTGGGCCACGCGATTGAACGCGGCCACCGACAGGGCGAAGCGGGTCCGCGCCGACAGGCTGCCGTCGTGCTCGCCGAGCTCGCGCACCAGATCCGCGTATTGCGCCGGATCGGTGGCGACCGCGACGTGGGCGAAGTTCTTGGCCGCGGCGCGCAGCATGGCCGGGCCGCCGATGTCGATGTTCTCCACCGCCTCGTCCAGCGTGCAGTCGGCGCGCGCGGTGACCTTCTCGAACGGATACAGGTTGAGCACCAGCAGATCGATCGCGCCGATGCCGTGCTGCGCCATCACCGCGTCGTCGGTGCCGCGACGCCCGAGCAGGCCGCCGTGGACCTTCGGGTGCAGGGTCTTGACCCGTCCGTCCATGATTTCGGGGAAACCGGTGACGTCGGAGACATCGCGGACGGCCAGACCGGCGTCACGCAGGGCCTTGGCGGTGCCGCCGGTAGACAGCAGTTCCACGTTGCGCGCGGCCAGGGCCTGCGCAAGTTCGATGAGGCCGGTTTTGTCGGAAACGGAAAGCAGTGCCCGGCGGACGGGCAGGCGTTGGTCGGTCATGGGGAGATGCGGCGGGAAGACCGCGGAATTATAGCCTCCCGGGCCGTGGCTTCCCCCTGGAGCGCGCTGGATCAGGCGGGATCAGGTGCGGTCAGCCCGGATCAGGCGCTCCCGGGCGATCAGGCCAGCCCGTAGTCCTTCAGCTTCTTGCGCAGGGTGGCCCGGTGGATGCCGAGCAGGGAGGCGGCCCGGCTCTGGTTGCCCTCGCAATGGTTCAGCACTTCCACGAACAGTGGAATCTCCATCTCGCGCAGGACGATCTCGTACACGTCATCCGCATCGCAGCCATCCAGATCACGCAGGTATCGGCGTACCGACTGGGCGACATGCTCGCGCAGCGGCGGACGGGACGAACGGGGATTGTCTTGGCGGGTGGAAGCAGCGTTCACACGGGTTCCCGGAAGCTGAGGACGAAGCGCCCGCCTTGTGGTTGTGTTTTACGGCGGGGGAGGGAGTCTAGCGCCAGTCGTGCGTCCGTGCACCCCGTTCGTCGCTGCGTGCCCGCCGGGAGGACCCGCTCAGCGGAAGTCGAAGGAAAACGCGACCACGTTGGCGCTCGGCTCGCGGACCCGCACGGCCACCTGGGCGCTCTGGCCGGGGCCGAGGGTCGTCGAGGCGGCGCTGTCCCGTGGCAGGTACTCGGCAGGACGCATGGCGCGCGCACCCAGGGTGCGCCCATCGGCGTCCCTGAGGGTGAGCACCAGGACCGGCCACGGCTGCGACCAGCGCGCATCATTGCGGAAGGTCGCCTGCGCCAGCAGCACGCCGGGCGCGCCAGGCACCGGGCGGACATCGCGATCCAGCATGGCGAATGCCTGCGGTTCACGCCACGGCGGCAGCGAACAGCCCAGTGCATTGCACAACGTGGTCAGCGCCGGACGCCAGCCGGCATCGGCCGCCAGGCGCGCGCGATCGGCCAGCATCACCTGCAATGCCAGCGTCACCGCCAGCACGCCCAGCGTGATCCACTGCCAACCTGGCACGCGCGTGGATGCCGCCGGCGCGCGTGCGGAACCCTGCAGGAAACTCGGCGCGCGCGCGCTGGCGCGGTGGGGAATCGCAGCGGCCGGCGAGGCGACGGGAACGGGAGCGCCAACAGGCGCGTCGACAGCCGCCGGCCCGGTGGCAGCGTCGGCGGCGGATTCGGACATGGTCGCGGTCGGTTCGACATCGAAGGCGATGCTTCCCGGTGTATGGCTTTCGTCCATGGATGCCGCCGGGTCAGCCACGTCCGCTTCGACCACGCCGGCTTCCGTCACTCCCGCTTCCCGTGCCGCGGCATCGGTCGCCATCTTTCCGGTCGGCCCGGCCGCGTCAACCGTCCCGTCGCGGCGCAGCAGGCGCGCGAGACTGGGACCGCCATCGGCGGCATCCGCATCGCGTGGAGACGTGGCCGGCTGCCCACCGGTCCGCGTGCCGGCGTCGCCGAGTACGCCACCGCAGCGTGGGCAGTGCGCGGGCGCGTCCTGGCCGCGCGGAGCGGTCGCCACCAGATAGCGGCAATGGGGGCAGGCGATGAACATGCGGCCTATTCAAGCATGTGTGCGGGGGGCGGAAAAGACAGGGCGCGGCCGCGACGACGTTCCGGGCGCCAAGGCCGACGGCAAGCGCTACGCGGAAACCTGGCAGACCGCCGGGCCCGCGTTGAAGGGAATGCGCAATGAGGTCATGTGGGTCAATACGCTCAAGTTGACCCGCAAGATTCCGCTTCCCCAGGGACGCGAACTGCAGGGCATCGGGTTCAATACGCGCGTGGACGCGCGTGCGCCGGAAGGCGAGTACGCCCTGCTGGAATTCGTCCGGCGCGCGGGCGATACGACGGCGACGGAGAAGGTGGTCATGCAGAAACATGAGTCCCGCTGGATGATCGTCGGCTACTTCGTCAACAAGCGGGTCAACCTCGTCGGCGGCAAGGACTAGCGGCATCCACCTGCCGATAGCGTTGATGCGGGGTGTGGGAACATGTCGCCATGGTGTCCGCCGGCTTGCCCGGCCATGCCGGAAGTCGGCGGGCCTTCCGGCGGTAGGCGATGACCGGTGCGGCTTCTAGATTCCGGAACATCCGAAATGGGCGCGTCTCGTCGATACGTCCTCGCGCCGCAATGGATGAGGGATTCCGATGACGTGTCGATTCGCCGGTTGGCTGCTGGTGTTGTGCGGATGGTCGGTCGGCGCGCACGCCGATGAGTGCCCGCCTGCGCTGGTGAAACCGGACACGCCCGTGCCGGGCCTGGTCATCGTGTCCCTCGACGACACGGGGATGGCGTTCACCACCTGCGGGATGGCCGATATCCGGCGCAAGCGCGCGGTGTCGCACGACACCCTGTTCCAGGCGGCCTCGTTGACCAAGCCGGTGACCGCCCTGATCGCGCTGACGCTGGTGGAAGAAGGGAAACTGGATCTGGATCGTCCGCTGGTCGGCTATCTGGACGGCTCCTATCGACACGACCAGGCGTTGCTGGGCGGACAGCCGGTCTGGGATGCCGTCGAGGATCCGCGCCTGCGGAAAGTCACCGCGCGGCTGGTGCTGAGCCATCGCAGCGGGCTGCCCAACTGGGCGTTCGGCGAGCCGCTGCGGTTCGCGCTCGATCCGGGCACCGAATGGAAGTATTCGGGGGAGGGATTTTCACTGCTGGCCGCGGTGCTGGAACACATCGGCGGCCAGACGTTGCCGGCGTTGGCCGCCGAACGGGTATTCACGCCGCTGGACATGGGCGACAGCGGCCTTGTCTGGCGCGACGACTACGCGGAGCGCATGGCCACCGGTTACGACACCCAGGGCAAGGTAATCGACGCGATGCAGTTCCGGCGTCCGGTCGCGGCGGCATCGCTGTACACCACGCCGGCCGACTATGCGCGGTTCGTGCAGGCGCTGTTGCGGGCGAAGCCGGGTTCTGCGTCGGTGCGGTTGCGCGAACGGCAGGTCGAGGTGGATGCGACCTACGCGCTGGGCTGGGGTCTGGGCGTGGGGCTGGAGGAACACGAACAGGGCGATTGCCTGTTCCATCACGGGATCAACAACGGCTTCCAGTCATTCTTCATGGTCTGTCCGGAGCAACGGCGCGGCGTGCTCTGGTTCACCAACAGCGACAACGGCCTGTCGCTCGCCCCGTCGTTGCTCAAGACCCATCTGCCGGGCCCGCATCCGGTGCTCGACTGGCCGGTGCTGCGCCCCTAGCGTCCCGGCGGCGGCGGCGGATTCAGCCCGCGCCCTGGGCGCGCGCCTGCAGGAACTGCCGGGCAGCGTCTTCCCAGTGGTGGCCGTCGAACGGGAACACCTTCAACTTCGACACATCCACACCGTCCACGCAGCGCAGGTTCACCACCCAGGCGCTCGGCGCGATGCGCGGATGGCTGAACGGACTGGCGCCGCACGTCGTGCAGAAGTAGTGGCTGGCGGTCATCGTGCCGAACCGGTAGACGCCCAGTTCCGATTCATCGGACAGCAGGCGGAAATGCGCGTCGTCGGTGCCATGCCATAGCGCACCCTTGCGCCGGCAGATCGAGCAATTGCATTCGATGGCGACACCGACGTCGCCGTCGAATTCGAAGCTGATGCGGCCGCAGTGGCAGGATCCTTGGTGCGTGGTCATGCGGGTTTCCTGTGTCGATCCGGAGGAGTGGATCGCGTCCCGCGAGTGGTGCCGGAAACCCATCCATCCGGATGGCGGGAGCGCGCCGGGCCCCAGCGTATGCCGGCGCGCGGAGGCCCACAAGCCGCCAGCCAGGGTCGCCGCGGCTTCAGCGGCGCCTGCGCTTGCCGCCGTCGCCGATCAGATCCAGCAGGCCGGTGCGCTGCCGGGGCGACAGGCCGTCGAAGCGCTCCAGCAGGCGGCGCTGTTGTTCGTTGAGTTCGTGGCCATAGCCGGAACCCTCTTCGGCGATGCGCGGATTGGGGTTGTCGATGAACGCCGGGCCGCGGCCGGTGGCGAGGAATTCGAAACCCATGCCGGTGCACTGGGCGAGCGCGATCATGTTCTCGATCGAGGGGCAGGTGCCCTCAATCATCTCCCATTGGGCGATCGCGCTGCGGGTCAGGCCCAGCTCGACCGCGAGTTGCTCCTGGGTCAGGCCGGCATGTTCACGGGCCTGGCGGACCCGCAGGTAGAGCTTCTTGCTCACGGCATTGGCATGGGAGGACGAAGGGGAAACCGATATAGCCGGTCCTCCATGCAAGTGAGGTTAGTTACACTGGCTGTGGCGGATTGTTAGTGATTCTAACATGGTGAAAATTACGCCACTCACATTAGTGGGCCAATGAAGATTCGGTGCCTCACATTGAGCGACGCACGCCGTCGATCCGCATCCAGTCGTCTTCGCGTTCGACTCGCAATGGCTCGAACCACGGCGAGTAGCGTTCCAGCAGATCCGCTTCCTGTCCGTGCAGGATTCCCGACAGTGCGATGCGTCCGCCCGGCGCCACGCGATCAGCGAGGGTTTCAGCCAGTGCGTCGAGCGCGGAAGCCAGGATGTTGGCGACCACGATCGGATATCGGGTCGCCGGTTCGTCATCCGGCAGGAACACCGACAGGCGATCGCCGACCGCGTTGCGCGCCGCGTTGTCTGCGGTGGCGATCAGCGCTTGCGGATCGTTGTCCACGCCGACAGCCGAAGTGGCGCCCAGCTTCAGCGCGGCCAGGGCCAGGATGCCGGAGCCGCAGCCGAAATCCAGCACGCTGCGATTGACCAGTTCGCCGGCATTGGCGAGGCCGTCCAGCCAGCGCAGGCACAAGGCGGTGGTGGGATGGGTGCCGGAGCCGAACGCCAGGCCCGGATCCAGCCGCACCACGGCGGCGTCGGCGCCGCGTGCTTCTTCGGGCAGGTCATGGTTCCAGGGCACGATGAAGGTGCGATCTCCGAACCGCATCGGCTTGAACTGGTCGAGCCAGGCGCGCTCCCAGTCCTCGTCCTCGACGGTGCGGAACGCGGCCAGGCTCCAGTCCAGTCCGGGATCGAAGGCCTCCAGCGCCGCCAGCAGGATCAAGGCATCGGTGTCGGCGGGGAACAGCGCGGTCAGCACCAGGGCGTGCCACAACGGGGTCTCGCCCACGCCCGGTTCCAGGATGGCCCGCTCGTTGCCGGTGTCGGCGTCGGCGTCCAGCAGCGTCACCGACAGGGCGCCGACGTCCTCCAGGGCGTTCTCGTAACGCGGCTGTTCAGATTCCCGGCAGCGCAAGGTGAGCTCGAGATAGGGCATGGGAGGCTGGAAAATACGGTTGGGACGCGCATTGTCGCATGCGGTCCCGGGGCGAACCGGCCGCGTTGAAACCCCCTCCGGGGCCACGGATAATCATGAGATGCCTCGCGTACTCCCCTGGGTTCTGGTCTGCGCCTGCGTGCTCGGCACGGCGGGCGCCTGGTGGTGGGCCCAGGGCGCGCGGGATGCGGCGGCTGGGACCCCGGCCTCCACAACCGTCACCGTCGGCGAAGCACCGATTCCGGCTGCCATGCCGACGCGCCGGATCGAGGAGCCGTCGCGATCCGCGCTGGCGTTCGACAGCCGGCGCGAGTTCGAGACCGCGCCCGATCTGTTCGTCTATGCCCAGCAACTGGCTTTGCAGGCGCGCGCCGGCGACGCCGATGCGTGGTGGATGCTGAGTCGCGTGCATGACTACTGCGCGGGATTCGCCAGCAATCCGGCGGGTTATGCCCGCGATACGCGCGCCATCGCGGCGCTGGACGTATCCAGCGCGGCGACCATGGCGGCGGCCCGCGAACGGGTGAGTGCGCGCTGCGCGCGGTTCGTGCCGGAGGACGGGCTGTCCTCGCGCAGCGTCCGCGAAGCGCGTCTGCAGGCGGCCAAGGGCGGCAGCCTGGCCGCCGAGGCCGCATTGCTGGCCGATGGCGAACCGCTGTCGGAAGCGCCCGGCTACCGCAGCGAACTGGTCGCGCGGGTCAGCGCCTCCGGCGATCCGCAGGCCTTCCTGGCGCTGTCGCGGGCCATGGGCCTGACCGCCAGCGGCGCGGAAAGCGAGCTCGGGGACGTCTCCGGAACCTGGTTGTCGGAAGTGGCCTGGCAGATCGCCGCTTGCCGACTGGGGCTGGATTGCCGTCCGCAGGGCAACCTGATGACCGCCTATTGCGCCCACGGCGGCATCTGCTCGCGGGACCCGTCACTCGATTTCCCCGCCTTTGTCCTGGATGCGGGAGTTCCGCGACAGGGCGTCGAGAACCTGAACGAAATGGTCGACAGTCTGCTGTCGCGCAGGAGAGCAATCCAATGAGCCACCCATCGAGTCGCAAGCGATTCTATCCAAGGCCACATGTCTGGCTGTGGATGCTGGTGTTCGTCACCTATGCCGCGGCGGCCACCACCGTGGTGATCAACGCCATGGATGCGCCCTATCGGAATCTGCAGCGCACCCCCGCGGGTGTGCAGGCCTCGCAGGAAGATCGTGCGATCGGTGCGGCGCAGATGGTCGCACTGTACCGTGCGCGCAGCGGTGCGCCGTTCTCCGTGCTGCCGGCTGGCACCACCCTGGAGGTCACCTGGCCGGATGGTTCCCGCGAAACCCTGCGCATCGTCGATCCGCTGTCGCCGACCGGCGTGGTGCCGGTGAAGGGCACGCAGAAGCGCGCCGACTGAGAGTCCTCACATTTGCACGAGGAAAACGGCGCCTGCGCGGGCGCCGTTTTTCTTTTGCGGCCATGCAGGGCTATCCTTCCGGTTCTGCCGGAAGGGAAATGGAAACATTGTTTGTCAGACATGGACGCGGGCGTGGCGCATGGCTCGCCCTGGTACTGGGACTCTGGAGTGGTTTCGCCGCGGCGCAGTCCGCCGAAGCCGAGCATTCATCCAATGCACCGCGGCAGCGGTGGCTGCGGTTCTTCGGCGACGATGCGCACGCCATCGATCGCCAGCGCCTGCACGTACGGCCGGACGGGTTGCTCGAATCGGCCACCCGCTATCCGCGCACCTCGCGCGAGGGTTGGAGCGCGGAGCAGAACGCGCAGGGCTACTACGAATACCTCGAACGCTTGATCGATTGCCGCACCGGCCTGCATGTGAACACCGCGCTGGTGCTGCTGGACGAACGCGACCGGACAATCGGACGGCAGGAACGCAGCCTGGACGATCAGCTGGAGCAGATCGCGCTGCGCCAGGACGAGGTCCGCAGCCATCGCTGGCCCGGCGGCAGCGAGATCTGGCTGGCCTGCGTGGCCGCCGCCGCGCCGCAGCTCGTGCAGGGTGACACGATGCCGGAGGCGGACGTTCCCGTTTACGACTTCGCTGCGATTGGCGATGCGCCGCCGGCCGATACGCGTGGCCTGTTCCATGCACTGCGCGCCCAGTACGACGCCTGGCTGGCGCGTACCGTGCCGGGACCGCAGGTAGCGGCGACGATGAGGACCGAGTTGATGACGCCGCTCCGTCCACCTGGCGGAGAGCGCCGGCTGGTGGTCGATGCGAGCGATTTCGATCTGGACTCGCTGCGTCATCACGGCGAGGGCGTGATCGAAGTGACCGCGCGGATGGATCGGGTGGAGCGCTGGCCGGCCGGCGTGCCGGAGTCGGCCCGGGTCGAGCAGACCCTGGACATCGATTGCCGCAACGGCCTGAGCGTGCCGGTGCGCCAGCGCTTCCTCGACAGCCGGAGCGGCGCACTGCAGCTGGAGCGATCCGCGCCGGTATTCACCACCCTCGAACAGATGGCGCAGGCCGCGCGCTGGGAAGCCGGTGGCTGGCGCGAATGGCTGGGGCCGGATGCCGACACCGCACCGGCGCGGTTGTGCCGACTGGCGGCGCAGCGTTGCGGCGCACCGGCTGGAAAGGAAGCGTTCGAACTGGATCCCGTGCGCCTGGGCCACCAGCCCGGCGCGCCGTTGTTGCTGGCCGCGCGGGCGATCTGGCTGCAACACCGTGCCACGTTCGTACCCGCCTGCCTGATGGGAGATCAATGATGCGCCGCCTGTTTGTCCTGTCCCTGCTGGCGTTGTCGCACGCCGCGTCGTCCACCGCGCCAGCGGCCACGGCGGCCGATGGTCCCGCCGATGGGCCCGCCGGTGGGCTGGAAGTGTTCACCCTGGAGAACACGCTGATCCACTGGCGCGCGCAGGGGCTGCGCGATGCGCAGGGGCAGGTCGTGGTGCCGGCCGATACCGTCGAGTTGACCCGGCTGCCGGGCGGTGGCTGGCTGAGCCGCGCCGGCCTGGGCGGCGAACTGCTGGATGCGCGCGGGCAGCGTATTGCCGGTCCGTTCGTTTACATCGAGCAAGTGGATCCGGTACTGGACGTGCTGCTGGTCGGCACCGAAGGATCGCCATTGCTCGGCGGAAAAGGCGGGCTGGTGCGCGCCGACGGCAAGATGGTGGCCGAACCCGTGCATCTCAGGCTCCACTATCTGGAAGGCACCGGCATGTTCACCTTCCAGCGCGCCCGCCGCACCGGCGTGATGGACGCGCAGGGCCGGGTGGTGCTGGAACCCATCCATGACAGCTTGACCGCGCTGCCACCGCGGTTGCTGCTTGCCAGCAAACAGGACGAGGTCGCGGTGTTCGATCGCGATGGCGGGAATCTCACCGGTTTCCAGCGCGGCATCGCCTATCAGGCCATCAAGGACACGCCGTTGATCCGCGAATGCCGCGTGCCGGTATCGGAAAATGGCGACGGACTGCCGCGCTGCCGCGTCCTCGACGCGGCCCTGCGCCCGGCGTTTGCCGGCGAGTTCAGCGAAATCGAATTCCTGCCCGGCGTGCGGCGCTGGGTGGCGGCACCCTGGCGCAAACCCGCGCCGGAGGATGCCGGCACCTATTCGTCGTCCAGCAATCGCAGCCTGCTGCTGCTCGACGAACAGGGCCGGCGCAAGGCGGAGTTGCAGGCGCAGTCGATCATCGAGAGCGAGGGGCGCCTGCTGATCACCGTGGACGGACCGGAGGGCAGTTACGGCCGTCGCACCGGCCTGGCCGATGTCGACGGAGGCTGGCTGTTCAAACCCGATTACGACCAGATCGAGGCGATGGCGATCGCCTTCGGCGAATGGCGCGAGGGGAAGAAGCCCGTGACACGCCAGTTCCGCGTTCTGCATTGGGGCCAGGGCGGCAGTTACCGCACCGGCGTGATCGATGCGGATGGCCATCTGTTGGTACCGCTGTCGGACGTGCAGATCCTGCAGCACTATCCCGGCCTGGATGTGTATGTCGCCAAGCAGGGCGACAAGATCGGCGTGATCGACGCGAACGGACAGTGGCGCATTCCCGCCCGCCACCAGCAGACCGCGCCCAACAGCACGCTGCCATCGCCCTATCTGCTGTTCGCGGACAGTGACTATTCCGGCAAGGACGACAGCAGTCGCTACACCCTGTACGACCTGCGCAGCGGGCAGCCGGTGTTCAAGGCGCAGTACGACTACCTGAGTCTGGAGGACAGCTGGTGGCCGCTGGGTGTCCGCGCGCCGTGGCCGGAGTACGTGGTCGTCAACGCGCGCAAGGGCGGCAAGTACGGCGTGATCGATCTGGAGGAAAACGTGGTGGTGCCGTTCAAGTACGACAACCTGAACTCACCGGATCGCTGGGGCCGGGTGATGGTGTTCCGCGGCGAAGACGACGAGGAGGGCACGCCCCGGGATGGCCTGTCGCCGGACCGGATGGCTCGGTTGCGGGAGCAGGTGTCGCGCGAAATCCGCGCGCAGCAGGCGCCGCTGGCGAGTGCGCATGCGCCGTATGCCGGCCGCTATGTGCCGGTGGATTACGCCGATGCGGCACGGGTGTCCGCCGCCGCGGCCAAGGGCGCGTTGTCGCGGCCGGTGGCGCCGATGATCCTGGTGGATTCGGAAACCGCGATCCTGGATCTGGACATGATCACCGACCGCAAGCGTCCGCCGCTGGATTACCTGGAGTACTACTGCTGGCGCCAGGACGGCTTCGACATCCTGATGCCCGGCGCGGGCCTGTCCGAGGATGCCTGCGCGGATCCGAAGGCGCCGAGGCTGGTCATGCGCCCCGCCGCGGACGAGGAATGGGAATGCAGTACCTGTACCGGCTTCGGCCTGCCGGCACGCTGGCGTCGTACGGATCCCGCGCCGAATCCCGCGTTGCCCTGATCGAAGAAAGGCGGATTCCACGAATCCGCCTTTTCCGCGGTTGGGGGAGCGACATCAGTCGTGATCTGTCGCAGGACAGCCAGCCGCAGGATATCCACCGGCGCGGAGGTTGCTTGACTTTCGTGGAGTCCGGTCGCGACTGACGTCGCCCCTACAGGGGATGGATGCCGCGTCCGCACCGTCCCGATGGGTGAATTCCGCCACAACGCCTTCTTCTTTCCGACCCGTCGAACCTCATTGTGGGAGCGACGTCAGTCGCGACCGCAACATCGCCCAGCCTGTAACCCCCCAACGAAGCGGCCCGAAGCGTTTCCGCCCCGGGCCGGGTTCTTCGCGACCTGCGTCGCTCCACAGCCCAGTGGAAGGGCGATGTCACACCAGCGCGATCGACTTGTTCTTGCGTTCGGCCAGGCGCTTTTCCAGGTAGTGGATGTTCTGGCCACCGGCCTGGAACCCCTGGTCGCGCATGATCCGCTGCTGCAGCGGGATGTTGGTCTTGATGCCGTCGACCACCATCTCGCTCAGCGCCACCCGCATGCGGGCGATGGCGGTCTCGCGATCCGGGCCGTGCACGATCAGCTTGCCGATCATCGAATCGTAGTTCGGCGGCACGCGGTAACCCTCGTAGATATGGGTGTCCACGCGCACGCCGGGCCCGCCCGGTGGATGGAAGTGCTGGATCAGGCCCGGGTTGGGCATGAAGGTTTCCGGATCCTCGGCGTTGATGCGGCACTCGATGGCGTGGCCGCGCAGGACGATGTCCTCCTGCCTGATGGTCAGCTTGCGGCCGGCGGCGATGCGCAGCTGCTCGCAGACCAGATCGATGCCGGTGATGCGCTCGGTGACCGGATGCTCCACCTGGATGCGGGTGTTCATCTCGATGAAGTAAAAGCGGCCGTTCTCGTACAGGAACTCGAAGGTGCCGGCGCCGCGGTAGCCGATGCGCAGGCAGGCTTCCACGCAGACCTTGCCGATTTCGGCGCGCTGTTCGTCGGTGATGCCCGGGGCGGGCGCTTCCTCGACCACCTTCTGGTGGCGGCGCTGCATCGAGCAGTCGCGCTCGCCCAGGTGGATGGCATTGCCTTGGCCGTCGGCCAGCACCTGGATTTCCACGTGGCGCGGATTCTCCAGGAACTTCTCCATGTACACCTGGTCATTGCCGAACGCCGCCTTGGCTTCGGACTTGGTGGTGGCGATGGCGTTGCTCAGCGCGGCTTCCGCGTGGACCACGCGCATGCCGCGACCGCCGCCGCCGCCAGCCGCCTTGATGATGACCGGATAGCCGATCTCGCGCGCGATCTTGGTGTTGGCGACGATGTCGTCGCCGAGCGGACCGCCCGAGCCGGGCACGCACGGCACGCCGGCGGCTTTCATCGCGCGGATGGCTTCCACCTTGTCGCCCATCAGGCGGATGGTGTCGGCCTTGGGACCGATGAAGATGAAGCCGGACTGCTCCACCCGTTCGGCGAAGTCGGCGTTCTCCGACAGGAAGCCGTAGCCAGGGTGGATGGCCTGGGCGTCGGTGACCTCGGCCGCGGCGATGATCGCCGGGATGTTGAGGTAGCTCTCCGACGAGGGCGCCGGACCGATGCAGACCGACTCGTCGGCCATGGCCACGTGCTTGAGGTTGCGGTCGACCGTGGAATGCACGGCCACCGTGCGGATGCCCAGGGTGTGGCACGCGCGCAGGATGCGCAGCGCGATTTCACCCCGGTTGGCGATGACGACTTTATCGAGCATGGGAAGGCCGGGAATGGGGAATGGAGAATGGGGAATCGTAAGAGGCAGTGCAGTTCATGCGGGCTCCACCTGTGGTTTGCCAATTGCGTTCATGAGGGCGGTGAGCTTGGCGAATATCCGATCGATGAGCATTTCCAGTTCCGGAGATGCCGCGACAAATCCCAGTCGGACGGCAATTTGCTGTTGCGTATCGAGTTCCGACAGCGAACCTCGCGCGATGGAAAGGAACCTCAGATATTCGGCCGTCGAACGGCGGGCGGCACCCTCGGCGATGTTGGAAGGAATGCTGACGGCCGAGCGCCGGAACTGCGCGGTCAGGCCGAAGCGCTCCGAATCGGGAAAGTGAGCGGACAACTGGTAGGCCCTTTCCACCAGAACCATCGAGTCCCGCCACACTTCCAGCCGCTCGTGCGGCCGCTTGGGCGATTCCCGATTCTCCATTCCCGAGTCCCGTCGATCAGCCGATCACGAACAGCGGCTGATCGAATTCGACCGGCTGGCCGTTCTCGGCCAGGACGGCCTGCACGGTGCCGGAGACATCGGCTTCGATCGGGTTGAACATCTTCATCGCCTCGATGATCGCCAGGGTGTCGCCGGCCTTGACGGTCTGGCCGACGGTGACGAACGCCGGCTTGTCCGGCGAGGCCGAGGCGTAGAAGGTGCCGACCATCGGCGCGCGCATCACGTGGCCTTCGGGCAGGTTGCTGGCCGGCTTGGAGGCCCCGCCGGTGGACGCCTCGGTGGGCGAGCTCATCGGCATCGGCGCGGCCGGACGGGGCTCGACCTGGGCAAACACCGGCGCCGGCGCGGCGGCGACCAGGCCGCCCTTGGGCACGCGCGCCAGGCGCACGGATTCCTCGCCTTCCTTGATTTCGATTTCGGCGAGGTTCGACTCTTCCAGCAGGTCGATCAGCTTCTTGATTTTGCGGAGATCCATAGGGGCCTCTTGATTGAGCGGGTTCCCGGACGGGGAACGAAACAGGAAAGCGTTGAAAAGGGGATGTCAGCCCGACAATCGCGCCAGCGCGGCATCCAGCGCGTAGCGATAGCTGTCGGCGCCGAACCCGCAGACCACCCCGACCGCCAGATCGCTGAAATAGCTGTGGTGGCGGAAGGGCTCGCGCCGGTGCGGGTTGGACAGGTGGATTTCGATGAACGGCACGGCCACCGCCGCCAGCGCGTCGCGCAGGGCGACCGAGGTGTGGGTGAAGGCGGCCGGGTTGATCAGGATGAAGGCGGTACCATCGGTGCGGGCCGCCTGGACCCGGTCGACAAGCAGGTGCTCGGCGTTGGACTGGAAGCTGGCCAGTTCGTGGCCCGCGGCCTGCGCCTGCGCCAGCAGGCCGGCATCGATGTCTGCCAAGGTGGCATGCCCATAGACCTCCGGCTCGCGCGTGCCGAGCAGGTTGAGGTTGGGACCATGCAGGACCAGCAGCTTTGCCATGGGTACTCCAGCGGAAGGGCGGCAGTCTGCGCGAAGCGGGCGATCCTGTCCAGATCGCCGAAGTTGTTGGCGTTTTAAACAAATGTTTGAATTTTGCCCTGCCTGCCGGGGCAGACTGGCCAAACCCCCGCCGTTGCTCGCTCAGGGCCCGGACCAGGCGTGACGCGTCACGCCGTTTCCGTGTCACGCCTGCTTGAGACGGGTTTCCCGAAGCCTGGAGTCCGGCGCCTCCCCTATCCCACAGGTCACCGTCCACCATGAGATCCCTCGAAGCCGACGTGTTTGCTGCACAAGGCTACCTGCGCCTGAAGGGCTTCCATGCCCGCACCGAGCTGGCGACGCTCAGGCGGGCGCTGGATCGTGAACTGAAGCGGATACACGCGGGGCGGGGTGCGGCGACATCGCTGCGGGCCCTGCCGGTGTTCCAGCAGATTGGCCGATTGTCCGCGCTGGTGAAGGTCCCGGGCCTGCACGAAACCCTGGTGACGCCGGAACTGCGGCAGGTGATCGCCCACCTCGGCGGCCGCGCGCCGTCCGGCACCCAGCAGACGCAGTGGCTGCTGTCGCCGGCCAGGCAGGGCGCATGGACACTGCAGGGCCTCAACTGGCACGTGGACGTGAGCGCGGATGCGCGCGGCCCGATCCCCGGCATCCAGGCCTTCTTCCTGATCGACAACGTGGCGCCGCACGGAGGAGCGACGCTGGCGCTGGCCGGATCCCACCGGCTCGACCCTGCGGACGCGATGCCCCGGTTGAGGCGCGTGCTCAGGATGTCGACGAACCTGGAACGGGACCTTGCCGATCTGGATGTCCGGGTCGTGGAAATGTCGGGACGCGCCGGCGACGTGTTCCTGATGGACATGCGCACGCTGCATACGCCGTCGATCAACACGACCGGACAGATACGCATGATGGCGACCACGCGTTGCTTCATGGGCAACGCGTGAGGGTGCCGTGCGTGGCCACCTCACCCAGGAGAGCAGCGGGTACGGGACTCCAGGTGGCGAACGATGACAGGCCTGATTTCTCCCGGGAGAAGCGTTTCGCCCGGATCGAGCAACGGTGGGCGCCCCTGCCGGCGTTCGGCGATATCCGCGGGGAGCGGCCGACAACCGCATCGAGCGGGTCTTTTCCGAAGCCGGATTCAAACCCTGTTGCCCGTTCGTGCATCGGACTGTGCGGGAATACGACAAGCGAGGACGATGGATGCGCAAGAAGACGATGCTGCTGGCCTGCCTGGCCTGGACCCTTCCGTTCCTCGCCCATGCCCAGGAACTGACCACGCTCGACGACGACATGGTCGGCCCGCGCACGCAGATGCTGGTGCTGGGATCGGTCCACCTGGGTGAGCGCAAGGAGTTCAAGGGCGAGGGCCTGGCGCCGCTGCTGGACAAGCTGGCCGCGTTCGGGCCGCAGGTCATCACCATCGAGGCGATTGGCGGCGAACAGTGCGACCTGGCCGCGCGCCACCCGACGGTCTATGGCGAGGACTATTGCCGCAGCACGGACAAGGCGCGGGTGGCCACCGGCCTGGACATCCCCGCCGCGCTGGCCGGGGTGAACAAGGCGCTGGCCACCTGGCCGGCGAACCCGACGCCCGCGCAGCGCCGGCATCTGGCGGCATTGTTCCTGGCCGCCAGCGATCCGGCGTCGGCCTATGTGCAATGGCTGCGGCTGCCGGCGGGCGAACGCCGGGCCGGCGACGGCCTGGACGACGCGCTGGTGCTGGCGCTGCGGGCCCTGGAAACGCGCAACAACGAGAGCTTCCAGATTGGTGCGCGGCTGGCGGCGACGCTGGGGCTGGAGCGCGTGCATCCCATCGACGATCACACCGGCGACAGCCATCAGCTGGCGGACACCAAGGCCTTTGGCGAAGCGGTGATGGCGGCGTGGAAAACGGATCGCACGAAGCTGGAGGCGGTCATCGCCGAACAGGACCGCCTGATCAATGCGCCGGATCTGCTGCCGCTGTATCGCTACATCAACCAGCCTGAAGTGTCGTGGATTTATGCCGAAAACAATCTGCGCGGTCCGCTGCGCGCAACGTCGGCGCAGCACTATCCGCAGATCTGGGTCAACGGCTGGGAAATCCGCAACCTGCGCATGGTCGCCAACATCCTGGAGACGGTGCGCGACCGGCCGGGACTGCGCGTACTGAACATCGTCGGCGCCTCGCACAAGCCCTGGTTCGATCAGTGGCTGGGGCAGATGCCGGGGGTGAGCATCGTGGATGTGCGGACGGTATTGAAGTAGAGGGGCAGTGGATTTGCGGGGTGCGGGGAGGAAAAAGCAAATCCCCTCCATCCCCCTTTTTCAAAGGGGGAGGCAAGAAGTTCGTCCTGGTTCTGATAGCCCCCTTTGCAAAAGGGGGCGGGCACCCGCGTAGCGGGTGACGGGGGATTTGCGGGGTGCGGGAGGAAAAAGCAATCCCCCTCCATCCCCCTTTTTCAAAGGGGGAGGCGAGAAGTTCGTCCTGGTTCTGATAGCCCCCTTTGCAAAAGGGGGCGGGCACCCGCGTCAGCGGGTGACGGGGGATTTGCTTTGTGCGGAAAAGCAAATCCCCTCAATCCCTTTTCTGGAAGGCAACGCTAGTGCTTGGCCGCCCAGGTCGTGATCTCGCCTTCGACGAACGGCCCGATCTTCTGCTTGAGGATGCGGCCGTCGGCGCCGACCAGCACGGTGTAGGGCAGCACGCCCTTGGCATTGCCCAGCCAGACGCTGCTGTCTGCCGGGCCGGGCGTGTCGAGCAGAATCGGATACCGCACCGGCACCCTGGCGAGAAAGTCGTTCACGCCCTCGACGGTGTCCAGCGCCAGGCCGACGACCTGCACGCCCTCGGCGCCCTGTTCGCGGGCGAAGCGATCCAGTTCCGGCATTTCCTTGATGCACGGGCGGCACCAGCTGGCCCATACGTTGATCAGCAATGGTCGGCCCCGGTACTGCGCGAGATCGACGGTCTTCCCGTCGGGACCGGGCAGGGCGATCTTCGGCATCGGATCGCCCACCTTCGCGGGCGTGACGCCCGGCGGCGGGGTGGGCGCGGTGGCGTTGACGACGGTCTGCAAGGCTTGTTGCCCGGGTTCGGTGCGCCACAGCCAGCCGCTGTCGAAGGCATGGCTGGCGAGCAGGCCGAGCGCGCCGGCAGCCACCGCCACCCACAGCACGCGCGTGGTGCTGACCTTCATCGCGTCGCCCTTGCCAGCGCGTCCTCGACCATGGACTGGGTCAGCACGGTCGGCAGCACTTCACCCTCGCCGCCGCCGCGCGGATACACCACGTACAGCGGCACGCCGACCGCGCCGTGTTCCTCGAGGTAGGCGGTGATGGTCTCATCGACATTCGTCCAGTCGCCCCGCATCAGCACGCCATCGGCGTCGGCCAGCGCCTTGCGGAAAGGTTCGCGGTCCAGCACGGTCTTCTCGTTGGCCTTGCAGGTCACGCACCAGTCGGCCGTGACGTTGACGAAGACCACCCGGTCCGCTGCACGCAGGTCCGCCAGGCGTTGTGGGCTGTAGGGCACGGCGTTGATGCCTTGTGCCACCGCGGGTTCGGCCGTCTGGGCAGTGGGTCGCGGCAGGCCGTGGATGGTGCGCAGGGGCCACGCCAGCGCGACCAGTGCCAGCAGGGCGGTGACGCTGGCCCAGCGATGCCCCGTGCGGCGGGAGCGCGTCCAGGCCCAGGCGGCGAAGGCGAGCAGCACCGCGGCGAACAGCCACCAGCCAACGGCATCGGCGCCACGCTGGCGGGCCAGCACCCACGCCAACCACGCAGCGGTGAGGTATAGCGGGAAGGCCAGCGCCTGCTTGAAGGTCTCCATC
>NZ_JANJUE010000098.1 GCF_024710765.1 Pseudoxanthomonas sp.
CACCAAGCCCGCGACCAGACTACGCTCCTTCGCGCCGCCGAGAACATGCATGAAGCCCCGGGTGGACCACGTGACGTGGACCGGGGAGGCCGAAACCATCTCATCGGCCGCGACGGGGACGACCTCGTGCGAGATCAGCCTGGTGCGGGGCAGACCGGACCACGGGTCTGAGGGGATATCTGCCCTGCCGAACAGCACATAGGCGGACGCCTCAGACCCGTCGTCCCTTCTCAGAAGCGAGCGCAAGGCCGCCTCGTGCGGCTCCAGCAGGACAATGTCCAGAGCAGCCGGCGACATCACTTCGCCTCCGCCAGGGCGTGCTCGATCCGCTTGAGTATGGTGTGCAGGCCGTCGATGCCGGGCCGCCAGGCCGTGTTGTGGCGCGACCAGCGCTGCCAGTTGCGGCCTTGGAACGCGTGGGGCTGGTCGGCGCAGGTCGGATAGCGCCCCACGCTTTGCAACGTCAGCCAGGGGTCGCAATAGAACATGTCGGGCGCGACATCGGGATAACCAGACGGCAGGAGGACGAGTACGTCGGCTGCGCCGTGGTTGAACTTTCCGGCGGGTAGCGGCAGCTGCTTGAAGACGACACCCGTGTGCGTACCGTCGCTCACCATCTCGAAGACTACCCCGTGGCTGCTCAGATAGCGCTGGTCCGCTTCGGGCAGGGCAAGGAGCCCTTCCGTGGTGTCGCGGATCAGCGTGATGAAGCGCTCGATGCCCGGCTTGCTCAGGTCGATCAGGTCGCCGTCGCGGATCAGGATGTCCTGGCCCCCGCCGCGCACTTCGAGATAGACGTCGTAGGTCTCCGGCGGGACGCCGGCGAGCGCCTTGAGCACGCGGCCGCTGATGCTGGGCTTGCCCCACTCCAGGTGCCGGTCGTCGATCGTGAACTTGAACGCGCGGTCGGTCTGAAAGATGACGAAGCGCTCCGCGCCGCGGCCGCGCAGATCGTAGGTTTCGTCAAGACGCACGTCCTCGAACTCGCCGGAGGTCAGGATCGCATAGACGCTGTAGCCATCGCCCGGGCGGAAGCCGACGGCCTGGAGGATCTGGCGCGCGGTCGGCACCGGATCGGTGAGATCGACGTGGCGCTCGCTGAGTTGGTCGTCCAGGACGACAATCCGGTAGAACGCCGCCGGGCGCAGGCTGCGACCTTCGCGGATTGCGGCCGCGACATCCTCGACATCAGAGCAGTCATCGCCGCCGTGGGTTTGGGTTTGCATATTGATCACCTTTCTGGGGGAGCCATCGCCTGCGGGATTGCAGGTTTTCTGTTGCCCCTTACTCAGTCAATCGCAAGACAAACCCAGACCGGAAAGGCTGGTCAAAGTTTTTCTTGCTCCCACGCCCCTCCCGGCAAATCGCCGCAAAGGAAGAAGCTCGGACAGCGCGGACAGCTGCGCGCCTCGGGCTTCGCAGGGAACTGTCCGGCCCGCATCGCTTGAAGGAAGGACTGCAGCTTCTCGCGCCTGGACTCCAGCTTACGCGACGAGATTTTCATCGGCTGGATGGTTTCGCTGGTCAGGTAGGTCACCTCGACTTGCGCATGCGGGCCGTAGGCTTGAACGGCAGCAAGATGAAGCACCGTGTACTCGATGTCATCGAAGGCGTTCGAGCGCTGCTTGCCCGTCTTGACGCGTCGCACCGTGACCGATCCACCGTCAACGTGAGCAACGCCATCGGGGCTGACCAGTATCTCGCCCTCCGCCCAACGCAACGAAATCGGAGGCGCCGGCGCGGATACGCCTCGGCTGCGGCTCTCGATGAGAAACTCGACGAGCCGCTTGCCGATGCGCCGGTAGTCTTCCGCGTATCCATGCTCCGTCACCCCCCTGGAGCGCCAAGCTTCTTCGAAGCGCGCCGCCAGCTCGTCGATCGTGGGACTCGTCGTCTCGTGCTCGCGCTTCAGCCACTCGAACACCTCGCTCACGACGTTGTGCATCTTCATGAACGCCGTTTCGGTTCGCCGACCACCGAGCTTCAGCACGTGCGTGTACAGAAAGCGGCGCGGGCAACGCTCGAAGAGGTTGACCTGGATGTCAGTCCATTGAGGGCGCCCTTGCCACGTGATGGACAGGGGCACGCCCGTCAAGGTCGGACCGGCCCGCAACGGCACGTGAGCAGGATGGGCAAGGAGTCGCTCGATCGGGGCTACGAACCTGGAAGGGCTGCGCGCACGCCCATCAGCCTGTCTCGCGTAGGCATACAACTGAAGCCTGTTGCGCGCCCGCGAGAGCGCCACGAAAAACAAGCACTCTTCTTCCTCATCGTGGCCGGCCTTCACGGCCTCAATGCCGGTAAGCCCCTCCGAACCATGGATCAGACCATCTGGTGGAGGACACCGTGGCGGCACATTGTTGCGAGGCAAGCCGGAAGTCACCATGCCAGGCAAGTGAACGACCTCGAACTCCAGCCCCTTGCTCCCATGGATGGTCATCAGGCGCACTGCGTCAATGTTCTCGGCGCTCCGGGGCAGCTGGCTCAATCCACGATCCTCTGAGAGCAGCGCCAAGCGCCGGATGCGATCAAGCAGCCGAAGCACTGGTATCCCCTGCCCTCTTGGCTGCCGGCGGCAGAAGTTCAGGAACTGCCAGATCGCCAGACCCTTCATGCGACTCTGCGCATCACCAGTCCGATAAAGCGTCTTAGCGATTTCTAGACCATCGATCGTCCATCCAGCAAGCAACGTCCATGGGTTCGTTGACGCGTTCACGCCCGCAAAAAGTGGGGACAGGCGAGCAAGCGCCTCTCGACTGCCATCTGCCAGGCCGTCCACCTCCGCATGTATTGCCGACCATGCCAGGGAAGCTGGATTCGCCGCTCGCAGGTGCTCGATGACTCGCATGACATCCTGCAGCGGCATTTGGTGGCGAGCCATGGTTGCCACCCGCACCATCGCGGCCGCC
>NZ_JANJUE010000141.1 GCF_024710765.1 Pseudoxanthomonas sp.
CTGCGCGGCTCGGGCATCGACTGGGATCTGATCAAGAAGCATCCGTACGCCAAGTACGACGTGGTTTATTTCGATATTAAGCTGGGCGTGCAGGGCGACTGCTACGACCGCTACCTGGTCCGCGTGGCCGAGATGCGCGAGTCCAACCGCATCATCGCCCAGTGCGTGAAGTGGCTGAAGGCCAACCCGGGCCCGGTGATGGTCAAGAACTTCAAGGTCGCCCCGCCCGCGCGCGAGGAGATGAAGGACGACATGGAAGCGCTGATCCATCACTTCAAGCTGTTCAGCGAAGGCTACTGCGTGCCGGCCGGCGAGACCTACGCGGCGGTGGAAGCGCCCAAGGGCGAGTTCGGCTGCTACCTGGTGTCCGATGGCGCCAACAAACCGTTCCGCGTGAAGCTGCGCGCGCCGGGCTTCGCCCATCTTTCTTCCATGGATGCCATCGTGCGCGGCCACATGCTGCCGGACGTGGTCGCCATGATTGGTACTTACGATCTGGTTTTCGGTGAGGTGGACCGATGAGGGCCACAGGCAATTTCGAGGCGACGCAGAACGTCGATCCCCTGGTGGCGCTGAGCGACAAGACGCGCGCGCACATCGATCATTGGCTGACCAAGTTCCCGCCCGACCGCAAGCGGTCTGCGGTGCTGCAGGGGCTGCATGCCGCGCAGGAACAGAACGGCGGCTGGCTGAGCGACGAGTTGATCGCCGCGGTCGCCAAGTACCTGGACCTCCCGCCGGTGTGGGCCTATGAGGTCGCCAGCTTCTATTCGATGTTCGAGACCGAGAAGGTGGGACGCAATAACGTCGCCTTCTGCACCAACATCAGTTGCTGGCTCAACGGCGCGGAGGATCTGGTCAAGCACGCGGAGAGGAAGCTCGGCTGCAAGCTGGGTGAATCCACCGCCGATGGCCGGGTGTTCCTCAAGCGGGAAGAAGAATGCGTCGCCGCGTGCTGCGGCGCGCCGGTGGTCGTAATCAACGGCCATTACCACGAGAAGCTGACGCCGGCCCAGGTCGACGAACTGCTGGACGGGCTGGAGTAAGCGCATGGCACATCATCCGCACACATCCGAGGGCTACGGCCCGGTCGGCCCGGCGCCGAAGGAACACCAGGTCGTCTACACCACGCTGCACTTCGACAAGCCGTGGTCGTACGAGAACTACCTCAAGACCGGTGGCTACAGCGCGCTGCGCAAGATCCTGGAAGAGAAGATCCCGCCGGCCGACGTGGTCGAGATGGTCAAGCAGTCCGGCTTGCGCGGCCGTGGCGGCGCGGGCTTCCCGACCGGCCTGAAGTGGAGTTTCATGCCCAAGGGCGACATGCAGAAGTACATCCTCTGCAACTCCGACGAATCCGAGCCGGGCACCGCCAAGGATCGCGACATCCTGCGCTTCAACCCGCACGCGGTCATCGAGGGCATGGCGATTGCCTGCTACGCCACCGGTTCCACCGTCGGCTACAACTACCTGCGCGGCGAGTTCCACCACGAGCCGTTCGAGCACCTGGAAGAAGCCACCGCCGAGGCCTACAAGCACGGCTGGCTGGGCAAGAACATCCTGGGCTCCGGCATCGACATCGACATCTTCAACGCGCTGGGCGCGGGCGCCTACATCTGCGGCGAGGAAACCGCGCTGATGGAATCGCTGGAAGGCAAGAAGGGCCAGCCGCGCTTCAAGCCGCCGTTCCCGGCCAACTTCGGCCTGTACGGCAAGCCGACCACCATCAACAACACCGAGACCTACGCCTCGGTGCCGGCGATCATCCGCAACGGCGCGGAGTGGTTCCTCAACCTGGGCAAGCCGAACAACGGCGGCCCGAAGATCTTCTCGGTCTCCGGCCACGTCGCCCGCCCGGGCAACTATGAAATCCGCCTGGGCACGCCGTTCGCCGAACTGCTGGAAATGGCCGGCGGCATCCGCAACGGCCACAAGATCAAGGCGGTGATTCCGGGTGGTTCCTCGATGCCGGTGCTGCCGGGCGAGACCATGATGGGCCTGACCATGGACTATGACAGCATCCAGAAGGCGGGCTCCGGCCTGGGCTCGGGCGCGGTCGTGGTGATGGACGAGACCGCCTGCATGGTGCGCGCCTGCCAGCGCATCGCGCGCTTCTATTTCAAGGAAAGCTGCGGCCAGTGCACGCCGTGCCGCGAAGGCACCGGCTGGATGTACCGCATGCTGACCCGCATCGCCGAGCAGAAGGCGACGCTGGACGACCTGCACATGCTGAAGGCCGCCGCCGGCCAGATCGAAGGCCACACCATCTGCGCCTTCGGTGAAGCCGCGGCATGGCCGGTGCAGGGTTTCCTGCGCCATTTCTGGCACGAATTCGAGTACGCGATCGTCAATAAACGGTTTCTGGTCGACGACCAGCGTGCCGGCACGGTCATTGAAGGCAAGGTGGCCGCATGAGTGCGCAGCCCGTCAACCCGAACCTCCCGCCCGACCACGTCACCGTCTTCATCGACGGCGTCGAGATGGCCGCGCCCAAGGGGTCGATGATCATCCAGGCGGCGGACAAGGCCGGGATTCCGATTCCGCGCTTCTGCTACCACGAGAAGCTGCCGATCGCGGCCAACTGCCGCATGTGCCTGGTCGACGTCGAGAAGATGCCGAAGCCGGCGCCGGCCTGCGCCACGCCGGTCATGGACGGCATGAAGATCCAGACCCGCAGCGAGAAGGCGCTGAAGTCGCAGCGCAACGTGATGGAGTTCCTGCTGATCAACCATCCGCTCGACTGCCCGATCTGCGATCAGGGCGGCGAATGCGAGCTGCAGGATCTGTCGCTGGGCTACGGCCGCTCGGTCAGCCGCTTCCAGGAGCGCAAGCGGGTTGTGCCCGACGAGGACATCGGTCCGCTGGTCGCCACCGAGATGACCCGCTGCATCCAGTGCACGCGCTGCGTGCGCTTCACCGCGGACGTCGCCGGCACCTATGAGCTGGGCGGCATGTACCGCGGCGAGAACCTGCAGATCGGTACCTACGACGGCAAGCCGCTGACCACTGAAATCTCCGGCAACGTCATCGACGTCTGCCCGGTGGGCGCGCTGACCAACAAGGTGTTCCAGTTCCGCGCGCGTCCGTGGGAACTGATTGCCCGCGAATCCGTCGGCTACCACGATGCGATGGGTTCCAACCTGTTCGTGCATTCCCGCCGCGGCCAGGTGCTGCGCACGGTCCCGCGCGAGAACGAGGCGGTCAACGAATGCTGGCTGTCGGATCGCGATCGCTATTCGCACCAGGGCCTGTACAGCGACGACCGCGCGGTCAAGCCGCTGCAGAAGGTCAACGGCGAATGGCGTGAAGTGTCCTGGCCCGAGGGCTTGGCCGCCGCCGCCGAAATCCTGCGCGGCAACGCCGGCGACGATCTGGGCCTGCTGGTCCATCCGGCCACCTCGAACGAGGAAGGCGGACTGCTGGCGAAGCTGGCCGCCGGCCTGGGCAGCGGCAACCTGGACCACCGCATCAACAACCGCGATTTCTCCGATGGCGCGGTGGCCGAACCGTTCGCGCTGCCGCTGGCGGACATCGAGAAGGCCGATGTCATCGTGCTGTTCGGCACCAACATCCGCCACGAACTGCCGCTGCTGCACCAGCGCATCCGCAAGGCCCAGCGCAAGGGCGCCCGGGTGCACGTGGTCAATCCGGTCGACTTCGACTTCGCGTTCGGCATCGCCGGCAAGCACATCGTGCCGCCGTCGCAGCTGGCCGGCGCACTCAACGAGGCCGCGCTGCGCGAGGCCGCCAAGGCCGGCAACCATGCGGTGCTGGTCGTCGGCGGCATCGCCGAAAACCATCCGCAGGCTTCCGCGCTGCGCCAGGCCGCCGGCGAATTCGCCGCCGCCACCGGCGCTTCGCTGTGCCGCATCCCGCAGGGCGCCAACGCGGTGGGCCTGGCCCGCCACGGCGTGCTGCCGTCGCGCCGCGACGTGGCCGGCATGTTCGCCGAGCCGCGCAAGGCCTACGTGATCTACGGCATCGAACCGGGCCTGGATTTCGCCGATACGCCGGCCGCCGCGCGCGCGCTGTCGTCGGCCAAGGTGGTGGCGTTCAGCCATTTCGCCTGCAAGTCCACACGCGACGTGGCCGACGTGATCCTGCCGATCGGCGCGTTGCCTGAAATCGAAGCCACCCTGACCAACCTGGACGGCGCCGACCAGCGCACCCAGGCCGCCGGCAAGCTGCCGGGCGAGGCCCGCGAGGGCTGGCGCGTGCTGCGCGCACTGGGCGGCGAGCTGCAGTTGCCGTCGTTCGAGTTCACCGACCTGGCCGGCCTGCGTGCCGCCATCGCCGGTGCCGCGTCGGTCGGCATCGCCCGTTCGGCGGCTCCGGCCACGGGCGGCGAGGGCCTGGAACTGGCGGTCAGCGCGGCGATCTATCGCACCGACGGCATCGTCCGCCGGGCCGAGGCGTTGCAGGCGCATCCGCTCAACGTGGGCGCGCGCATCGTCCTGAACCCGGCCGACGCGCAGTCCTCCGGCGTGGGCGAGGGCGCGATGGCCAAGGTCGGTTCGGCCCACGGCACCGCGACCCTGCCGGTGGTGGTGGATGCCCGCGTGGCCAGGGGCAGTGCCTGGATTGAGAGCGGCTACGGCGCGACCGCGCCGCTGGGCGCAGGACGTGTCACGGTGGTGAGCGCATGAATGAGCTGTTGATCAATGCCGTCGGACCGCTCCGCGAGTGGTTCTTCGCGCTGGGCGACATCGGTGTCGCGTTGTGGATCGTGCTGAAGATCCTGGTGATCGCCGTGCCGGTGATCATCGCGGTCGCCTTCTACGTGGTCTGGGAGCGCAAGCTGATCGGCTGGATGCACGTCCGCCACGGACCGATGTACGTGGGCATGGGCATCTTCCAGGCCTTCGCCGACGTGTTCAAACTGCTGTTCAAGGAAATCATCCAGCCCAGCAGCGCGCAGAAGGCGATGTACATCATCGCGCCGCTGATCACGCTGGCGCCGGCGTTCGCCGCCTGGGCGGTGGTGCCGTTCGACGCCAAGCTGGTGCTGTCCAACGCCAACGCCGGCCTGCTGTACCTGCTGGCGATGACCTCGCTGGGCGTGTACGGCATCATCATCGCCGGCTGGGCATCCAACTCGAAGTATGCGTTCCTGGGCGCGATGCGCTCGGCCGCGCAGGTGGTCAGCTACGAAATCGCGATGGGTTTCGCCCTGGTCGGCGTGCTGATCGCCGCCGGCAGCCTGAACCTGAGCGACATCGTGATGGCGCAGGCCGGCAACAACGGTTTCTTCGAATGGTTCTGGCTGCCGCTGTTCCCGCTGTTCATCGTGTACTGGGTGTCCGGCGTCGCCGAAACCAACCGCTCGCCGTTCGACGTGGTGGAAGGTGAGTCGGAAATCGTCGCCGGCCACATGGTGGAGTATTCGGGCGCGGCGTTCGCGCTGTTCTTCCTGGCCGAATACGCCAACATGATCCTGGTGAGCTTCCTGGTGGCGCTGTTCTTCCTGGGCGGCTGGCTGAGCCCGCTGCAGGGCTGGATCACCGCCGACGTGTCGCCCTGGGTCAACTGGATCTGGACCGGCGGCTGGCCGTGGCTGCTGCTGAAGGTGCTGTTCTTCGCCAGCGCCTACATCTGGTTCCGTGCGAGCTTCCCGCGCTACCGCTATGACCAGATCATGCGGCTGGGCTGGAAGGTGTTCATCCCGCTGACCATCGCCTGGATCGCGGTGACGGCGTTGATGGTGTTCTTTGGCGTGTTCGAGAAGGGTGTCTGACGCAATGAACAAGGTCATCCATTACTTCAAGAGCCTGATGCTGCTGGAACTGCTGGGCGGACTGTGGCTGACGCTGAAATACGCGTTCAAGCCCAAGTACACCATCATGTATCCGATGGAGAAGTTCCCGCAGTCGCCGCGCTTCCGTGGCCTGCACGCGCTGCGCCGCTATCCGAACGGCGAGGAGCGCTGCATCGCCTGCAAGCTGTGCGAGGCAGTCTGCCCGGCGCTGGCGATCACCATCGATTCGGCCCCGCGCGAGGACGGCACCCGTCGCACCACCCGTTACGACATCGATCTGTTCAAGTGCATCTTCTGCGGCTTCTGCGAGGAGAGCTGCCCGGTGGACTCGATCGTCGAGACGCACGTGCTGGAGTACCACTTCGACAAGCGCGGCCAGAACATCGTCACCAAGCCGCAGCTGCTGGCGCTGGGCGATCGGCTGGAAGCCGAGATCGCCGAGCGTCGCGCCGCCGACGCCGCATTCCGCTGAGGTCCATGAGATGGATTGGGTAAATATCGCTTTCTGGATCTTCGCCGCCATGGCGGCGGTCGCCGCCGGCGCGGTGATCAGCGTGCGCAACCCGGTGCATGCCGTGCTGTGCCTCATCCTGACCTTCTTCTCGGTGGCCTGCATCTGGCTGCTGGTCGGGGCCGAGTTCCTGGGCGTGGCGCTGATCCTCGTCTATGTCGGCGCGGTCATGGTGCTGTTCCTGTTCGTGGTGATGATGCTGGACATCGACATCGCCAAGATGCGCGAGGGCTGGGTGAAATTCCTCCCGGTCGGCGTGGTGGTCGCGGTCGCGATGCTGGTGCAGATGCTGACCCTGATCGGCGTCAAGGCGCGTACCGTCGCCGCGTTCCCGGACAACGCCGCCGCCGCCGCCGCGGACGTGTCGAACACCGCCTGGCTGGCGCGCAGCCTGTTCACCGAGTTCCTGCTGCCGTTCGAATTCGCCGCCGTGATCCTGACCGTGGCCGTGGTCGCCGCGGTGATGCTGACCCTGCGCCGCCGCGCGGGCGCCAAGCACCAGGATCCGTCCGAGCAGTCGCGGGTCAAGGCCGGCGATCGCATCCGCATGGTCAAGATGGCGGCCGAAAAGCCGGTCCGCGTATCGACCGATGAAGCTGCCGAAGGGGAGGGCAAGGCATGATTACCCTGGGTCACCTGCTGGCGCTGGGCGCGGTGCTGTTCTGCATCAGCCTGGCCGGCATCTTCCTGAACCGCAAGAACGTCATCGTGCTGCTAATGTCCATCGAGCTGATGCTGTTGTCGGTGAACATCAACTTCGTGGCGTTCTCCCGCGAACTGGGCGACGCCGCCGGCCAGATCTTCGTGTTCTTCATCCTGACCGTGGCCGCCGCCGAGGCCGCCATCGGCCTGGCCATCCTGGTCACCCTGTTCCGCACCCGGCGCACGATCAACGTCGCCGAAGTCGACACGCTCAAAGGCTGATGCACCCATGACAGGTCTGGAAGTCGCAATTTCCAAGAACGTGCTGCTGGCCATCGTGCTGGCGCCGCTGCTGGGCAGCATCATCGCAGGCCTGTTCGGCCGGCAGGTCGGCCGGGCGGGCTCGCACGTCGTCACCATCCTGGGCGTGGCCGCCAGCTGCGCGCTGTCGGGCTGGGTGCTGTACCAGCTGGTCGGGCAGGGCGCCTCGCCGTTCAACCAGAACGTCTACACCTTCTTCGAGGTGGGCAATTACAGCGCGCATGTCGGTTTCATGATCGACAAGCTGACCGCGATGATGATGGTGGTCGTCACCTTCGTCTCGCTGCTGGTGCACATCTACACCATCGGCTACATGGCCGAGGATCCGGGCTACCAGCGCTTCTTCAGCTACATCTCGCTGTTCACCTTCAGCATGCTGATGCTGGTGATGAGCAACAACTTCCTGCAGCTGTTCTTCGGCTGGGAAGCGGTGGGCCTGGTGTCGTACCTGCTGATCGGCTTCTGGTTCAAGCGCCCCTCGGCCATCTTCGCCAACCTCAAGGCGTTCCTGGTCAATCGCGTGGGTGATTTCGGCTTCCTGCTGGGCATCGCCGCGGTACTGTTCATGTTCGGCACCCTGGACTACGCCACCGTGTTCGCCAACGCGCCGATGCTGGCCGGCAAGGCGATTCCGGTGTGGTCCGGCGCGATCACGATGTTCGGCCAGACCTGGCAGGTGCTGGATCAACCGCTGATCTGGTCGATGGCCACCGTCATCTGCATCTGCCTGTTCATCGGCGCGATGGGCAAGTCGGCCCAGGTGCCGCTGCACGTCTGGCTGCCGGATTCGATGGAAGGCCCGACCCCGATCTCGGCGCTGATCCACGCCGCGACGATGGTGACCGCCGGCATCTTCATGGTCGCGCGCATGTCGCCGCTGTTCGAGCTGTCGCCGACCGCGCTGGATTTCGTGCTGTTCATCGGCGCCACCACCGCGTTCTTCACCGGCCTGATCGGCATCGTGCAGAACGACATCAAGCGCGTGGTCGCGTATTCCACCCTGTCGCAGCTGGGCTACATGACGGTGGCGCTGGGCGTGTCGGCCTATTCGGCGGCGGTGTTCCACCTGATGACCCATGCCTTCTTCAAGGCCCTGCTGTTCCTGGCGGCCGGCTCGGTGATCATCGGCATGCACCACGAGCAGGACATGCGGAAGATGGGCGGCCTGAAGAAGTACATGCCCATCACCTACTGGACCAGCCTGATCGGCATCGTGCAGAACGACATCAAGCGCGTGGTCGCGTATTCCACCCTGTCGCAGCTGGGCTACATGACGGTGGCGCTGGGCGCCTCGGCCTACTCGGTCGCGGTGTTCCACCTGATGACGCACGCCTTCTTCAAGGCGCTGCTGTTCCTGGCC
>NZ_JANJUE010000363.1 GCF_024710765.1 Pseudoxanthomonas sp.
CCAGGAGCAGGTGGTCAATCTTTATTCGGCACGGCATTACTCGACCGACGAAGCGCTGTACACCGGTTTCACCAAGGCCGTGGAAGCCAAGACCTCTGAAGCCCAGAAGACCTTCACGAATCTGGTCGACTCCGCTGCCAAGAACGCTCCTGCAGGTTCTGAAACCGCTGTGGCCGTCATGAAGAGCGCCGTTTCGGCCGCCAACAACGCTTTCGAATCCGTTCAGAAAGCTGTCAAGCAGGCCACCGACGCTGCCGAAGCCAACTTCAACGCTGTGGCTGCCTCTGCCGCTGACGCTGCCAAGTCGGCCACGCCCCGCCAGCGCGAAAAATTCCGGGCTGGCGTTCATGCTCTAGACCAGGACAAGGGCTTACCCTTAGAATACGCGCCAACGGCCCGTTTTCTAGGGCTCTCCAGTTGTCTCCTTGGATCCTCTCGAAACCCCCGTTTCTTGGATCCTTTCAAAGCCCGGTACTCCACCGGGCTTTTTTTTGCTCTTCCGGTCATCAACCTGTCTGCATGGCGTCGGCAAGCTTGCGCTGCGTCAAACCGTCGCATTTTTCAATATTGCGAATGGTTCGTGTTTGCCTTATCATCTGCGCATACTCATTCCCGGAAAGATGGATTCCATGTCGACGCTGATCAAGACCCTGCTGTCCTGCTGCATTTTGTCCACATCCACAGGGTTCGCCCTGGCCCAGGAGCAGGTGGTCAATCTTTATTCGGCACGGCATTACTCGACCGACGAAGCGCTGTACACCGGTTTCACCAAGGCCACGGGGATCAAGATCAACCGCGTAGATGCAGACGATGCCGGCATTCTGGCCCGCCTCAAGGCCGAGGGGTCTGCCTCGCCGGCCGATGTGATTCTGCTGGTGGATGCCGCCCGTCTGTACAAAGGCGAAACCGACGGCTTGTTCCAGCCCATTCAGTCCAAGGTGCTGAATGAGGCCATTCCTGCCCACCTGCGCAGCGCTGCCTCGTCCAATGGCGGCATTTCGTGGTTTGGCCTTTCAACACGTGCCCGAGTCATTGTGTACAACAAGATCAAGGTACAGAAAGACGATGTGGACACCTACGAGGAGCTGGGTGATCCGAAGAACAAGGGCAAGCTGTGCATCCGATCGGGATCGCACCCCTACAACCTGAGCCTGTTCGGCGCGATCACCGAGCACATGGGTGAGGAAAAGGCCGAAGCCTGGCTCAAGGGC